>JACMQX010000166.1 GCA_014376765.1 Ramlibacter sp. | reverse complement strand
TTTTTTTGCTGCTCGTGGCGGTGGTGGTGCTCAGCCTGCTGGCCAGTGGCCTGCTGTGGCAAAAACTCTCTGCCATCCAGGAGCAGCTCGCACGCCAGAGTGCGGACGCTGGCGCTGTGGCCGTCGAGGCACGTGGCATGGCCAAACAGGCGATGGAGCGCGGGCTTGAAACGGCGGCGCGCCAGGCGGTGAACGAAAACCGCCTGAGCGAAGTCGTGCTGCAGCGCACCCAGCTTGAAGAGCTGATGCAGAGCCTGTCGCGCTCGCGTGACGAAAATCTGGTGGTGGACATCGAGTCTGCCATCCGGCTGGCGCAGCAGCAGGCGCAACTGACAGGCAGCGTCGAGCCCCTGATGGCAGCGCTCAAGACCGCTGACCTGCGGGTGAGCCGTGCGGCCCAACCCAGGCTGTCCTCGCTTCAACGCGCCATGACGCGCGACATGGACCGCATCAAGGCTGCGAATGTGACGGACACCTCCGGCCTGCTGGTCAAGCTGGATGATTTGATCCGCCAGGTCGATGATCTGCCCATCGCCAACGCCGTGGTCTCTGTGACTTCCATTGGCGCCTCCAAAGCCGCGCCGGTGCGTCCGGCCCAGGCGTTGTGGGAACGCGCGCTTGATGCCGTGCTGGCCGAGGCGCGCAGCCTGGTCCGGGTCAGCCGGATCGAGCAGCCTGAAGCCGTGCTGCTCACGCCCGAGCAAAGTTTCTTTTTGCGCGAGAACCTCAAGCTCAGGTTGCTCAATGCGCGCTTGGGCCTGTTGTCGCGTCAATTCGAAGGCGCTCGCGCCGACCTGGTTTCGGCCTCCCTGGCGCTGGGCAAGTATTTCGATCCGGCTTCGCGCAAAACCCAGGTCGCTGCCGGAGCGCTGCAGCTGGTTCAGGCGCAGTTGAAGACCGTCGAGCTACCGCGCGTGGACGAGACCCTGGCAGCGCTGGCAACCGCGGCGGCGGGAAGGTAAGGCCGTGCGCGCTGCCCTGTGGCTGTTGGCCCTGTTTGCCGTGGCGGTGTCCATTGCCCTGTTTGTGGGCAACAACCAGGGGACGGTCACGGTGTACTGGCCGCCGTACCGGGTGGACCTGTCGCTCAACCTTGTCCTGCTGCTGCTGTTTGGCGCGTTCACGGTGTTGTACTTTGCGCTGCGCGCGCTGGCCGCACTGTTTGAACTGCCCGGCCAGGCCCACCGCTGGCGCGTGCAGCAGCGCGAGCGCGCGATGCACGCAGCCCTGCTGGATGCCTTGTCCCACCTGCTTTCCGGGCGCTTTCTGCGGGCACGCAGGTCGGCTGAAGCGGCGCTTGCGCAGGAGCGTTCGCTCAGCGCCAGCGGCGAGCAGCTGGCCAACGCCGTGCAGTTGCGCGCGCTGGCCCACCTGCTCGCGGCCGAGAGCGCGCAGTCGCTGCAGGACCGCAGTGGCCGCGACCACCACCTGGGGCTGGCGCTGGAGCAGACCTCGCAGCGCAATACTTCGTCTGGCCAGGAAACGCGTGACGGCGCGCAGTTGCGGGCGGCGCGCTGGGCCCTGGACGACCGCGACCCGCAAGCGGCGCTGATCTGGCTGTCCGAGATGACGCAGGGTGCTGCGCGGCGAACCCTCGCCTTGCGCATCAAGCTAAAGGCGGCACGCCAGGCGCGGCGAACCCTGGAAGCGCTGGAGACAGCGCGCCTGCTGGGCAAGCACCGTGCCTTTTCTGCAGGGGCTGCGCAGAGCATCGTGCGCGGGCTGGCGACCGATCTCATCAACAGTGCTCATGACACGGCGCAGCTGCAGCGCATGTGGACCTCGCTTGACGCCAATGAACGCGCCATGCCCGAGCTGGCGATCCATGCCGCGCGCCGGTTGACGGTCCTGAACGGCGACGCGGCGCTGGCGCGCAACTGGCTGCTGCCGGTGTGGGAGCGCATGCTGGACCGATCGGGCGGCATCAGCGACCCCCTGCGGATCAAGTTGATCGAGGCGCTTGAGGCCGGTCTGGCTTCGGTGGATGGTGCGTGGCTGGCGCGCTTTGAGGCGGCGCAAATGGGCAATCCGCGCGATGCAAACCTCCAGTACCTGGCCGGCATGGCCTGCATGAATCGTCAGTTGTGGGGCAAGGCCCAGCAGCTGCTGGCTCAGGCGGCCATGGGGCTGCAGGACGTCAGGCTCACCCGCAATGCCTGGAATGCGCTCGCGCAACTCGCAGAGCAGCGCGGTGATTCCGAGACAGCTGCTGCAGCATGGAAGCGGGCAGCGCAGGTCTAGTACCGCAGACTGAATGAAAAAAGGGGAAGGGCGTCGAGCCCTTCCCCTTTTTGCTGACTGAATCCAGTGTGGGATCAGCTGTTTTGCGGCGGCTGCTCGAACGGCAGTTGCATGTCGCGCAGGTCGCGCTTGGTTTCAACCAGCACCAAGGGGCTGTTTTCCATTTGCACAACGGGTGGGCGCTGGCGCGGGACGTGGACCGGTTTGGGTTCCGCAGCGATGGCGGCCTGAACGGCTGCGATCTTTTCGGCATCCGAGTTGACCCATTGCAGGCCCGAGCTTTCTGCGACCTGGACCAGATCGGTCATCGGCAGCTGGAAGGGCTGGACCTGCGGCAGTTCACGGGCTGCGGGTGCAGGTGCCTGCACGGGAGCGGCCTGAACCGGTGCAGGTGCCGGCGCGCGGACGGGCGCGGGCGCCGCTACCCAGGCTTGCACTGCGGGTGCTTCGGGCTGCATGGCCGGCGCAGGCGCTGCAAAGTTCATTGCGGCTTGCACGGGTGCTGCTTCTTGCGCAGCGGGTACGTAGGCCTGAACTTCGCGCTGGACATCGCGTTGTGGCTCGGCCTGGACGTCGGCTTGCACGGCGGGCTGGGCACGCGCGGCATACACGCTGGTGCGAACCGGCTCGTCCGAGGTGGGCGTGTTGTCCTGCGGTGCGCCCTGGTCTGCTGTGGGCTCACCACCCTGCTCAGTACGCTCACCGCCACGTTCGCGGCGGTCGCGGCCGTAACGGTCACGTGACCGGCGGGGACGCTCGTCACCCTCGGCACGAGGCTCACGTTCGGCACGAGGCTCACGTTCGGCACGAGATTCACCCTCTGCACGGGGCTCACGCTCCGCACCCTCAAACGAAGCTGACGATACCGCCGCTGCTGCGATGGCCGTCGTGGCTGCTTCGGCCGCGCCTGCTGCCAGCGTTTCAACGCCTTCGGGCTGGTCAGTGCGTGGGCCGCGCTCATTGCGGCCACCGCCACGCTCGCCGCGTTCACGCCGGCCTTCGCCGCCGCGCTCGCCACGGTCCCGGCGGCCTTCGCCGCGCTCGCCACCACGCTCACCGCCACGATCCGTGCGGGCAGGGCGGTCCTGGCGGGGTTCGCCAGCCAAACCTTCGGGGTTGATCATGCCGGGTTGCGCATTCACAGCATCCATGTCAGCCTGGGCCGATAGCGGTGCGCGTTCGCCATCGCGGCGCGGTTCACGCGGGCCACGGTCACCACGGCCTTCGCCGCGCTCTGGGCGATCGCCACGTCCGCCGTCGCGTCCACCACGGGCTTCGCCGTCACGCGGGCCACGGCCATCGCCGCGTCCACCTTCAGGGCGATCGCCACGGCCTTCGCCGCGTGCGCCCTCAGGGCGGACTTCACCGCGTGCGCCTTCAGGACGGCCCTCACCGCGACCCTCACCACCACGGCCTTCGCCACGGCGGCCACCACGGCGGCCGTCACGGCCACCGCGATCACCACGTCCGTCACGCTCACCACGTCCGTCACGGCCGGCCGCTGGGCGCTCTTCCTTCTTGCCTTCAGCCGCCACCGGCGCTGACTTGAGCGCTTCAGCAGGCTTGGCGCCAAACAGGCCCTTGATCCAGCCCATGAGGCCGGTCTCGGCCGGGGCGGGTGCAGGCGCCGGTGCAACAACAGGCGCCGCCACCGGGGCAACGGCCTTGACCGGCTCCGGCCTGGCCACCACAGGCACCGGCATCGGTGCAGGCATGTCGGGCAGCACGCCTTTGATGACAGGTTCCTGCTTGTTGGTGCGCTCCTGCGAGCGGCGGGTCACCGTGGCCGGATCTTCGATCTCTTCAGCCATCTTGTAGCTGGCTTCGATGTTGTCCAGGCGCGGGTCGTCGTGCTTCAGGCGCTCGAGCCGGTAATTCGGCGTTTCCAGCGTCTTGTTGGGCACCATCAAAACATTGATGCGCTGCTTGAGCTCGATCTTGGCGATCTCGGTGCGCTTTTCATTCAAAAGGAACGAAGCGACTTCGACGGGAACCTGGCACAGCACGGAGGCGGTGCTGTCCTTCATGGACTCTTCCTGGATGATGCGCAGGATCTGCAGCGCCGAGCTTTCCGTGTCCCGGATGTGGCCGGAGCCGCCGCAACGCGGGCAGGGGATGGAGGCGCCCTCGTTCAGCGCAGGCTTGAGGCGCTGGCGGCTCATTTCCATAAGGCCGAATTTGCTGATGGTGCCGAACTGCACGCGGGCGCGGTCCTGGCGCAGCGCGTCGCGCAGGCGGTTCTCGACCTCGCGGCGATTCTTGGACTCTTCCATGTCGATGAAGTCGATCACGATCAGGCCGCCCAGGTCGCGCAGGCGCATCTGGCGGGCCACTTCGTCGGCGGCTTCCAGGTTGGTACGGGTGGCGGTGTCTTCAATATCGCCGCCCTTGATGGCGCGTGCCGAGTTGACGTCCACCGACACGAGGGCTTCGGTATGGTCGATCACGATGGCGCCGCCCGAGGGCAACTGCACGGTGCGGGCATAGGCCGACTCGATCTGGTGTTCGATCTGGAAGCGGCTGAACAGCGGCGCGTCGTCGCGGTAGCGCTTGACTCGGGCCGCATGCTCGGGCATCACGTGCGCCATGAACTGCTGCGCCTGGTCGTAGATGTCGTCGGTGTCGATCAGGATGTCGCCGATGTCGTTGTTGAAGTAATCGCGGATGGCGCGGATCACGAGTGACGATTCCTGGTAAATCAGGTAAGCGCCCTTGCCCTCTTTGGCAGCGCCATCAATGGCCGTCCACAGCTTGAGCAGGTAGTTCAGGTCCCACTGCAGCTCAGGCGCAGAGCGGCCGATGCCGGCGGTGCGCGCGATGATGCTCATGCCATTGGGGTATTCCAGCTGGTCCATCGCCTCCTTGAGGTCGGCCCGGTCCTCGCCTTCAATGCGCCTGCTCACGCCGCCGCCGCGCGGGTTGTTGGGCATCAGCACCACATAACGGCCGGCCAGCGACACGAAGGTGGTGAGGGCTGCGCCTTTGTTGCCGCGCTCTTCTTTTTCGACCTGGACCAGCAGTTCCTGGCCTTCCTTGATCACTTCATTGATGCGGGCCTGGCCCACCGGCACGCCGGCGGCAAAGTAGGCTTTGGAGATTTCCTTGAACGGCAGGAAGCCGTGGCGGTCTTCGCCGTAGTCAACGAAGCAGGCTTCCAGCGAAGGCTCGACGCGCGTGACGACGGCCTTGTAGATGTTGCCTTTGCGCTGTTCGCGCCCTTCAATTTCAATTTCGTAGTCCAGCAGTTTCTGGCCGTCGACTATGGCCAGGCGGCGTTCTTCAGACTGCGTGGCGTTGATCAGCATCCGTTTCATGGGGAGCCTTCCTTCTTCTTCATCGTGTTACATGCCCTCTATGGGCCAACGATGCCTGCAGACGCGAAGAAACGAAGGGAATTGCCGGAGAGCCTGCGGTTGCTGGAGCACTAGCTCAGCAAACGGGGCGGTGGCGCATGGATGGGGGCGAGAAGGGGCAGGTGCTGGCTGGCTACTTGGGTGGTAGTTGATAGCGCCCGGGGTAGGGGCACCTTGCGCGCGCCCATGCCGGACAGCGGGGGCAGGAGCCACCGCAGGCAGGTAAGGAGCAGCGCAATCATCAGCACAAGGTTCTCGTTTCGATCCGCCTGCGAGCTGTTGGCTTGCAGGCTTGGTATTCCGTATCAGTGTTTCATCGTGTCGGTTGACCGCGGGATTTGCTGGCCACCACAGGCTTTGGCTTGTGATTGACCTGCTGGATAACGCGGCGGCATCGACCTTCCAGCGCCGCTTTGGATGACGTGTGGACTAAACTCCAGACAAATCAACCACTTACAGCGTAACGCTAGTGAAACTCATTATAGGGGCCGCATCTGCCCCTGCAAGCCCACAGGCCAAAACCGTCACGGTAGATGAAGATTCGGCCGGCCAGCGGCTCGACAACTTTCTTATTCGCCATCTCAAAGGCGTACCCAAGACCCATGTGTATCGCATCATCCGCAGCGGCGAGGTGCGGGTGAACAAAGGCCGCGCTGCGGCCGATACGCGGGTTCAGACGGGCGACATGGTGCGGCTGCCGCCGGTGCGAACTTCTGAAGCTGCCGCGCTCAAGCTGGAGCGGCCGGCGCCGGCCCGCGACTTTCCCATTCTGTATGAAGACGAGCACGTGCTGGCGATTGACAAGCCGGCGGGTGTGGCCGTTCATGGCGGCAGTGGCGTGAGCTTTGGCGTGATCGAGCAGATGCGGCAGGCCCGCCCTGCGGCGAAGTTTCTGGAACTGGTCCACCGGCTGGACCGTGACACCTCGGGCATTTTGCTGGTCGCCAAAAAGCGTAGCGCGCTCACGCACCTGCAGGACCAGTTCCGCGAGCGGGAGACGGGCAAGACCTACCTGGCCCTTGTCCCCGGCACCTGGCCTGCCAACAAGAAAGTGATAGACGTGCCGCTGCACAAGTACCTGCAGGCCGATGGGGAGCGGCGGGTGAAGGTGGTGGGCAAGGATGACCCGGACGGGATGCGGTCGATCACGCTGGTGAAGGTGCAAAGAGCCCTGGTCGGTGCAGGTGCCAGCGCTGGACCGGGCTTTTCCTTGCTTGAAGTAACCATCAAGACGGGCCGCACCCACCAGATCAGGGTGCATCTGGCCTCGCAGGGACACGCCATCGCGGGGGATGACAAGTACGGGGACTTCGAGCTCAACAAGCTGCTGAACAAAATCGGCTTGAAGCGGATGTTCCTGCACGCCTGGCGGCTGCGCTTTGCACACCCGCTGTCGGGTCTGGAGATCAACCTGGAGTCGTCATTGCCTCCAGAGCTGGCTGATTTTGTTGAAGGCGGTTGATCTGATAAAGGCGTGAACGCGTCGTTTTACTCAGGCAGTGCTTGATAATTTGCTGCATGAATCAACCCCGCCTTCGCCGCTTTGACCTGATTGCTTTTGACTGGGACGGCACGCTGTTCGACTCCACCAAAATCATTGTGCTGTGCATCCAGCGTGCGGTGGCCGACGTTGGCGGCACCATACCGACCGACAAAGCTGCCGCTTATGTGATCGGGCTGGGCCTCATGCAGGCGCTGGCCCATGCCGCACCGGACGTGCCCAAGGAAAAGTACCCCGAACTGGGGGTCAGGTACCGCCACCACTACATGGCGCATGTCAATGACATTTCCCTGTTCGATGGCGTCCTGCCCATGCTGGCGGAACTGAAGTCAAGGCAGCACCTGCTGGCCGTGGCTACGGGAAAGAGCCGCCATGGCCTGGACGACGCACTGCACACCGCCGAGCTGAAGGGCGTGTTCGACGGCTCACGCACGGCTGACGAGACGGCCGGCAAGCCGGATCCCAGGATGCTTCATGAATTGACCCGTGAATTCGGCGTCGCCCCGGAACGAACCCTGATGATTGGGGACACCACGCACGATCTGCAAATGGCGCTGAACGCCGGCTGTGCCAGCGTGGGTGTTAGCTACGGCGCGCACGAGCCAGATGCCTTTCATGCGCTCAGCCCGCTTTTCATTGCCCGTTCCGTGGCTGAGTTGCGCCAATGGTTGACGGCGAACGCATGAGCGGTGTGATAGATCTTTGCAACGCCTCCGAGCTGATTGACGGCGGGCTGGCGGTACCTTTCGACGTGGTGTTCGCCGGCCAGACCTGCCGGGCCTTTGCGATCCGTTACGAAGGCGTGTGCCAGGCCTACTTGAACCGCTGCGCCCACATCGCCATGGAAATGGACTACCAGCCCAACCGTTTTTTTGATGACAGCGGCCGCTGGCTGCTGTGCGCCACGCATGGCGCGGTGTACCAGCCCGACACCGGGGAATGCGCCGGCGGGCCCTGCCGCGGCGGCCTCATCAAGATTGACCTCACGGAGAGTGACGGCGTTGTGCACTGGCATACTGCCCACAACTTACAACCTGTCGAGTTTTGACCTATGAGCGACCCGAATAAACCGGATTCCCCGGGCTACGACACGCCTGCCTCCGGCGACTTTGCGCAACGCACGGCCCAGACGGGCGGCACTGCTCAGGCGCCTGGCTGGGAGCGGGCGACGCTGGAAAAACTGGCCTTTGCCGCCCTGAATGAACAGAAGGCGTCGCGCCGGTGGAAGACCATCGTGCGCATGTCCTGGCTGGCCTTTTTTGTCTTTCTCTTCTGGGCCGCGATGTACAGGGGAGCCCCCCGCGCTGACAAGTCGACTGCGCACACCGCAGTGGTTGAAATCAAGGGCGAGATCGCTTCAGGCGCGGCCGCCAGTGCCGAGCTCATCGTGGCTGCGATGCGCAGCGCATTTGAAGATGAAGGCGCCAAAGCGGTGGTGCTTCTCATCAATTCGCCAGGCGGCAGCCCGGTGCAGGCCGGCATCATCAACGACGAGATTTTCCGGCTCAAGGCCAAGCACAGGAAGCCGGTCTATGCGGTCGTGGAAGAGTCCTGCGCTTCCGCTGCTTACTACATTGCGTCGGCAACAGACAAGATTTTTGTCGACAAGGCGAGCATCGTGGGCAGCATCGGTGTGCTGATGGATGGCTTTGGCTTCACCGGCCTGATGGACAAGCTGGGCGTGGAGCGCAGGCTGTTGACGGCAGGCGCGAACAAAGGGTTTCTGGACCCTTTCAGCGCGCAGTCGCCTGAGCAGCGTGCCTATGCCCAGACCATGCTGGACCAGATCCACAAGCAGTTCATTGCAGCGGTTCGCAAGGGCCGAGGCAATCGGCTGAAGGAAACGCCCGAGCTCTTCAGCGGCTTGTTCTGGAGTGGCCAGCAGTCCATTGATCTCGGTCTGGCTGACCAGCTAGGCAACCTGGACTTCGTGGCGCGGGAGGTGGTCAAGGCGGAAGAGTTGATCGACTACACCCGCAAGGAAAATGTTGCCGAACGCCTGGCCAAGCGCTTCGGCGCAGCCGTTGGCGAGGGCGCGGTCAAGGCGCTGCAGACCCTGCCTGCCTTGCGTTAAGGCAGAAGAGGGCTCTGCCATCGGCAGTCTTACCTGCCGATGGCATACACGCAGGGCGTCGACTTTCCTGCTGGCACCGGGTTTTGCTTCCAGGCTTTCACAGTACTGCTCCGGATGGACCCATCGGCCAACGTGAGGCCCGCGCACACCGCCAGCCGGGTGTTGTGTTGCAGCGTTTGCAGAAGCGCCGAGAGGACCGCAGCATTGCGGTAGGGCGTTTCAATGAAAAGCTGGCTCTGGCCTGTCTTGAGCGCCAGGGATTCCAGTTCGCGGATGCGGCTTGCGCGATCAGCCGGCTCCTGGGGGAGGTAGCCGACAAAGGCGAAATTTTGGCCATTGAGGCCGCTTGCGGCCAGGGCCAGCATCAGCGACACCGGCCCCACCAGTGGAACAACCTGCAGCCCCATCTCATGCGCGGCCCTGACGACGGACGAGCCTGGGTCGGCGATGGCGGGCATGCCGGCTTCGCTGACCAGGCCCATGTCGTGCCCCTCTAAAGCGGCGGCGAGCAGGGCTTTGGCGTCGAAGGCGCTACCAGGCGCACCAGCGTGATCGCCTTTTTTATGCGCCTCGCGGGGCAGTTCCTGAATGCCCAGCGCCTGCAAGTCGCACGCGAGGGGTGCAAGCTCGCCTACCCGCTTGAGGTAGGCGCGCGTTGTCTTGGCGTTCTCGCAGACCCAATGACGCAGGCGGGCGGCGACCTGGAGAGTGCCCAGCGGGATCACATCGCCCAGCGGGGCTTGCGTGTCGCAGCCAAAGTCCAAAGGTGCGGGGACGAGATAGAGCTTGCCTGGGGTCATAGGAATTTGATTCCCGCGGCAGTCAGCATCCGGCAGGTGCGGATGAGTGGCAGGCCGATCAAAGCCGTGGGGTCGTCGCTGTCGATGGATTCCAGCAGCGCGATCCCCAGCCCCTCGCTTTTTGCGCTGCCGGCGCAGTCATAAGGCGTCTCGCTGCGCAGATAGGTTTCGATCTCTGCATCGCTCAGGCTGCGGAACTTCACCCGTACCGGGGCCAGCTCGATCTGCTCAAAACCGGTAGCCACACAGGCCACTGCAACCGCCGTCTGGAATACGAGCGAATGGCCGCGCATTCGCCGTAACTGGTCGGTGGCGCGTTCATGATTGCCGGGTTTGCCAAGGGGCTCCCCATCCAGGTCTGCTACTTGGTCGGAACCGATGACCACTGCCTCGGGAAATCGGGCCGCAACTGCACGCGCCTTGGCAAGGGCCAGCCGTCGTGCAATATCCGCGGGCATCTCCCCTGCTACCGGTGTTTCGTCCACGTCCGGTGAGGCCACCTGAAAAGGAATCTTTAGGCGTTCAAGCAGTTCACGGCGATACACCGACGTGGACCCGAGAATCAGGACGCGAGGGGTGTTTGGGAGGGCGGCATTGAGCATTCTTTGATTCTCTTACACTGGCCGGATGAACAAAGAGTTTGTTGCCAGCCGTCTGGACATCCGGTCATTTTCCCAAGCGGGCGCCGAGCTGTCGGGCCAGACACGCCTGCAGGATTTTTCGCGGCTGGCGGCTGAAGGACAAGAGCATGCGCAAGCGCGCTTGATCGACTGGCACGCACGCAGCGAGCTGCGTCCCGCGCCAGGGGGCGACGACCAGATCTGGCTCCAGCTGAAAGCGTCCGTTGTGCTGCCCATGACCTGCCAGCGGTGCCTGTTGCCTGTGGACATTCCGGTTTCGGTGGATCGCCCCTTCCGTTTTGTGCCGGATGAGGAGGTAGCCGCCGCGCAGGACGAAGAGTCAGAGGAAGATGTTCTTGCCCT
>JACMQX010000165.1 GCA_014376765.1 Ramlibacter sp. | reverse complement strand
TTATTGTGTGAAGGAATTTCACATAATTTTGGTGCTGAATTTTTGAAAATACAAGCAAATCAACGCCCAATGCCAGCCCTGCTGGGAACAGTTTTATGTTGAATGAATGTCGATCCAGGCTATCGCGGACAGGCAAGGCAGTCCGCTTCGGGTGTCAGCGCCTTTAGTCCGCCCCGGGCAAAGCCCAGGCCGCGCCGGCGCATGTGGGGCGCTGCGTTAAGGGGGGCAACATCCCGGTCCAATCGAGTAGTAGCTGTTTGAATGCCGCTACGGCGGAAACGGCATTTTCAGTGCGCCACGCGACATAGACATCGCCGTTGAGTTCACTGTCGGATTCATTGAGGCCAAGCAGCTTGCGCGTGCGTACGGCGTCGGCCCGCAGCAAGGCCAGGGACGCCGGAACCAGCGCGACCCCCAGGCCGGCAGCCACCAGATTGAGCACGGCGGGAATCTCCACCACCTGCTGCACAATGCGCGGCGCAAAGCCGGCCTGTACGCAGGCATCGAACAGCCTGGCTGCAAAGGGCGAAGAATCGAGCCGCAAAAACACGAAATCTTCGCCGAAAAGCTCGGCCAGGCTGACCGGACCATGGCTAGAGAGCCGGTGTCCTGGCGGGAAGGCCGCCACCACGGGGTCGCGCCACAGCAGCGCGGCACTGATCTGTCCGTCACTGAACGGGTTGCGCGACACGCTGAGGTCCAATCGCCCATCGCGCAGCGCCTGCAGATGCCCGGACGGTGTCATCTCGTGCAGAACCACCTCCACCTCGGGCCGCTGCTGGCGAAACTGCTGGATGAATTGTGGAAATGGCCCCAGAAAGTGCGAGCCGGCCAGGCCAACCTGCACCCGGCCCTGCAGGCCGCCGGCGACCCGCGCCACATGACTTCGCGCCTCGTCGAGCCGTGCCAGCACCGCCTGCGCGTGCGGCAAAAAGGCGTGCCCCGCCGTGCTTAGCGCCACGCTGCGGCTGGTGCGGTCGAACAACCTGGCGCCCAGTTCGGCTTCCAGGCTGGCGATCTGAAAGCTCAGGGGCGGCTGCGACACATGCAGCCGGCGTGCCGCGCGGGTAAAGCTCAACTCTTCAGCAAGCACCGTGAAGTAACGAATCTGGCGCAATTCCATAGCGTGATTGATCTTGTTTAGGTATGAATTGATCTGGAATATGTATTTGTCAGTATGGGTTAAACCGCAAAGAATCGCTTCCTGACGTCATTAGGAAACAGATATGCCAGCTACCGAAGAAACGACTCGCAAGCCTTACCGAATCGGCCTGATTGTGCCAAGTTCGAACACCACCATGGAGACCGAGATCCCGGCCATGCTGCGCGCGCGCGAGCAGGTGCTGCCCGAGCGCTTCACATTTCATTCCAGCCGCATGCGCATGAAGTCGGTCACCAAGGAAGAACTGATGGCCATGGACCGCGACTCCGACCGCTGTGCGCTGGAGCTGTCGGATGCCCGCATGGACGCTATGGGCTACGCCTGCCTGGTGGCCATCATGAGCATGGGCCGGGGCTACCACCGCGAGTCGCAGCGCCGGCTGCATGACGTCACCGCGGCCAACGGCGCGCCGACACCGGTTATCACCAGCGCCGGCGCGTTGGTCGAAGGCTTGCAGGCCATCGGTGCCAAGCGCGTGGCAATCATCGCGCCTTATATGAAGCCCCTGACAAAGCTGGTGATCGACTACATCGAAAACGAGGGCATTGAAGTGCTTGACAGCATTTCGCTGGAAATCCACGACAACCTGACCGTGGGCGCCCGCGACCCAAAAGCCCCGGCCGAACTGTGGAAGCAGCTCAACCTCCAGGGCGCCGACGCCATCGTCGCATCAGCCTGCGTGCAGATGCCCTCGTTGGCGTCGATTCCGCTGATCGAGGCGGCCAGCGGGCTGCCGGTGGTCTCCAGTGCCGTCTGCACCACCTATGCGCTGCTCAATAGCCTCGGGCTGGAGCGGCGGGTGCCCGGCGCTGGCACACTACTTTCAGGACGCTATTGATCACCTTAAAAAAATGGAGACTTGCCAAATGACCACGTTTACCCGCAACCCGACCTTTCGCTTGACAATGATTCTCCAGTTGCTGGCAGGCGCTGCGGCCACGCTGCTCGCCAGCGTGGTGCTGGCCCAGGCCTACCCCACACGCCCGATCACGCTGGTAGTGCCCAATCCGCCCGGCGGCTTTGTCGACGCGTCGGCCCGCATCCTGTCGGATTCGCTGGCCAAGGTAACCAGCCAGGCCGTGGTCGTGGACAACCGGGGCGGCGGTAGCGGCAACGTGGCCTACCAGTACGTGGCCCGAGCCAACCCCGATGGCTATACGCTGCTCAACTCTTACTCGGCCTACCATGTGGGCAATCCTAACCTCGCGCCCAAGCTGCCCTGGGCGCAAAAAGACTTTGTGCCGGTGGCGCTGATCACGGTCGCCACCAATGTAATCACGGTCCATCCGTCGGTGCCGGCCAACAACCTGGGCGAATTTATCAGCTACCTTAAAGCCAACCCCGGCAAGCTCAGCTATGCCAGCCAGGGCAACGGCTCGCTCTCGCACATCGGCACGGAAATGTTCAAGCTGCAGACCCAGACAAGCATGGTGCACATTCCGTACCGCGGCTCCGGCCCGGCGCTGCAGGACGTGCTGTCGGG
>JACMQX010000164.1 GCA_014376765.1 Ramlibacter sp. | reverse complement strand
GACCAAGCGCCAGCCGAGGCGGATTCCACAGATTGGCCGAGCCGGATCCATGCGGTCCTTCAAGACATTGAGATCCGCCAGGTGGCCTATGTGCCGGATGCGGGGCACGCCCGGCTGATCCAACTCTGCGAGCAGGACCCGGGCATGGTCGCGACCGTGCTCACGACCGAGGAAGAGGGCATCGCCCTCGTCACTGGCGCCTGGCTGGGCGGTCAGCGCGGCATCGTGCTGATGCAGAGCAGCGGGGTGGGCAACTGCATCAACATGCTTTCCCTTGTGCAGGCCTGCCGCGTGCCGCTGGCGATGATCGTCACGATGCGGGGCGAGTGGGGTGAGTTCAATCCGTGGCAGATCCCCATGGGCAGCACTACCTGCGAGAGCCTGGCGCTGGCGGGCGTCACCACCCACCGGGTGGAACGGGAAGAGGACGTCGCCGACACCGTGGAAGTCGCGTTCGGCGCGGCATTCGACACACAAACAGCTGTTGCCGTTGTGCTGTCTCAGCGCATGCTGGGCCGCAAGAAATGGACGAGGTGATCGCCGTGAGCAAGAAACAGCTTCTCGACCGGCGCCAGGTGGTGGCGACGCTCCTCGCAGAGCGCGGCGCCTTGCTCGTAGTCACCGGCCTCGGCGCGCCGACGTACGACGTCGCGGCGGCCGGCGACGATTCCCGCAACTTCTACCTCTGGGGCGCGATGGGAGGCGCGGCGATGGTCGGACTTGGGCTGGCCATCGCCCAGCCCGACGGTCCGGTCGCCGTTGTCACCGGAGACGGCGAGCAGCTGATGGGCATGGGCGCGCTGGCGACCATCGGCGCGCGCCGGCCCGCAAACCTCTCCATCGTGGTCCTGGACAACGAGCGCTACGGCGAGACCGGCGGGCAGCTGACCCACACGGCCAAGGGCGTGGACCTGGCCGGCGTGGCCAGGGCTTGCGGCTTTCACGAAGTGTTGACCGTGCACACCGACGACCAGGTGCAGGGCCTGCGCGACCGGCTGCAGGGGCGCCAGGGCTGCTTATTCGCGGTCATCAAGGTGGACCCCACCGATCTGCCGCGGGTACTGCCGCCGCGCGATGGGGCACTGCTCGCGCGGCGTTTCCGCGAAGCGGTCTTCGGCGAGCCGCTCTAGAAGCTGCGACCATCGCGGCCGGCTGAATCGAAGCAACTGACCAGGAGATAAAAGATGGCAACAATCGGCTTTATCGGGCTCGGGCGGATGGGGCGGCCCATGGCCACCAACCTCCAGAAAAAGGGTTTCGAGCTCGTCGTCTACGACATCGACCCGGTAGGCATGCGGCAGCTCGGCGAGCTCGGCGCAGCCGAAGCGGCTTCTGCCGCCGATGTGGCGCGGCAATCCGACATCGTGTTCACCATGCTGCCCGGATCGCAAGAGGTGGAAGGCGCCGTTCTCGGCAAGGAAGGCCTGATCGCCAACGGCCGGGCCGGGCTCCTGATCGTGGACATGAGCACGGTGGATCCGCGCACCACCGACCGCATCGCGCAAGCGGCGCGGGACGCCGGCATGTCGGTGGTGGACGCGCCGGTGGGGCGGCTGGCCTCACACGCGGATCGCGGCGAAAGCCTCTTTATGGTGGGCGGCTCGGCGGATGATTTCGCGCGCGTGCAGCCGATGCTGCAGGCGATGGGCACGACCATCCATCACTGTGGCGACGTGGGTGCCGGCATGCGCACGAAGCTGGTGAACAACTACCTGGCGGTGGTCTCGTGCCAGCTGAATGCGGAGGCATTAGCCCTGTCGCAGCGGTTCGGCCTGGACCTGCACAAGACATTGGAAGTCATCCACGGAACCACCGCCACCAATGGGCAGTTGAAGATCGCGTGGCCTGCCAAGGTGCTGGCCGGTGACATCGAGCCGGGTTTCACGATCGACCTGGCGCACAAGGACCTGACGCTGATCCTCACTGCGGCCAACGACCAGGGGGTGCCAATGCCGGTTGCTGCAGCAGCGCGAGAGGCCTACAGCATGGCGCGGGCCGCGAAATGGGGCCGCAAGGACTTCTCAGCCATGGTCGACGTCCTGTGTGACCGGGCCAACATCGACAAGCCGCGCCTATAGGCGGTCCGAGCGTGTTTTCAGCGTCGGCGAACTCTTGACCGCAAGCCGCTTCTCGACATCCAAATTGCGTTTTCCACACAGCCTCGGCCGGGATCAGACATCGCCGATCAGCGCTGCTTGCGCGCCGCCCGCGCCGGCAGTTCCGTGTCGCGGCTGCGCGCCTCTTTCATGAAGCTGCTCTCGCTGGTGATCACGCCAATGACCTTGGCCAGGTGCCGGCTGACTGACACGTAGGCGTGCCCGATGCGGCTGTCGAAGTAAAGCGAATCGCCGCGCGCGAGCCGCATCACCTTGCCGGTGTCAAAGTGCACGTCGATGCTGCCGCTCAGGACGTAGACGAACTCCTCGCCGGGATGGCGCGCATAGTCCTCAGGGCCCGCGACGGCGCGCGCATGCACCGTGCCGAGCACCGGATGCATCTGCTTGCCCACTGAGGCCGTGCCGAGAAACTCGTAGGAAAATGCCAGGCCGCGGTAGACCACACCCTCGCCAGCGCGCGTGAGCACCGGCCCGGCAAAGGGCGTGGCCGTCACGCCGGCCTCGGCGAACATGGCGCCCATGTCCATCTTGAGCGCGCGCGCGAGGGCTGAAAAGTTTTCGTAGCCCAGTGCCAGCTGGCCGCGTTCGGCGCGCGAGATCGTCGTGATCGACACGCCGGAGCGCTCGCCAAGCTCCGCCAGCGTCCACCCCAGTTGCTTGCGTGCAGCGTGCAGGCGACGGCCGAAGGTGGCCCGGTCGAGCGTGTGAGCCGAGGCCGCCGGAGCGGCCGTTGAAGGAGGCGGGGCGGTTTTCCGCACTGTGTTGCGCATTCGCAAATTTTGCCCGAGATACGGCAGGCCAACCAAGGGAAAACCCGTTACCAAAGATTTGCGTATCCGCAAAATTGTCATACACTGCTGCGCATATCCAAGAAGCCTTCATGCAGTTTTCATCCACGACCCGGCAAGCAGATTTTCTGGTCATCGGCGGCGGCATCGCGGCGGCGTCGGTGGGCCACTGGCTTGCGCCGCACGGCAAGACCATCCTGCTGGAGCGCGAGACGCAGCCGGGCTACCACTCCACAGGCCGGTCGGCTGCGCTGTTCATGGAAAGTTACGGCACGCCGCAAGTGCGCGCGCTGACGCTTGCCAGCCGCGCCTTTTTCGATGCGCCGCCCCCTGGCTTCGCTGACCATCCCCTGCTTACGCCGCGCGGCGCGTTGATGGTGGCCGAACCGGGCCAGGAAGCGCTGCTGCAGCATTGGTGGGAAGTGCTGCGCAGCGTCACGCCGCGCGCCCGGCAACTGAGTGCGGACGAAGCCTGGGCGCTGGTGCCCGTGCTGCGGCGCGATCGCATTGCCGGCGCCGTGTTTGAACCCGACGCCGCCGACATGGACGTGCATGCCATCCACCAGGGCTACCTGCGCGGCCTCAAGCGTGCCGGCGGCAGCGTGGTCTGCGGCGCCGAAGTCACCGCACTGCGGCGCAGTGACGGGTACTGGCAAGTGGAGGCCGGTGGCCAGATGTACGAAGCGCCTGTGGTGCTGAACGCAGCCGGCGCCTGGGCTGATGTCATTGCGCAGCGCGCGGGCGTATCCACGCTGGGCCTGCAGCCGCGGCGCCGCGCCGCCTTCATCTTTGCGCCGCCCGAGGGCGCGGCCGTCCATGCCTGGCCAATGGCGATCGGCGTGGGCGAGGACTGGTACTTCAAGCCCGACGCCGGCATGCTGCTCGGCTCGCCAGCCAACGCCGATCCGGTGGAGCCGCACGACGTGCAGCCCGAGGAACTGGACATCGCGCTGGCCATTGACCGCATAGAGGAAATGACGACGCTCCAGATCCGCCGCCCCACCCGCACCTGGGCCGGTCTGCGCTCCTTCGTCGCCGACGGCGACCTGGTCGGCGGTTTTGACCCCGCCGCGCCCGGCTTCTTCTGGGTCGCGGCCCAGGGGGGTTACGGCATCCAGACCTCCGCCGCCATGGGGGAGACCTGCGCTGCACTGGCGCGCGGGCTGCCCGTCCCCGAACGCATCGCGGGCTTCGGCCTGACCGCGGCCATGTTGTCGCCGGCGCGCCTGCGCGCGGCGCATGTTGCCGCCTGATCATCACCCCACAGGAATCAACAAGTCATGCGCGTCTTCAGCGGTTCCCTCGCCACCGAAACCAACACCTTTGCGCCGATGCCCACGGGCCTCGCCTCGTTCCGCGCCCGCGGCTACTACGCCGCAGGCCAGCACCCCGATCACATGACGCTGTTCTCCGGCCCGCTGTGGGCGGCGCGACTGCGGAGCAAGGACAAGGGGTGGACGCTGATCGAGGGCATGGTCGCCGGTGCGCAGCCCAGCGGCACCACCACCCGCCACGCTTATGAGACGTTGCGCGCGGAGCTGCTGGCGGACCTGAAGCAGGCGCTGCCGGTGGACATGGTTCTGCTGGGCCTGCACGGCGCCATGGTGGCCGATGGTTACGACGATTGCGAGGGCGATCTGCTGCAGCACGTGCGCGCCATCGTCGGCCCTGATGTGGTGCTCGGCGCCGAGCTGGATCCGCACAACCATCTCACGCCGCTGATGACGGCCAGTGCAGACATCCTGATCGCGTTCAAGGAGTACCCGCACACCGACGTGCTGGAACGCGCCTTCGAGCTTGTGGACCTGTGCGAGGCCACTGTGCAAAAGCGCATTCGCCCGGTGGCGGCGGTGGTTGACTGCGGCATGATTGCCCTGTTCCATACCTCCCGCCAGCCGGCGCGCGGCTTCGTCGATCGCATGCAGGCGCTGGAAGGCAAGGACGGCATTCTGTCCGTCTCACTCACGCACGGTTTCCCCTGGGGCGATGTGCCGGAGATGGGCACCAAAGTGCTGGTCTACGCCGATGGCGATGCCGCCCGTGCGCAACAGCTGGCGCGCCAGCTGGCTGACGAAGTGATCGCCATGCGCGAGCAGCTCTCGCCGCCTTCGCCCGGCATCGACGCAGCGCTGGATGAGGCGCTTGCTGTTGCTGGTGGACCGGTGGTGGTGGCCGATGGCGCCGACAACCCCGGCGGCGGGGCGGCGAGCGATTCAACCTTCATCCTGCGCCGCATGGTGGAGCGCGGCATCACGAATGCTGCAATCGGCCCGATCTGGGATCCGGCGGCCGTGCGCATCGCTTCTGAAGCCGGTACCGGCGCGCGCCTGATGCTGCGCATTGGCGGCAAGGTGAGCGTGCTGTCCGGCGAGCCGCTCGACCTGGAAGTCACCGTGAAGGCGCTGCACCAGGACCTGATGCAGACCGGGCTGTCCAACACGCCGACCAGCATGGGCGAATCGGTACTGGTGGAATCGGGCGGCATCGAGATCCTGCTGTGCACCGTGCGCAACCAGGCAATGGGCTCCGACCTGTTCACCCGCGCCGGCTGCGACCTGGCGGGCAAGAAGATCGTCGTGGTCAAGTCCTCGCAGCACTTTCATGCCTCGTATTCGAAGATTGCCGCGCATGTTATCTACGCCGACGCGCCCGGCTCCGTGGCGCGCGACCTCAACACGCTGCCGTACCGCAAAGCGCGGCGCACCCTGTGGCCGCTGGACGCGACGGCCCGCTGAACCTTTCCTGCACCCCTCCTGGAGAACAAAGATGAAACCACGCTCCCTTTCCCTGCTCGCCTGCGCGGCACTCGTGGCCGGCGCGCTGTCCGGTGCCGCCCTGGCGCAGGCTCCGGCTCCGGCGAAAACGCTGCGCATCGTGGCGCACGCCGACCTGAAGATTCTGGACCCGACCTTCACCACCGCCTACATATCGCGCAACTTCGGCTATATGGTCTATGACACCCTGTTCGCGCAGGACGCCAGCGGCCAGCCCAAGCCGCAGATGGTGGAGAAGTACACGAGCTCCAAAGACGGCCTGCAGTGGAGCTTCACGCTGCGCCCGGGGCTGAAGTTCTCTGACGGCAGCGCCGTGACGGCCGCCGATGCCGTGGCATCGCTGCAGCGATGGGGTGCGCGCGACTCCATCGGCCGCGCCATGGGAGCCGCCGGCGCCGACTGGAAGGCGCTTGACGCCCGCAACTTCACCCTCTCGCTGAAGGAACCCTTCGGCATGGTGCTGGACGGCCTGGCCAAGCCCTCGGGCTACCCCATGCTGGTGCTGCCCGAGCGGCTGGCCAAGCTGCCGGCCACCTCGCCGATGACCGAGGTGCTGGGCTCCGGCCCCTACATCTTCAAGCGTGATGAATGGGTACCCGGCAACAAGGCGGTGTTTGTGCGCAACCCGCATTACGTGGCCCGTACCGAGCCTGCAAGCGGCCTGGCCGGCAGCAAGAAGTCGGCCTTCGACCGCGTCGAATGGCTGTACCTGCCCGATTCCAACAGCGCCGTCGCCGCGCTGAAAAAGGGCGAGGTCGACATCATCGAGCAAGTGCCGCCCGACTACATCACGCCACTGCGCACTGACCCCAATATCAAGATCCGCGCCGCCGGCGCCTGGCAGGGCTTTTTGGTGATGAACCAGCTGCACCCACCCTTCAACAACATCAAGGCCCGCCAGGCGCTGGCGCATGCGGTGAGCCAGGAGCGCTTCACGACGGCCATGGGCTACCCGCTGGACATGCGGGTGACCTACTGCGCCACCTACTTCATCTGCGGCAGTTCCAACGAAACCTCGGCCGGCGCCGAGCCCTATCGCAAGCCCGACCTGGCCAGGGCCAAGCAGTTGCTGGCCGAGTCCGGCTACAAGGGCGAGAAAGTGGTGGTCCTGGTGCCGACCGACGTGAGCTACCTGAACGCCGAAGCCCTCATGACGGTGCAGACGCTCAAGAGCATGGGCGTGAACGTCGACGCGCAGAACATGGACTGGGCCTCGATCGGCGCACGCCGCGCCAAGCGCGATGCGCCCGAGGCCGGTGGCTGGAACATGTATGTGACTGTGGCCGGTGAATTCGACGTGAACTCCCCCATCACCAATGCCTACCTTGCGCCGTCGTGTGGCAACAGCATGCCAGGCTGGCCCTGTGACAAGGAGCTGGACGAACTGCGCACCGCATGGCTGAAAGAAACTGTGCCCGCAAAGCGCAAGGAGCGGCTGGACGCCTTCCAGGTCCGCGCCTACCAGGCCGTCCCGTACGTGAATGCCGGGCAGTACTCGGCCGCCATCGCCGCCCGCGCCAGCGTGAAGGGCCTGGACAAGATGTGGGCCGGCATGCCCACGGTGTGGATGCTGGACAAGTAAGGACTGCCGCCCTCCATGGCCTACTTCCTGCGCCGGCTGGTCGCCACGCTGCCCGTGATGGCGGTGGTGGCGATCATCGTGTTCCTGCTGATTCATCTGGCGCCGGGCGACCCGGCGGCGCTGATCGCGGGAGACCTGGCCACCGGAGAAGACATCGCCAACCTGCGGGTGGCGCTGGGCCTGGACCAGCCGCTGTGGAAGCAGTTCGCGATCTGGCTGGGCAAGCTGCTGACAGGCGACCTCGGCACATCCATCTTCACCCAGGTGCCGGTGTCGCAGCTGCTGGCGCAGCGGCTTGAGCCCACGGTGTCGATCGCCGCGCTGACGATGCTGATCACGCTGGTGGTGGCGGTGCCGCTGGGTACCCTGGCCGCCTACCGCGCCGGCAGCTGGATCGACCGCCTGATTATGCTGTTCGCCGTGCTGGCGTTCTCGCTGCCCGTGTTCCTGGTCGGCTATTTGCTGATCTACAGCTTCGCGATGCAGCTGCAGTGGTTCCCGGTGCAGGGCTATGTGCGCTTTGCCGAAGGGCCGGCGGCCTGGCTGCAAAGCCTGGTGCTGCCCTGCGTCAACCTGGCGCTGGTCTACATTGCGCTGGTCACCCGCATGACGCGCGCCACCGTGCTCGAAGTGCTGCACGAAGATTACATCCGCACCGCCTGGGCCAAGGGCCTGGGCGTGCTGCCAGTGCTGGGCCACGCGCTACACAACGCCGCGATCCCGATCGCCACCACGGTCGGTGTCGGCATTGCCCTGCTGATTGGCGGCGTGGTTGTGACCGAGACCGTCTACGCGATCCCCGGCGTGGGCCGGCTGGTGATTGATTCCGTGCAGCGCCACGACTACCCGGTGATCCAGAGCGTGCTGCTGCTGTCGGCCGGCGTCTACGTGCTGATCAACCTGCTGATCGACATGAGCTACCGCTTGTTCGATCCGCGCATCCGCTACTGACATGTCCGCCGCACCTCCCCTCGCGCAAGCCCACCTGACCGGCGACGCCGCTGCACCTATCCGCCGCTGGCGCTGGCTGCGCAAGCACCCCACGCTGATCATCGGCGTGCTGCTTTTGGTGCTGGTGGCCGCGCTCTCGCTGGCCGCGCCCTGGCTCGCCACCCACGACCCGCAAGACCTGGATCCGCTGGCCCGCCTGCAGCCGCCCTCAGCTGAGCACTACATGGGCACGGACGCGCTCGGCCGCGACGTTTACAGCCGGGCCGTGTGGGGCGGCCGCGTGTCGCTCGTGGTGGGCATTGCGGTGGCGGTGCTGGCCACCATTGCTGGCGTTTTCCTCGGCCTGGTCGCAGGTTTTGTGCGTTGGGCCGACGGGCCAATCATGCGTTTCATGGACGGCCTGATGGCCATTCCCGGCATCCTGCTGGCGATCGCGCTGATGGCCGTCACCAGGGCCAGCCTCACGACGGTGATTGTTGCCATCACCATCCCCGAAATTCCAAGGGTTGCGCGGCTGGTGCGCTCGCTGGCGCTGACGCTGCGCGAACAGCTGTTCGTCGAGGCCGCCCACGCCGTCGGCACCCGGCTGCCCACCATCCTGTGGCGGCACGTGCTGCCCAACATGATGGCGCCGCTGATTGTGCAGGCCACCTTCGTTGCCGCTTCGGCGGTGCTGATCGAGGCCTCGCTCTCGTTTCTTGGCGTAGGCATCCCGGCGCAGACGCCGAGCTGGGGCAACATGATGGCCGAGGGCCGCAACTTCGTGGCCGTTGCCTTCCACATCATCCTGTACCCCGGGATTCTGCTGGCGCTGACCGTGCTGGCCATCAACCTGCTGGGCGACGGCCTGCGCGATGCGCTGGACCCGCGGCTCGCGCGCCAGCTATGAGCGTGATCAAAACAAATCCCGATGCGCCGCTGCTTGAAGTGGACGGCCTGCGCACCTACTTCGACACCCTGGCCGGCACCGTGCGCTCGGTTGACGGCGTCAGCTACACCGTGCACGCGGGCCAGACGCTGGGCGTGGTGGGTGAGTCCGGCTGCGGCAAGAGCGTGACGGCGCTGTCCATCCTGCGGCTGGTGCCGCGCCCGCCTGGCCGCTTTGCCGGCGGTGCGGTGCGCTACCGCGGCGTTGATCTGCTCAAGCTGTCCGAGGCGCAGATGCGCGAGATCCGCGGCAACCGCATCTCGATGATTTTCCAGGAGCCAATGACCTCGCTCAACCCGGTTCTGACGGTGGGCCGGCAGATTGCCGAGACCGTGCAGGTGCACCAGAAGGTGCGTCGGGCCGAGGCGTTGCAGCGCGCGGTGGAGATGCTGCGCGTGGTGCAGATCCCCGAGCCGGAGCGCCGTGCCAACGAATATCCGCACCAGCTCTCCGGCGGCATGAGGCAGCGCGTGATGATCGCGTTGGCTCTGGCCTGCAACCCGGAGCTGCTGATCGCCGACGAGCCCACCACCGCGCTGGACGTGACGATCCAGGCCCAGATACTGGACCTGCTCAAGCGCCTGCAAAAGGAATTCGGCATGGGCGTGATGATGATCACGCACGACCTGGGCGTGGTGGCCGAAAGCTGCGATCGCGTGGTCGTGATGTACGCCGGCCGCAAGGTCGAAGAGGCTGATGTGCAGGACCTGTTCGACCGGCCGCTGCATCCCTACACGCAGGCGCTGATGCTGTCGATGCCGGCCATGAACACCAGCAGCCGCCGCCTGGCCGAAATCCCCGGCATGGTGCCGGCGCCGCACGAACTGGGCCGCGGCTGCGCCTTCGCTGCCCGCTGCGGGTACGCCAACGAGCGCTGCCGCACGCAGTCGCCAGGGCTCACCACTCAGGGCACCGACCACACGGTGGCCTGCTTCGCGGTGGAAGAAAAGCGCTTGCCGGTGCGCGAGGAGGCCGCTGCATGAGCGCCGTCCCGCTGCTGGAAGTCAGCAAGCTCAAAAAACACTACAGCTCGCCCAAGCGCTGGCTGACGCCGCAGCAGGCACCGATCCAGGCGGTGGACGATGTCTCGTTCACTGTGTCCAGGGGCGAGACGCTAGCCCTGGTGGGCGAATCGGGCTGCGGCAAGACCACCACCGCCAAGTCGGTGCTGCGGTTAGTCGAGCCGACTGCGGGCTCGGTCAGGCTAGCCGGCGAGGAGCTGGTGGGCCTGTCGCAGGCGCAGATGCGGCAGCGCCGCCGGCAGATGCAGATCATCTTCCAGGACCCGTATGCCTCGCTCAATCCGCGGCTGTCGGCTGGCGAGGCGGTGGCCGAGCCGCTGCGCAACTTCGGCGTGGGCGATCGCAAGGAGCGCACCGAGCGGGTGGCGTGGCTGTTTTCCAGGGTCGGCCTGCGCCCGGAGGCGGCGACGAAATATCCGCATGAATTCTCCGGCGGGCAGCGCCAGCGCCTGGGCATTGCCCGCGCCCTGGCACTGCAGCCGCAACTGATCGTCTGCGACGAACCGGTATCGGCGCTGGACGTCTCGGTGCAGGCCCAGGTGGTGAACCTGCTGATGGACCTGCAGGAGGAGTTCGGCATCGCCTACCTGTTCGTGGCGCACGACCTGGCCGTGGTGCGCCATATCAGTCACCGCGTGGCCGTGATGTACCTGGGGCACATCGTCGAGATCGCGGACCGCACCACGTTGTTTGCCGCGCCGCGCCACCCCTACACCGAGATCCTGCTGTCGGCCGTGCCAGTGCCCAACCCGCGCACGCCCGCCAGACGCATCCTGCTGCAGGGCGACCCGCCCAGCCCGGCCAACCCGCCATCGGGTTGCCGCTTCCACACCCGGTGCCCGCTGGCGCAGCCTGTCTGCGCGCAGCAAAAACCAACGCTCAGCCCGCGCGAAGGCAGTGGCGAGCATCTGGTGGCCTGCCATTTCCGCTGACAAGGAAAACTACATGCATATGGACCTGATCATCCGCAACGGTACCGTCATCGACGGCACCAAGGCGCCCCGCTACGAGGCCGACGTCGCTGTACAGGACGGCCGCATCGTCGCCATCGGCGATCTGTCCGGCCACACTGCAAGGCAGACGATCGATGCCGGGGGCCGCATCGTCGCGCCTGGCTTCATTGACTCGCATACGCACGACGACACGGCAGTGCTCTCGAATCCCGGCATGGACTTCAAGGTCTCGCAGGGTGTCACCACCGTGGTGGCGGGCAACTGCGGAATCTCGGCGGCGCCGCTGCGCCGCGACATGGACCTGCCGATGCCGCTGGCCCTGGTGGAAACCACGCCTGAAGCGCGCTTCACCACATTTGCCGCCTACCTGGCCGCCATGCGCGCCAGCCCGTCGTCCGTGAACGTGGCGGCAATGGTCGGCCACTCAACCCTGCGCGCCGTGGTGATGCCCGACCTGGACCGCCCGGCCAACGCGCAGGAAATCGCGCAGATGCGCGAGATGGTGGAAGAGGCCATGCAGGCCGGCGCCATCGGCCTGTCGACCGGCACCTTCTATCCGCCGGCGGCGGCAGCCACCACGGAGGAAATCATCGAGGTCGGCCGGCCGCTCACTGCGCGCAAGGCGCTGTACGTCACGCACATGCGCGACGAAGGCGCCCGGGTGATGGAGTCGCTGGAGGAAACCTTCCGCATCGGGCGGGAACTGGACGTGCCGGTGGTCGTCTCGCACCACAAGGCGCAGGGTCAGCCCAATTTCGGCCGCTCGAAGGAGACGCTGCCCCTGATCCGCGAGACGATGAAGCACCAGTGCGTGTCCCTGGACTGCTATCCGTACACCGCAGGCTCCACCATGATCCGCACCGACCGCGGCATGCTGGACGGGCGCGTGCTGATCGCCTCCAGCGAGCCCCATCCCGGGATGGCCGGCCGCGACCTTGACGACATCGCGAAGGAGTGGGGCGTGGCCAAAGACGAAGCAGCACGCCGCCTGCAGCCCGGGAGCGCGATCTATTTCATGATGGATGAGAGTGACGTGCAGCGCATCCTGGCGTTTGACGAGACCATGATCGGCTCCGACGGCATCCCGGTGGGCGAGAAGCCGCACCCGCGTCTGTGGGGCACCTTCCCGCGCGTGCTGGGCCACTACAGCCGCGACGTTGGCCTGTTCCCGCTGGAGACGGCGGTCTGGAAGATGACCGGCCTGACCGCGCGCAACTTCGGCCTGGCCGGCCGCGGCACGCTCAAGGTGGGGCAGGCTGCCGACATCGTGGTATTCGACGCCGCCACGGTGCGAGACGCCGCCAGCTACACCCATCCCACACTGCCCGCCGAGGGCATCCACGCCGTCATCGTCAACGGCGCTCTGACCTGGAGCGACGGCGTCCACCAGGGCGCGCGCAACGGTCAGGTACTCACGCGCAGCGTTCCCAACTGAAAGACATCATGAGCAATTCAATCGAACGTTTCGCCACGCCCCTGCCCGTGCCGTTCTCCAAGGCGGTCCGCGCCGGCGGCTTCATCTTCCTGTCCGGCCAGCTGGCCATGCAGGCCGACGGCAGCATCGTCGCCGGCGACGTGCAACTGCAGACAAAATTCGTTTTGGAGCGCATCGCCGCCACCCTGCAGGAACTGGGCAGCGGCATGGCCGACGTGGTGAAGGCCACCGTATGGCTGGCCGACCTGGGCGACTTCGCCGCCTTCAACGAGGAATACAGGAAGCATTTCAGCGCCGGCCTGCCGACGCGCTCCACCGTCGAGGCGAAGCTGTACAAGGGCGCGCTGGTGGAGATCGAGGTGCAGGCGCTGGCGCGCTAGCGCGTGTGATGGGCACG
>JACMQX010000163.1 GCA_014376765.1 Ramlibacter sp. | reverse complement strand
GCCGCAAAAAAATCATCCGCGTTCTTCTTCGCCACGCTTTGCACCAGGCGCCCGCCAACGCTGGCGAGCTTGCCGCCGACTTCGGCGTGCGCGGTGTAGCGCAACAGCGTTTCTTCATCCGCCACACGCTGCAACGCCACGCGCGCCGTCATCCGGGCGAAGCCGGCGGCGCCGCCCTGCCCTCGGCCCGTCAACGTGTAGCCGTTGGGCGCGTCCAGTTCACTCAGTTCAACCGCGCCGCGAAAGGTCACTGAAATCGGGCCGACCTTGCTCGTGACGACCGCGCTGAACTCGGTGTCCGACAACTTGTCCAGCTGGCTGCAGCCTGCAATGCTCGCCTGCAGCACCGCCGGGTCGTTGAGCGCTTCCCAGACCTTTCGCTGCCCCACGGGCAAGCGGTGTTCGCCACTGAATTCCATGGTCAGCCTCCTGCGGTGTACAGCTGGAACAAGGCCTGCGTGCCAAGCCGCCCCAAGCCCTTGGCTGCCAATTCGTCATACAGCTTGCGGGCCAGCGTGGCACCGGGCAATTCAAGCCCCATGTTGTCAGCTTCAGCAAGGGCAATGCCCAGGTCCTTCAAGAAGTGCTCGATGAAAAAGCCAGGGGCAAAATCATCCCTCGCAATACGCGCACCCATCACGTTCAGTTGAAAGCCGCCGGCCGCGCCGCCGCCTATGCACTTGAGCAGCGCTGCCGAATCAAGACCCGCCGCCCTGGCATACGCCAGCCCTTCACACACACCCATGATGGTGGAGGCAATCACCAGCTGGTTGCTCATCTTGGTGTGCTGGCCCGCACCGGCGCCGCCCATGTGGACGATGTTCGCCCCCATGAGTTGGAGCACCGGCAGCGCCTTTTCAAAGGCCGATGCCTCCCCGCCCACCATGATGGACAGCCTGGCTTCACGCGCGCCCACATCACCACCCGACACAGGCGCATCCAGCGCCTGATGCCCGGCCTTGGCGGCCTCTTCAGCCAGCCGCTTGGCCAGCGCGGGGCTGGAGGTCGTCATGTCTATCAGCAAGGCGTTGCGCGCATGGGCGATCACCCCTTCAGCGCCCAGCCAGACCTGCTCCACATCACTGGGGTAGCCCACCATGGTGATGATCACGTCTGACTGCTGCGCCACTTGCGCAGGGGTTGCGCAGGCAGTCGCCCCCTTGGCCACCAGCGCCGCCGCCTTGTCTGCGCTGCGGTTGTACACAGCCAGCGGGTGGCCGGCGGCCAGCAGGTGGCCCGCCATGCTCTGGCCCATGATGCCCAGCCCGATGAATCCGATGCGGGCTTTGGAAGACGTTGCGTTCATTGAGGTACCTCTTGGGTTGTTGCCTGCGCCTGGCGCATCAGCTTGCGCAAATACATCGGCGTCAGGGGTTGTTGATTCACGGTCACGCCCAGGTGGGCCAGCGCGTCATTCACCGCATTGGTGAGCGCGCCGATCGAGCCCATCACGCCGCCCTCGGCCATGCCCTTGATGCCGGCCGGTGTCCGGGAGTTGGGCGTGTGCATCACGATGAGTTCCATGTGCGGGATCTCGTGCGAGGTCGCCACCAGGTAGTCCGCCAGCGTGCCGGAGAGGTTCTGGCCCGATGCCTGGTCATAGTCCATATGCTCGAACAGGGAGCCGGACAGACCCATGGCGATGGCACCGTGTTGCTGCCCCTCCACCACCACCGGGCTCAAGACAGTGCCGCAATCTTCCGCCGCCACATAGCGCTCGATCTGCACCGCACCCGTGGCGCCGTCTACCTCCACCACGCAGGCATGGCAGGCGTTGGAATAGGTCATCGGCGGGGGGTCATAGGTCAGGTGAAATTCAAGCCCCGGGTTCATGCCGGGGGGCAGCGCCGTCGGGTCGAGGTAGGCGATACGGGCGATGTCTTCCAGCGCCAGGCGGGTGTCGCTCCAGGCCTCACCGTCAAGTTGTTGGACGCGGCCTTCGACCAGCCGCAGCTTCACACGCCCGGCCAACCCCAGCGCGTGGGCTGCAATTTTCAGGATGGTATCGCGCGCCTGCCGAGCGCAGAGAAACAGCGTACCCCCGCCAGCGGTGCCACCACGCGCGCCGCGGCTGCCCATGCCGTAGGGGGCAATGTCGGTATGGCCCAGCAGCATGCGCACCCTGGAAGGCGCAACGCCCAGGCCCTCGGCCACCGCATTGGCCAGCGAGGTTTCATAGCCCTGCCCGCTGGCGCCCAGGCCAACGGAAGCATTGACCCAACCCGAAGGCTCAATGCGAACCCACGCAGCCTCGTGGCCAGAACCGGCAATGCCGGCCGACTTGTAGAACTTGGAGCCATAGGTGGTGGACTCCACCACATTGCACAAGCCAATGCCGAGCCAGCGCCCTTGCGCGCGCGCCTGCTGCTGGCGCTGGCGCAACGCGGGGTAGTCCAGCGCAGCGAGCACCGCTTCCATGGTGGCGGTGGGCGTCACGTCGTCCAGCACCTCGCCGGTGGCCATGGTGTAGGGCAGCTCGTCCGGGCGCAACATGTTGATGCGGCGTACTGCCACCGGGTCCAGCCCCAGCTCACGGGCGACCGCGTCCAGCGTGCCCTCCATCACCCAACTGGTCACCGACATCGGCGCGCGCATGGGGCCGTTGCCCACCTTGTTCGTCAGCACCACTTTCACGTCATAGGCGTAATGCGCAATGCGGTAAGGCCCGGTGATGATCATCGCCACCACGCGCGCGAGGTAGTTGCCGGGGAAGAAGCTGTAGGCGCCAAAGTCCTCGGTGATCTCCAGCTCCAGCGCCAGCACCCTGCCCTCTGCATCCACCGCCACGCGGGTGCGGCAATCGTCCTCGCGCGCCTGGGAAGACGCCATGAGGTTTTCCATCCGGTCCTCGCGCCAGCGCACTGGCCGGCCCAGCTGGATGGAAGCGGCCGCCACCGTGAGCTCTTCGCGGTACAGCGCGATCTTCTGGCCAAAGCCACCGCCCACATCGGGCGACATGACCGTGACGCGCGACTCAGGCAGCTGCAGCCGCGCCGCCAGCGTGGTGCGGTAGGGATGCGGCACCTGCGTGCCCACATGAAAGTTCAGGTGCTCGCGGCCTGTGTCCCAGTCGGCAATGCAGCCGCGGGTTTCTATCGGCAAATGGGTTTGCCGGTGCTGGGAAAAAGTAGAGGTCACAACGCGATGCGCCGTGGCCATCGCCGCAGCCGGGTCACCGTGAACCGCATGCTGGTGCGACACCAGGTTGTCCCGCAAGGCGTCGTCCACCCGCGGCGCATCGGCGCGCAAGGCCTGCGTCATGGAGGTGACTGCGGGCAGCACCTCCCACGCCACCTCCACCGCTTCAGCCGCGTCTTCAGCCAGGTAACGGTTGGTGGCGATCACGCAGGCCACCGGGTCGCCCTGAAAGCGCACCTTTGCTATGGGCAAAGTGTCCATCTCCATGGGCTTCAAGCCTTCGATGGGCGGCGCCATGCGGTGCCGTGACGTCCACTGCGCCAGGTCCTTGCCGGTGTACACCGCCACCACGCCAGGCATGGCCAGCGCTGGCGCTGTATCAATGCCAGCGATGCGTGCATGCGCGTGGGGCGAGCGCACAAAGCAGGCGTGCAGCGCGTTCGGCAAGACGATGTCGTCGATGTACCTGCCCCGCCCCGTCACCAGCCGCGCATCTTCCGTGCGCGGGTGGGGCATGCCGATGTGGCGGAATGCTTCAGCCGCCATGGGGTGCCGCCTCCCGCATCCTGCTGGCCGCCAGCGCGATGGCTTTGACGATGTTCTGGTAGCCGGTGCAGCGGCACAGGTTGCCCGAGAGAACCTCGCGGATCTGCGCATCACTCGGGTCGGGGTTTTCTTTGAGGTAGGCCTCGAAGGTCATCACGATGCCGGGGGTGCAAAAGCCGCACTGCAGCCCGTGGCACTCGTGCAGGGCCTGCTGCAGGACAGACAGATTGCCGGGCTTGCCTATAGCCTCGATGGTGATGATTTCATGGCCCTCCATTTGCACGGCATAGGTCAGGCAGGCGCGGGTCGCCCGGCCATCGACCAGCACCGTGCAGGCGCCGCAGACACCGTGCTCGCAACCCACATGCGTGCCCGTGAGGTGGCAGTCCTCCCGCAAGGCGTCAGACAGCAGCTTGCGCGGCTCCGCTTTAAACGTGAGGTTGCTGCCATTGACGGTCAGGGTGATGGCTTGTTCAACGCTCATGCCACAACGCCTTCCAGCTTTTCAAGGGTGCGCGTCAGGGCGCGAAGTGCGAGGGTGTGCGCCAGTTCGCGGCGGTAGGTGGCGGGCAGGCGCTCGTCATCGTCGGGTTGAACTGCGTTGGCGACTGCGGTGGCAACATCGATGACCCACGCGTCATTCACGGGCTGGCCTTCAAACGGCGCTGTCACTGCGTCAAGGCGCTGGGGCACTGACGAAGTGCCACTCACAGCCAGCCGCAAGCGCTGCACCAGGCCGCCCTCCACCGCAAGCGTTGCGGCCACCGCCACCAGCGCGTAGTCGCCATGGCGGCGGTTGAACATGCGGTAGGCAGACACCTCACCCACCTTGAATTTCGGGAAGCGTACGGACAGCAGCATCTCCTGCGGCTCCAGCGCCGTGGTCATGGCTGCCTGGAAAAAATCTTTCGCAGCGACCTCCCGCCGGCCACCGCGCCGCGCCAGCGTCAGCCGCGCATCCAGCGCCACTGCCACCAGTGCCAGTTGCGCCGCTGGGTCTGCATTGGCTAGGCTGCCACCAAGCGTGCCACGCTGGCGGATGGCGTAGTGGCCAATGGTGCGCGCCGCCTGCGGCAACAAGGGGCAGTGCCGAAGCAAGGCGGGTGAATCGGCCAGCTGGTAGTGGCGTGTGAGGCCCCCCACTTCCACGGCATCACCGGCGTCACGCACATAGGCGAATTCGGTCAGGTCATTCACATCAATCACATGCGCCGGCCGGGCAACCCGCAGGTTGAGCATGGGCCCCAGGCTCTGCCCGCCTGCCAGCAGCCTGGCCTCCGGGCCCCACTGGGCGAGCAGGGCCAGGGCTTCGTCCAAAGACGCAGGCCGGTGGTAGGTGAATGCTGCAGGCTTCAAGGCGCAGAACCCTTCAGGACCAAAGAATGCTTTGCGTGCTCGCCTTGTCAAACAGGTGCAGGCGGTTGAGGTTGATGCCCAGGGTGGCGGTGTCGCCCTCGCGGTAACGGCACTCCTTGCCCAGGCGCAAAAACAGGCGTGTCCCCTCCAGCTCCATGTCCAGAAACTGGTCTGACCCCACAGGCAGGACCGAGGCCACACGCCCTGTGAGCGACGCACCAGCTTCTGGCGCTTCAGTTTCCACCACATCTTCCGCACGCAGGCCGAGCACGACCTCGCGCCCGCTCTGCCCGTTCTGCCCGTTCAGCTTCCGGGCCATCTCCGGCAGCAGCTCGACCCGAAGCGCGCCGCGTTCAAAGACCAGGCGGTTGTCACGTAGATGCAGCTGCCCTTCAAGAAAGTTGATCGGCGGGTTGCCCAGAAATGACGCAACGAACATGTTGCGCGGGCGTTCGTAAATTTCGTCCGGCACACCAATTTGCTGAACCACGCCGCTCTTCATCACGACGATGCGGTCGGCCAGCGTCAGCGCTTCGGCCTGGTCATGCGTCACGTACACGAATGTGGTTTGCATGGCCTGGTGCAGCTGCTTGATCTCGGCACGCATGGATATGCGCAGGGCAGCGTCCAGGTTGGACAGCGGCTCGTCCATCAGGAACACCTGCGGCTTGCGCACCATCGCGCGGCCCAGCGCCACGCGCTGGCGCTGGCCACCGGAGAGCTGGTCAGGCCGGCGTTCCAGCAAGGGCTCGATCTCCAGGCGGCGGGCGGCATCACGCACCCGCGCGTCGATCTCTTCCCTGGGAAACTTGCGCATCTTCAAACCGAAGGCAATGTTCTCGTAGACCGACTTGTGCGGGTACAGCGCGTAGCTCTGGAACACCATGGCCACGTCACGCTTGTGGGGCGGCACGGTGTTCATCACCGCATCATCAAAAAACAGGTTGCCGTCGGTCACGTCTTCCAGGCCGGCAATCATGTTGAGCGTGGTGGACTTGCCGCAACCCGAGGGGCCCAGCAGCACGAG
>JACMQX010000162.1 GCA_014376765.1 Ramlibacter sp. | reverse complement strand
TTGCCGAAGTCCGTGTCGGTGCGGCCCAGGTTGCCACCGATGTACGTGCCGGTGTCCCGATGCATGTCCTGCGCCATGGCGGGCGCCACGGACGCCGCTCCAAGTGCTGTCAAAGCAATAAGGCCCAGCCCGCGCGCAGCGCTGTCCAATTTACGTGTTTTCATGATGCCGTTCCTGAAGCGAGAAAAGTTGAAGACAAAGCTGAATTACCGTTCAGACACTTACGGCAAAACTGCAACCATCAGTGACTGGGGATTAATGTGGCGCTATCCCAGGCGGGCTCTTGTAGGAATTTCCAGCAATCACACGTAAGCTTCTGCTTTACATGCAGGAGATGACCATGGCTCAGCAGCATTCCCGATCCACCGACCTGTCGACGCCGCTGTTAGAAGGGGTGGCCCCAGATTCCTCCGGCCGCTTGAGAGGGAACGCCCATGCTTGCATTCAATAACGGCACGCCCTACCGCTTGCGCTTTTCCGACGCTCGCTTCCTCGCGGCATGGTTGCTGCCCTTCGCCTTGCTGTGCAATGTGCTGGTCAATCCCGCGCAGGCTGTGCTGGGGGCCTTCCTGACCTGGCTGCTGGTGGCGATGGTGGACAGCTTCTGGCCCGGCGCGGACCGGTCGCCGCCTGCGGCCCCAGCCCATCCTGCGCTGGCGTGGATCCTGCGGCTTTATGTGCCGCTCCAGCTCGCCCTGTTGATTGCCGCGCTACTGGCGGCACAGCGAGCGGACTGGCCGGCCGTCTGGGCCCTGGTCTTCGCGGTGGGATTCGTCACCGGGTCCCAGGGCATCACCTTTGCGCACGAACTGGGCCACAGCAAGCACCGGCCGGACCGCGTGCTCGCATGGTTGCTGATGGCCAGCGTCAACTACAGCCACTTCATGGTGGAACATTACCGCGGCCATCATCCTCGGGCCGCCACATGGGACGATCCTGCGAGCGCGCGCCGGGGCGAGAGTTTGTGGCGCTTCCTTCCGCGCACGCTGGCGGGAAGCTTTGCCAGTGCGTGGCGGCTGGAGGGCCAGAGGCTGCGCCAGTTCAATCGCGGCTGGGGCGCCAGCCCGCTGGCCTGGTCGTGGGCGGTGAACATCGCTTTCATCGCCGCGCTCGGACTCGCCGGGCAAGAGAAGATGCTGGTCTTCTGGATCGGCCAGTCGGTGTTCGCCATCTGGCTTCTGGAGACGGTGAACTACATCGAACACTACGGATTGTTGAGGGCGACGTCGCCGGCTGGCCAGCGCGAACCTTTCGGAATAGCGCATGCGTGGAACGCCGACCATGTCCTGTCCAACAGCCTGCTGGCCAACCTGCAGCGCCATTCCGACCATCACACCAAAGCCTGGAAGCCATTCGCCGAACTGGAGCCCCTGCCGGGGCCGCAGCTGCCTACGGGCTATGCGGGTTGCTTGCTGCTCGCGGCCATCCCCCCTGTCTGGTTCGGCCTGATGCACCGGCGGCTTGATGCGCTGGCGCAACGCTCACCGCCAAAAGGACCGTGAGCGTCAGACTTCCCACTGCACCGGGTCGCGGTAGGCTGCGTCCGCTATCCCGCAAACAGGTGATGACGAACCATCTTCGCCGAGCTATCTTGACGACTCCAAAACACCCACTGAAATACATATGAACAAGCTTGCTTTGTCTGCCTTGATCGCAATGACCATGTTTTCCGCAATTGCCCAGGACCGCGCTTTTCTATCCAAGTCTGAGGTTGAAGCGCTGGCCAACGGCAAAAAATGGAACCATGTTCGAAGCCCTGATCAGCACAAGGTCCTTTGGGATCTGCGAAGTGGCGGCAACCTGTTTGCCAACAATTTCTCCTCCAATTCAAGCGATACCGGCAGCTGGCTGGTAAATGACATTGGCCAGCTGTGCGTCAAGTGGCGGGGCCGTTCGGTAAACAGGTGCGTGGCCGTGTTGAAGGAAGGCGACAAGTTCAAGCTTGTCGATTCTGCAGACCTGAATGGGCAGTACGCTGACCTCTCCGTGGAGTGAGTGTGCAATGCACGTTCTAGCCAAATGAGGGAGTCGACACCTGCGAAGCTTTTGTGCCCATGGTTTCTATATTTGAACGGACCAGTCCAGCCCAATCCTGCGGGTGATTCAAACCCTCGGACGTCGAGGTGTCCGAGCTCGACCTGGAGGCAGCAAAGTGGTGAATTCCCGCCAAAGTCCCTGACCTACCGCGCCCTTGCATCCGCCCCCGGCCATTAAAAACCGCACCGCCGCCCGGCGGCCGCGGCCGCGGCATTCAGGTCGCTGATCGCGCGAGTTGCTCGACCAGCGCCATGAGTTCGTCCAGCACGAAGGGCTTGCCCAGCAGATGAGCGGTAGGGCCGAGCGACTGGGCGACGTCCCTCATGTCATGCCCCGAGCAGACGATCACCGGCAGGCTCGGATTCTGCAGAAGGGCCTCACGCGCCACGTCGAGGCCCGAGCCATCGGGCAGGTTGATGTC
>JACMQX010000161.1 GCA_014376765.1 Ramlibacter sp. | reverse complement strand
GAGCTGGTACACGGGTGCAGCCGCCTGGATGCATCGCGCGGCCATTGAGTCGATCTTCGGCTTGAGCCAGGGCGCCGACGAATTGTTCTTCACACCTTGCCTGCCCTCGCACTGGCCGCAGGCCGAACTCACGCTGCGGCGAGACGGCAACAGGCTGAACTTCATGCTGGTTCGCGGTGACGGCCCGCAGGCGCTGGCTGCTGCAGCCCAGCTGTGGGGCCATACGAATGCCAGGCTGCTGGCACCGGGCGACAAGCTGGCCTGGCGGGACCTTGCAGGCAGCAGCTTTGTAATCGCCTTGCCGCCCTAGCCTCAATGCGACAGCAGGCTACAGCGCTGCGCGCCGTGCATCAGACTGCGGGTGACGCCGCCCATGACCCATTCACGCAGGCGGCTGTGACCGTAGGCTCCGGCAACAATCAGGTCGGCGCCCTGCTCAGTGGCAATAGTGCCCAGCTGGTCAGGGTCGCCTGGGTTCCTGTTGGCCGCCATCGGCTCTGCCACCACGCCATGGCGCCCGAGCCATGCCACCACATCGCCAAGCCGCCGGTGGGCTGAGGGCAAGTCGGCAGCGTCGGCTATTTCGAGCACGCGGACATGGCCCGCGCGCTTTAGCAGCGGCAAAGCGTCTGCCACGGCACGGCGGGCCTCCCGCGTGTCTTTCCAGCCCACCAGCACGGATTCAAGCTTCGGCGTCGCGGCCGTGACCGGGACAACCAGCACGGGCCGACCCGCGCGCATGATGAGGTCCACAGCCCGGACGGCTCTTGGAGCGGCAAATAAATCAGTGTCAGGCACCCCTGTGATGAGCAAGTCGGCGCTGCGCGCCTCACGTACGGCGAAATCAGCCAGTGGCTCCATCGCCTCCGTCGGGCGCCAGTCCAGCCTGTCCCCGCGGGCTTGCAGCGCACTGCGGAACTCAGCTTCCGCATGGGCGATCTGGAGGCTGATTTCCCTGCTTTGCATCTCGTAGATATCGGGGCTCGCATAGCTGTCTGCATAGGCAAGCTGCATTGCATGCCCGCCGCAAATGCCAATGACCTGCGCGTCAAACTGCTGCGCGAGGTTGACCGCCACATCCAGCACACGTTCGTTGGACTCGCCCAGGTTCAGGTTCACCATCAGGGTTTTGTAGGTCATGTCGCGTCTCTTGTAGTCGATGCAGGGAGTGCATCACTGTGCCGGACGCCTGGCTGTTGGTCTGTACGGTACCGCGCTTGCGGGGCTGCCCGGCCAGCCAATCAACCCATGAAACATTTGGGCCGCTGATTGCGGCAGTGAGGTCACAGTGGGGTGGTCGGGAGCGATCCGGATTGGCCTTCCTCGATTTTTCCAAGTGCCATTCGGCGGCGCCAGATGTCGATCAGCGCCAACGCCACGGCAAGTATCAGCGGCCCCACCACAAAGCCGGTCGCGCCGAAGACAAAGACGCCGCCAAGCACGCTGATGAAAACAGGCACCGTGTGGATTCGCAACCTGTTCTTGACCAGCAGCGGATAGAGCAGGTTGTCGATCAATCCGATGACCAACGTACCCCACACCGTGAGCAGCAGCGCCTTGTCCCAATCGCCTTCGATCGCCAGGTAAGCGGCCGCGGGGACCCAGATCAGTGCCGCTCCGAACAGGGGAAGAATTGCAAGTATCGCCATCACCGCGCCCCAGAGAATCGGTGCCGGAAGGTCCAGCCACCAGAACATCAGTCCGCCGAGCGCCCCCTGCACGACCGCCACGGCGAGCGTACCGAACACGACTGCGGCAAGCGTGTCGCGGATGTTGTCGCGAACCTGCTTGTTCTCGCTTGGCGAAAGCGGGACAAGCTGATCCAGGACACGCAGGATCCGGTATTTGTCGCGCATGAAATAGAACAACAGAAAAAGCGTGACCAGCGCGGTGATCACGATGTCGATGGTTCGTTCCAACGCCCCGCGCACGCCCTTGGCCACCTCGCCGCTGACCTGCTGCATCTGTTTGTCAAAATCGACCTCGCGTTCGATCCATTTGCTCAATGGAGCGAGTTGCGGGAAGCGTTCGATCGCGAGCTTCCAGCGGTCGGTGTCCAGGAGCTTGCGTGCGGTCTCAAAGCTGGAGACCGCCTCGCTGCCCACCTGCCGAACAAGGAGCGTGGTCGGCAGGGCGATCGCCAGTGTGACCGCGATCACGGCCAGGGCGGCGGAAATCGACGGCCACTTTTTGAACATTGCGAGAAGGCGCTCGTGAAGCGGATGGGCCAGCACGGTTAGCACCAGCGCCCAAATGATCGCCGGAACAAATGGCTTCACGAGCAGCCAGCAAAGCCAGCAAACGACTACACTCGCGCCCGCCAGTACAAGCATCAACAAGCGCTCGCGGCTCAACCAGGGATCGTCGGAAAGGATGTTCATTGCAAGGTCCTGGGTGCGCAAGAAGGCTGTTCAGATCTTGTATCGTACGACGCTATCGACATGCCGGTGCTAACCCGGCACGCCGCAGTCCGCATGGGACAGTCAGAGGACTTCGTGAAGCATATAAAACGCGTTGTCCTTCAGCTTGTGCCACAGCCCGCGCTTTTGCCAGGCCTCCAGCTGTATCTCCTGACATTTCGGGGCGTATTTCTCAAAAATCAAATCCAGCTTTTGCGTTGTCGCCCTGTCGCAGATCCCCAGCATGATTTCGTCATTCGTTTCGAACGAGCGGTCGTCGAAGTTGCTGGAACCGATTGCGCTCCAAACGCCGTCGACGGTCATCACCTTCTGGTGCAGCAGCGTGTGCGGGTACTCGAATAGCCGCACACCGCACTTCAATAACTTTTCAAAATTGCGATGGCCCGCGTGCTGCACCATTGGATTGTCTGAGCCGCTGGTGGCGGGCATCAGCACGCGGACGTCCACGCCACGCTTGACGGCGTCGCCGAAGGCGTCGATCGCTTTGGGTTGCGGGATGAAGTAGGGGTTCTGGATCCAGATCCGTTTGCGAGCCAGGCAGATAGCGGTGTGGTGCAAGATTTTCACGGCCGCCGCTGACCCGCCCGGCTTGGCATACGTCGCATGGATCAAAACGTCGCCAGCCGGCGCCAACGCGGGGAACACGTCGTTGCCGACGAACAGCTCGCCGGTCTCGCCCACCCAGTTCTCGCTGAAGGCGGCCTGCACGGTGTTAACGACGGGTCCGTGCACGCGAACGCTGAGGTCGCTGTAGTGCTCGCCGTCCTGCGCGTCGCCCAACCAGGTGTCGACGAAGCAATGCCCGCCAACGAACGCTTCACGACCGTCAATTACCACCAGCTTGCGGTGGTCCCGGTCGTTCAGGACGCCGACGTTGCGAAAGGCGTGCTTGCGGAAAAAGACAACCCGGCAACCGGCGTCGCGCATCTGCTTCAGCGCGGTTTTGCCGATTTTCCTGGAGCCGTTCGCATCCAGCAGCACACGCACCTTGAGGCCGGCGCGCGCCCGATCTGACAAGGCATCCGCCACGCGCTGGCCGAGCACGCCTTCCTTCCACAGAAAGGTTTCGAAGTGCACAGTTCTTTTTGCGGCCCGGATCTGCTGAATCAGTACGTCGAAAAACGCGCCGTTTTCCAAGACCTCGACCGAGTTGCCGGCCACGGCGGTGGTAAGCGTCAGGCCGGCCATGGATGTCATGAGCTCGTCGATCGACGCGGTGCTCTCCACATGCAGTGTCGGGTCAAGGTGCCGGCGGATCGACCAGATGACGATCATCAGGAAGAAAACGACGCCGATGAAGCCCAGTGGAACCAGGAAAGTCGTTTCGCGAAAGACATCGATCATCTATGTATTGTGATTGGTCGGGAATTGCCGATTCAATGTGCCCATCACGGGCAGTCAACAGCGGCCTGCTTTCCCGTCGGCCTCACGCGACATCAGCGCCAACCTTCCCCAGCAGAAATCAAGCTTGGGTCAAAGCGTCCTGCCGCACCGACGCAGCCATTCAACTGCAGGCACAGTAAGGATTCTTGATACACAGACGAAAGCCCGCCATGAAATCCGACAGCCAGCTGAAAAAAGATGTTCTTGAAGAACTCAAATGGGAGCCCTCCGTCAATGCGACCCATGTGGGTGTTGAGGTGAGCGAGGGTATCGTCACACTTGCCGGCCATGTGGATACCTACGCCGAAAAGTTCCACGCCGAGCGTGCAGCGCAGCGCGTTGCAGGCGTGCGCGCTCTCGCTGTTGAGATGGACGTGCGCCTGCCGGGCGGCTTGACCCCGCGCAGCGACGCCGACATTGCGCGGTCCACCGAGAACGCGCTTGAATGGACGACCGACCTGCCAAAAGGCGGTGTGAAGGTCAAGGTGGAAAGCGGCTGGATCACCCTGACCGGCGAAGTTGCTCATGACTACCAGCGCCGCGCCGCCACCCGTGGTTTGCGCTACCTGCTGGGCGTGACCGGCGTGAGCGACCAGATCACCCTGCCGCCACAAACCTTCAGCGAGGGCGACGTCAAGAGCAGCATTGAAGGCGCATTGCAACGCCGGGCCAAGGCCGACGCAACAGCCATTGCGGTGGCTGTTGACGGAACGCAAGTCACGCTCACGGGCCATGTGTCAAGCTGGTCTGAACGTGAACTGGCCAGGCATTCAGCCTTGAATACGCGCGGCGTGCATAGCGTCATTGACAACCTCACAGTAAGCTACTGAAGGACCCCGCAGGAGGTGGCCCGGGCATGAAATACAAAGACTATTACGCAGCTCTCGGCGTGCCGCGGGACGCTGACCTGGACCAGATCAAGAAGGCCTATCGCAAGCTCGCGCGCATGCATCACCCCGATGTATCCAAAGAGCCTGGCGCCGAAGAAAAATTCAAGGACGCCGCCGAGGCCTACGCCACGCTCAAGGACCCGGTCAAGCGCGCCGCCTACGACGAACTGGGCAAGCGCCCGGCCGGGCAGGAGTTCGAGCCGCCGCCGCAGTGGGAGCGTGACCACACCGGCCAGGGCGGCTTTGGCAGCACCGGCCAGAGTGGTCGCGGCTTTGAGGACATTGACCTGGCCGACCTGCTGGCTTCCATGGGCCACGGCCGCGGCGGCCCGCAACGCGCGCCCAGGCCTGCACACGGCCGCGACTTCGAGACCACGGCCAGCGTCAGTCTGGAAGACGCGGACCGCGGCACCACCATCCGGCTGGAGCTGGACGACGGCGACGCCGGCCGCTCGCTGGAAGTAACCGTGCCCGCCGGCGTGAGCGACGGCCAGAAGCTGCGGCTGCGCGGCAAGGGGGGCAAGGGCCACAACGGCGGGGCCGATGGCGACATCTACCTGCACATCTTGCTGGCTCCGCATGCCGTCTTCAGGCCAGACCGGCACGACCTGTACTTTGACCTGGCGCTCAGCCCCTGGGAAGCCGCGCTGGGCGCCGAGGTGGAAGTGGCCACGCTGGTCACGCCTGTGCTGCTCACGGTGCCCGCCGGCACCCGCTCGGGCCGCAAGCTCCGGCTGCGCGGCCGGGGCCTGGCCGACGGCAAAGGCGGGCGCGGCGACCTCTACGCCATCGTCCACATTGATGTGCCCGCCCACCTCACGGAGCGTGAACGCGAGCTGTTTCAGGACCTCGCCCGCGCCTCGAATTTCAACCCCCGCGGCGCTGCCGCCAAGGAAACGCCATGAACACACCGCATGTCGAATGGATCTGGCTGGACGAGCGCGAGTCCGTCGGCCTCACGGAACTTTCGCGCGTCTGCGGCATGAGCGCGCAAGAGCTCAATGAACTGGTTGACTATGGGGCGCTGTCGCCCATTGTGTCGGACCAGCCTGAGCGGCTGTTCAACGCCGAGGTCGTCATACCGCTGCGCGCTGCCGGCAGGATGCGTACCGACTACGACCTGGACCTGTTCACCGTGGTGCTGCTGATGGATTCGCTCACGCGCATCAGCACGCTGGAGCGCCGCGTCAGGACGCTGGAGGCGACGGTTGGCCACATCCATGACTGACAGATGCAAAAGGACTCACACCCCGGGCCGTGTCACAAGCTTGCGCAGTTCGCTCCACCACAACACGCAACTGCCCAAGGCCGCGCAGACCCCCCATTGATCAAGCGATAGCGGCGCGGTGCCAAAGGCCAGGTTGAGCACAGGCACATGAACCACCGCCACCTGCAGTGCTGCGGACAGCGTGACCGCGCCCCACAGCCACGGGTTGCTGAACAGTCCCTTGAAAGCGCTTTCAGTCTCCGAGCGCGCGTTGAAACAGTTGAACAGATGGGGCCGATCTGCACCACACCCACCACATGGCCGCATCGATCACCCGCTCACCTGGAGGCCTTGGCTTGCGTGCCATGACATCGCTGCCCGGCGGGTCAGTCCCAGGGCCAGGGCCGGCCAGGAGTCGGTGATGAGGTTGAGCCACAGGATCTGCGTGGCCAGCAGCGGCAGGAGCAGCGGCGCGCCCGGCACGTTCAGGCCGATCACGCCGGCGCCGGCCACGCCAGGAAACACCGCCAGGACCTCGCCCATGTTGGACGACAGCAGATAGCGCAGGGCTTTGCGGATGTTGTCGAAGATGACGCGCCGTTCAGTGTCAGCCGGCGCGATGCCTCGCCTGCGGTCAGGCCGCGTTCAAGGTCGGCCTGCAGGCCGGCAGCCAGTTCGGCAATGCCGCCGCAGGCGGTATCAAACTGCATGGTGGGCCGCGCTACGGGCGCGGCCTGGCCGAACTCACCCGATCAGCCGGGAAGCTGTAGATCGTGTCGTTGAGGTAGTGCGATACGTCCGTGATGTCGGCGTCGCCCCATTGCAAACCTGCATTGCCCTGCCAGCGGCGCACCTGCACCTTGAGGCTGGCCCAGTCATAAGCCAGCCGGTCATTGCGCCAGTGCATCTGGGTACTGTGGCAACTGATGCAATGTGTGCTGTAAAGCAGTTCACCGCGCGATGGCGATGGCGATGGCGCAGTCACGGTCTGTGCCAGCGCCATCGCGCCCGCACAGCACAAGGCGACGAACAGCGGGATGCGGGCTTGCAAGGATGTCATAGGCACTTTCTCCTGGGAATTGGGATCTTGTACGGTCAGAACTAAAACCAGATGCGTACCCCCGCAAGCAGGTGCCAATGGCTGGCGTCATCACTCCGAAGGCGTGATGATGAGCGGCCCATATAACCCGCCTGCTCCTGGTTGCCGCAGTGGCTGTGATACCAAAAGGTACCTCAACACACTCTCGCACAAGTGGATGACAGCGAATCCCTCAGTCATGATGTCCATCGCTACAGAGCCGATGTCACATGCCGCCCATCGGCATCATCGCCTTTTCGCGTTGCATCATCTGGTTCATCATCTGCTGCATCAT
>JACMQX010000160.1 GCA_014376765.1 Ramlibacter sp. | reverse complement strand
CGCCCGGGCCGAGCACCCAGCCGTCCAAATCTGCGTCATTCATGACATTCTGTTCGCCATCCCGTTCAAGCTTATTGATCCGCTGGATGAAGCGCTCCAATGTCTCGGTGGCTCCCTTAATCGCAAATCTTAAGCCGTGGGACTGGTATCGAAAGTTACTCTGCCAGCCGCGTCGCGCTGGGTTTGGCTCGATGAAGTACGAAAGGGTAACTCGCAGCTCTACCTGCGCACCGCCAAGTTGGAGCAACCTTTCCTGCGGCCACGGCAAAGTGTGGATATTGAGGTTGCCGAGTGAGACGCCTCCTTCTCGCTCGACGTACGGCGTGATCGTTTCCTGAACGATCAAAGTCGGCTCACGCAGTTGCGAGCTGTCGGAGCGCTCAAGGTCGGCACAGCCGTAGCCAAACGTGCGGACAAAGGCAGCCTTCTCGCGCATGTTGGCATTCGGTGGCAAAAAGGCTTGCATCGCTGGAGTCCAGCGAGCGCCTTGAATGACGAGCGCGCGATGAGTTTCGGGCCAGTAGGTCGGATATCTAGCTCGAAGATGACCACAAATTCTCGCGACTTCGGCAGTCGCCGCACTCGTGTCACCAGTTTCCGCAAGTGGGGCGGCGGGGAGATGTGAGGTCGTAAGGAGCCTTAGATCGCTAGGGCCGTCCGTCGCGTCAAGGTGAACCGAGCAGCGTGAACCATTACCACCTTCGGCCACTACGTCTGGCTTGAGGGGCCATAGTGGCTCCCAGAGACGGGATGTGCGTGAAGAAGGAGCCAATGCGCCCCGCAATGCGATGGGGGTCAGCGACGGATTGGCCTCTGCGTTGAACTGGGTCAGATTGGTAAAAGCCCCAACAGTGATTGCGTTCCACGCCTGCCCCGGGTCTTCGACGGTCGACGTGTAGTTGACTTGCGGATACTGAGTCCAGTCTCCGATTTGAACGTTGCCAGCTGCCAGAACAAATAGTTTTGGATGGAGAACAATTGGAAGAAGCGGGGACGCATCGCTGGAGCCAAGTCCGAAGGCCAGACGGTCTACGAGGGCCGACCATTCTGACGGCCGACCGAGAGTGTTTCCCATCGTAGTAGTCATCAAAGCAAACGTTCGATGTCGATCTCCGTTCGCCTCTTCAACGATTGACACTGCCTGGGAAGTGACTTGACCATATAGGTGACGAGCGTTGCCACCAGCAGGCGGCCAGATTTTGACCGACTCGAGCCTGTGGCGAATGTCGACCGGCGCATTTCCAGCCAAGTGGTCCGTTAGCTCGCCAATAAGTGAGAGGCCGGCCATACCCGTGCCGTGCCCATCATGGTCGGTAGTCAGCCACGCGGGATCGACGGCGTGAAGATCATCGTCGGCGACGAGGTCCGTCAGCAGTCTGTGACCGTTGTTCACGCCGGTGTCCAACAGGGTTACATATGAGTTGGCGTCATCGGCAGGAAGCTGTCTTCGCGCTCTAAGATCTGCAATCCACTGCACCTGATCGAACGGGGGCAAATCGGAAAGGAAAAAGTTCGCCGTCGGCTGGACGCCCCGGATTTCGGCGACCATGTCAAGCAGTTGTAGAGCGTCCGCGAGCTGCTGTCTGGTTGCTTGCGCTGCGACTACTACCCGCCCTGGAAACGTCACGTACCCAGGTTCAACGACGATGTTGAGTCCCACCGTCTCCTGGCGAAATGCGGCCTGAGTTGCAGCTGCCCCTGCTGGCGTGAGTCGGAGCCAGACCTGAAACCAAGCCTGGTCCGGAGGCTCGGGAGGGGACTCTTCGTCGGTCCAGAGTTCCTCAAAAGCCGCCAGCCGGAACGCGGTGATGACATTCACCAGCGCCGCATTTTTCGGCTTTCTGCGGCCATCTTTATCTGGCCGGCCGTCCTCTGTTTGATATTCCTGTACGCGGCGTTCGAAAGCGGCGAGCTTGCCAGGCGGTACACGTATGACGGCGACGTCTGCACCGTCGATTCCGACGACACTGAGCACCTCAATTCCGTCCTTTTTCCACTCGAGCTTCTTGCCGAAGTCGAGCGCACCAGCCGGCCTGACTTCAATCGCGACCTTGATACCAGCGTCAACCGGCCGCAAGTCTGCTTCCCGAAGTCTAGAAATGCGCTCTTCATCACGGCGAAGCTGCGCCAGCTGTTGCAACAAACGCCGTGAATGCGTAAGGCGATTTGGCGTTGGGAGCGACGGCGCTCCACCAGACCTGGGCGACTTGAACGGAATACTGGCTACTGTCTCACGAAGAAAAAGGTGATCCAGTGAAGTTGCCATCCCTGAGTTTCTTGTTATGTGGAGAGTTCTAACGCAACAATTTACGTGAGGCTTGTACTGGCCTTGCGCTCGCCGAGATGCGTGATGACGTCGTCGAAGGCGACTGTGTCGCGGTGCTGAAGCACAGCATCTTTCATCGCATCCTGCGCTGCGCGTACGACATCGGCCTGGGACAGGCCATCGGCAACTGTGGCCAGCGCCTGGTAGTCAAGGTCTATGTCCGCCATTGCGGCTAAGCTGTTTTTCAGCAGCAAAACGGCCATTTCATGATCAGGCGTTCCGTAGATAACCACATCATCAAAACGGCGGAATAGTGCGCCGTCTAAGGACGCGCCATGGTTGGTTGCCGCGACGATGATACTTTCAGAAGTATCCTGTTCGATGAGCTGCAGGAACATGTTGAGCGTGCGACGCATTTCGGCAACGTCATGTTGGCTACCACGCTGAAGGCCCAGCGAGTCGAACTCGTCGAAGAGGTAGACGCCTCGAGTGGTCTTGAGAGCTTCGAACACCAGTCGGAGCTTAGAGGCGCTCTCGCCCATGAACTTCGTAATGAGGCTGTCGAATCTGGCGACGAATAGCGGCAGTCGAAGTTCAGCAGCCAAGACACTGGCCGTCAAGGTCTTGCCAGTACCTGGCGGGCCCACGAGGAGTAGCTTTCTACGAGGACTCAAGCCATGTCCGCTTAAACGCGCGTGTTGCCTCTGCTCATTAAGGACTCTTTTTAGCTTATTCGAAACATCTTGCGAAACGACCATCTGCGACAGGTGCTGCTGCGGATATTGGACGTTCAGCAACTCAGCCAACTCGCCGCGCGGTTGGGCTATCGGCACTGAACGGGGGCCGACGCTACGGGTCGTGCGTGCCTTTGCTGCATCAACCAAGTCGCGCAACTCGCCAGCTAGCTTCGTGTGGCCACGCTGCGCCTCGTCAGCTGCCATCTGAAGAGCTACCGAATAAAACTGCGTCTCTTCGTTGCCCGCGTAGGCACGCAAGAGAGCCTTCAGCTGATCTGCGCGTGCCATGAAATCTCCTTGTCTTATGTTACGGCACCTGGTTGCCTTTTGCTTGTGCCATTATGGCATTTAGATGCCATAATGGCAACGTGACGACGAACTTTCCGGTCGACCAGCGGGAGCTAATTCGGCTCGCTCGAGGTGACATGAACCAAGCTGACTTTGCTCGATTGGCCGGCATTGGTCGCACCGCCCTATGCAAGTACGAAAAGCAGACGCGAGGCGTTCCGCTTGAGTTCCTTAACTACTGTCTAAAAATGGTAGCCGAGCAACTCGACGGACGCGCTGTACGGCTCAAACGTGCCAAAACGGCACTCGCGCACGCCAGACACACTGTCACCGAGTTGGAAGCGCTCGCTCAGGACGCAGAAGCAGTATCAAATTGACCAACAGGCACTCCTACGCTGTGGGAGCCAGCGATCTGCCAAGACCTTCAGGGGCTCGATCTAAAAATCCCCACAAGAAAGTGGGTTTTTTGACGTATTGGCTAGTCCAGCCGCCACCCCACGTCGTTTGCCCTGGCCTGGCCCCGGTTGCTCCACCAGGTGTAGGCCGTCTCGGTGGCGTCCGGTTGCAGCACGCGGTAGACGTCCACCAGGCCGGTTTCATCCAGCAGCTTCGTCATCCAGGCGCGCTCTTCGGGCAGGAAGCCGCTGTTCTTTTTGTTGCTGCGAAAGTTCTTCAGGTCCTGCTCCTTGTGCGCGATGTTCACGTCGCCGCACAAAATGAATTCGCGCTTTTTCTTCAGCTTGACCAGGTGCGGGTCCAGCTCATCCAGAAAGCGGAACTTGGCGGCCTGTCGCTCTTCACCGGATGAACCGCTGGGAAAGTAGCAGCTGATGATCGACAGCTTGCGTTTGGGCGTGTCAAACCGCAGCTCGACATAGCGGCCTTCTGCGTCAAACTCACTTGAGCCATAGCCCACGATCACGTCGCTGGGCGCGTGTTTGGTGTACACGGCCACGCCTGAGTAGCCTTTCTTTTCTGCAAAGTGGAAGTGCCCGGCGAGCCCCGCCATCTCTTCGAAGCGGCCGCTGACGTCCGCCTCCTGCGCTTTGACTTCCTGCATGCAAATACAATCCGGCTGGGTCCTGGCGATCCAGGCCTCGACGCCCTTGCTGCTGGCCGAACGGATGCCGTTGAGATTGAGGCTGGTGAGTTTGAACAAGGAATTTCCCATGAAGGTAGAAGGCTCGGTACAAGGCTCAGGAAGCGACCCGCTGGCCCAGGAATTCGTGCAATTCTCCGTCGATTCGGGCGTCCTGCACTTCGGTGAATTCAAGACCAAGGCCGGGCGCCTCAGCCCCTATTTTTTCAACGCGGGCCTGTTTGACGACGGCGCCAAGCTCGGGCGCCTCGCGCAATTTTATGCACGCCGGCTGGTCGACAGCGGCATGCAGTTCGACATGCTTTTTGGCCCGGCCTACAAGGGCATCCCCCTGGCCGCAGCTGTCGCCATCGAGCTGGCGCGCCTGGGCCGCAATGTCCCCTACGCCTACAACCGCAAGGAAGCCAAGGACCACGGCGAAGGCGGCGCGCTGGTGGGCGCGCCGGTTCAAGGCAAGGTGCTGATCGTGGACGACGTGATGTCGGCCGGGACGGCCGCGCGTGAGTCCATTGCCATCATCAAGGCGGCAGGTGCCACGCCGCACGGTGTGGTGATTGCGCTGGACCGCCAGGAAAAAGCCACCGAGAACGGCGTGGATGTAGCCCACAGCGCGGTGCAATACGTCCGCGGCCAGCTGGGGCTTGAGGTTTGTGCGATTGCAAGGCTTGCCGATTTACTGCAATACTTGTCTCGGCATAACGAAGGCGTGATGGCCGGGCACCATGGGCGGGTGCTGGCCTACAGGGAGCGCTACGGCGTCGATTGAACGGCAGTTTGTTTTTTGCAAAGGACAGATGTGTTCGCATTGACTTGGGGATCGGTGGCTGGTGTATTGCTGTGCGGCTTTGCAGGTCTGGCGTCAGCACAGCAGCAAGGCCCCGTGGGCGGCATTTACACCTGCGTCGACGGCAAGGGCCGCAAGCTCACCTCCGACCGCCCGATTGCCGACTGCATTGACCGGGTCCAGAAAGAACTCAACCCCAGCGGCACCGTGCGCCGCCAGATTGGCCCCTCGCTCACCGCTGACGAGCGCAGCCGTCTTGAAGAGCAGGAAAAGCAGCAGGCCGCCGATAAGGCGCGCGGGGCTGAAGAAAAACGCCGTGACCGCGCACTGCTCACCCGCTACCCCAACCGCCCCGCCCACGACAAGGAGCGCAATGAAGCGTTGGCTCAGGTCGATGAAGTCATGAAGGCGGCCACCAAGCGCATCGGCGAGCTGGCCGCGCAGCGCAACTCGATTGACTCCGAGCTGGAGTTCTACAAGGGCGACGCAAGCAAGGCGCCACCCTATGTGCGCCGCCAGATCGAGGAAAACGATCGCAGCACCGTAGTGCAAAAGCGCTTCATCGCCGAGCAGGAAGGCGAAAAAAAGCGGGTCAATACGCGCTTTGATGAAGAGCTGGGCAAACTTAAACAGCTGTGGCTGCTCAAGTTGCCGGCGACTGCGGCTTCTAAGTAAAAACAGCGCCTGCGGGCCTGACCAGACCTCTTCACTTCACCGCATTTGGGCCAGAGCGAAATTTCGTTTGAAACCGCGCGCTTCGAAGGCATCACTGTCCTGAATTTCGATCTGGCCCCAAAGCTCTGCCCGTCGCGCCGGCTTACTCCAGCTTCTGCTTCAGCAAGGCATTGACCTGGGCTGGGTTGGCTTTGCCCTTGCTGGCCTTCATGGCCTGGCCTACCAGTGCGTTGAAGGCCTTGTCTTTGCCAGCCCGGTACTGGGCCACGTTGTCGGCATTGGCGGCCAACACCGCATCAATGATGGCTTCCAGCTCGCCCGTGTCGCTCATCTGCTTCAAGCCCTTGGCCTCGATGACTGCGTCCACATCAGTGCCGTCGTGATTCCACAGCGCATCAAACACCTGTTTGCCGGCGTTGTTGGAAATGGTGCCGTCGGCAATGCGCGTGATCAGTTGCGCCAGTTGCCCTGCAGTCACCGGCACCTGCTCCATGGAAATCTCTCCGGTGTTCAGCCGCCTGGAGACCTCGCCCATGATCCAGTTGCTGGCCAGCTTGGGCTGCTTGCAGGCAGCGGCCACGGCTTCAAAGTAGGCGGCCATGGACTTGCTTTGTGTGAGCGTGGTGGCGTCGTACTCGGGCAAACCGTAGCTGCTGACAAAGCGGGCAGCCATTACGCGGGGCAGCTCGGCCATTTCAGAGCGGACGCGCTCAACCCAGTCGCGCGCCACCACCAGCGGGGGCAGGTCGGGGTCGGGGAAGTAGCGGTAGTCGGCCGCGTCTTCCTTGGTGCGCATGGCGCGGGTCTCGCCCGTGTCCGGGTCGAACAGCACCGTGGCCTGCTGGATGGCGTGGCCGTCCTCGATCTGCTCGATCTGCCAGCGTACCTCGTAGTCGATAGCCTGCTGCATGAACTTGAAGCTGTTGAGGTTCTTGATCTCGCGCCGCGTCCCCAGTTCGGCACCCGGCTTGCGCACCGACACGTTGGCGTCGCAGCGGAAGGAGCCCTCCTGCATGTTGCCGTCGCAAATGCCGATCCAGGTGACGATCTTGTGCAGCTCCTTGGCATACGCAACGGCCTCTTCGGAGGAGCGCATGTCGGGCTCCGTCACGATCTCAAGCAGCGGCGTGCCGGCGCGGTTCAGGTCGATGCCACTTTGACCGATGAAGTCTTCGTGCAGCGACTTGCCAGCGTCTTCTTCAAGGTGTGCGCGGACCAGGCGGACTGATTTCTTTTCCTCGCCAAGGAAAAACTCCACCGCGCCACCTTGCACCACCGGGATCTCAAACTGGCTGATCTGGTAGCCCTTGGGCAGGTCGGGATAAAAATAATTCTTGCGCGCAAACACGCTTTTTTCCGCAATGTGCGCACCCACCGCCAGCCCGAACTCGATGGCGCGCTCAACCGCGCCCTTGTTCATCACCGGCAGCGTGCCGGGCAGCGCCAGGTCCACCGCGCAGGCCTGCGTGTTGGGTTCCGCGCCGAAGGCCGTTGGCGCGCGGCTGAAGATCTTGCTTTGCGTGGACAGCTGGGTGTGGGTTTCGAAGCCGATGACGACTTCATAGCCCTGGATCAATCGTGGTGTGCTCATGACAGGTCTTTGCCGGGCGTGCGGCTGTGAAAGTCGGTGGCCAGTTGCAGCCCGTGCGCCACGCCTAGCAGCCTGGCTTCGCTGAAGTAATTGCCGATCAGTTGCAGGCCCACCGGCATGCCGCCTTCGCCAAAGCCGCAAGGCAAGCTCATGCCGGGCAGGCCCGCCAGCGAGGCAGGCAGGGTGAAAATATCGGCCAGGTAGTTGGCCACCGGATCGTCAGACCTGGCGCCCAACTTCCAGGCGACCGTTGGCGCCACAGGCCCCGCGATCACGTCGCACTGCTTGAAGGCCTGCTGGAAATCGTCGGCGATCATGCGGCGGATTTTTTGCGCCTGCAGGTAGTAGGCGTCGTAGTAGCCGTGGGACAGCACATAGGCGCCGATCATGATGCGGCGCTTGACTTCATCGCCAAAGCCTTCGGCTCGGGTCTTTTTGTACATGTCGGACAGGTCGCTGAAGTTGCTGGCGCGGTGGCCGAACTTCACGCCGTCAAAACGCGACAAGTTGCTCGACGCTTCAGCCGGCGCAATGATGTAGTACACCGGGATCGACAGCTCGGTACGCGGCAGCGTGATGGGCACCAGCGTTGCGCCCAGCTTCTCGTATTCCTTGAGGGCCGCGTCGATCGCGGCGCGCACGTCGGGCGACAGGCCTTCGCCAAAAAACTCCCTGGGCAGGCCGATGCGCAGGCCTTTCACCGACTCAATGGGTGAGCCCGTGAGCAAACGCGAGAAGTCTTCAGCCGGCATGTCCAGCGAAGTCGAGTCGCGGTCCAGGTCGGGGCCGCACATGGCGCTCAGCAGCAAGGCGCAGTCCTCGGCGGTGCGCGCCATCGGGCCGGCCTGGTCCAGGCTGGAGGCAAAGGCCACCATGCCGTAACGCGAGGCGCGGCCATACGTCGGCTTGATGCCGGTGATGCCGCAAAAAGCAGCTGGCTGGCGGATCGAGCCGCCCGTGTCAGTGCCCGTTGCCGCCGGGACGATGCGTGCGGCCACCGCTGCAGCGCTGCCGCCTGATGAGCCGCCGGGAATGCGCGAGGCGTCCCACGGATTGGCCACCGGCTTGTAAGCCGAATTTTCGTTCGACGAACCCATGGCGAACTCGTCGCAGTTGAGCTTGCCCAGCGTCACCATGCCGCTTCCAGCAAGCTTGCCGACGACCGTCGCGTCAAACGGTGAACGGTAGCCCTGCAGCATTCTGGAGCCCGCAGTGGTGGGGAAATCTTTGGTGACGAAGATGTCCTTGTGCGCAATCGGCACGCCCAGCAGCGGTGACTGTTCACCGGCCCCAATTCGGGCATCAGCGGCGCGGGCCTGGGCCAGCGTCACTTCTTCATTTGTTGAGAGAAATGCGCCCAGCGATTCATGCGCGCGTATCCGGCCAAGATAGTGCTGCGCCACTTCCACCGCGCCGAGTTCTTTCGATCGAATCTGCGCTGCGAGCTGCGCCACAGTCAGGTCATGCAGTTCACTCATTCGATCACCTTGGGCACAAGAAACAGGCCGCGTTCAACAGCTGGGGCGCTTTGCTGGTTGGCCTCGCGCTGGTTCGGCTCGCTGGCGACGTCGTCCCGCAGGCGCAGGGCAATATCCTGGATGGCGGCCACCGGGTGGGCCAGGGGCTCGATGCCGGTGGTGTCCACGGCGCGCAGCTGCAGGGCGATGTCGAAAAAGCTGTTGATCTGGCCCAGCATGCGGCCGGCTTCGTCAGGTTCCAGGTCCAGCCGCGCCAGGTTGGCGATGCGGTCGATGTCAGAAAGGGTGAGTGACATGAATGATGGCGTGAGTGTGTGGCGTGACTGTGTGACGCAGTCGAAACCGGTTGTAAAGAGCCTTTTTCAGGGGCGCCCGGCCAGGTTGTTCACAGGGGATGGAGTATTATCCCGCCTTTGGTGCGACGCCCGTGAGACCACTGTAAATGCTGGTTTTCCAGCGGGTTGTGGCGCCAAAAGAACGATACCGAACCCCGCATTATTGACACGGCGACGGCCCGCCGAAGCGCTGGCCGTGCCCCGAGAGGACTATTCATGTTTGGAGCTTTCCGTCGGTATTTCTCCACCGACCTGGCCATTGACCTGGGCACCGCCAATACCCTGATTTTTGTTCGCGACAAGGGCATCGTTCTTGATGAACCCTCCGTTGTCGCGATCCGCCATGAAGGCGGCCCCCAGGGCAAGAAGACCATCCAGGCCGTGGGCCACGAGGCCAAGGCGATGCTGGGCAAGGTACCCGGCAACATCGAGGCGATCCGCCCGATGAAAGACGGCGTGATCGCCGACTTCACCGTCACCGAGCAGATGCTCAAGCAGTTCATCAAGATGGTTCATCCGCGCGGGGTGTTCAAGCCCTCGCCGCGCATCATCATCTGCGTGCCCTGCGGCTCGACCCAGGTCGAGCGCCGCGCCATTCGCGAATCTGCCCTCGGCGCGGGCGCCTCCGAGGTTTACCTGATTGAAGAGCCCATGGCCGCAGCCATCGGCGCCGGCCTGCCGGTGTCGGAAGCCAGCGGCTCCATGGTGGTGGATATTGGCGGCGGCACGACCGAAGTGGGCGTGATCTCGCTGGGTGGCATGGTCTACAAGGGCAGCGTGCGCGTGGGTGGCGACAAGTTTGACGAAGCCATCATCAGCTACATCCGCCGCAACTACGGCATGCTGATCGGCGAGCCCACGGCTGAAGCGATCAAGAAAAACATTGGCTCTGCCTTTCCGGGCTCCGAGGTCAAGGAGATGGAAGTGCGGGGGCGCAACCTGTCTGAAGGCGTGCCGCGCGCATTCACCATCTCGAGCAATGAAATCCTTGAAGCCCTGACCGACCCGCTCAACAACATCGTGAGCGCCGTCAAGAATGCGCTGGAGCACACGCCGCCCGAGCTGGGCGCCGACATTGCCGAGCGCGGCATGATGCTCACCGGTGGCGGCGCCCTGCTGCGCGACCTGGACCGCCTGCTGGCTGAAGAAACCGGCTTGCCCGTGCTGGTGGCGGAAGATCCGCTGACCTGCGTGGTGCGCGGCTGCGGCATCGCCCTGGAGCGCATGGAGCGCCTGGGTTCGATCTTCACCAGCGAATAAACGCAAAGCAGGAACAGCGATGCCACTTGGTACGCTGGACAGAACCCCGCCCCCCTTCTTCAAGCAGGGCACTTCGGCCCTGTCCAAGCTGATGATTTTCAGCGCGCTCGCCCTGTTCCTGATGGTGGCTGACGCACGCTTCAACGTCACGCAGCAGGCCCGCGCGGCGCTTGCCACCGTGCTCTATCCGGTTCAATGGCTGGCGATGCGGCCGGTGCAGCTGCTGGAAAACGGCGGGCAGTACTTCGAATCCCTCGGCACCGCACAGCGCCTGGAGGAAGAGGCGCGCAAGAAGCTCGCGCTGCAGTCGCAACGGGCCAACCAGGTCGAGCAGCTGACGCTTGAAAACACCCGTTTGCGCAAACTGCTGGCCCTGGGCCAGCAGATCAACACGCCTTCGCTGGCCGCCGAGGTGTTGTATGACGCGGCCGATCCGTACACCCGCAAGGTCATCATCGACAAGGGCCTGGCCCAGGGCATCGAGGCTGGCTCGCCGGTGATCGACGAGTCGGGCGTGCTCGGCCAGGTGACACGTGTGCACCCGCTGGTGAGCGAAGTCACGCTGGTGGTGGACCGTGAGCATGCCATCCCGGTGCTCAATGCCCGCACCGGTGCGCGCAGCGTGGCCTATGGCGACCCGTCCTCGCGCGGCGGCGGCCTGGAGCTTCGCTTCATGGCCGGCAATGCCGACGTGCAGGCTGGCGACCTGCTCACCACCAGCGGGGTCGACGGCGTCTACCCGGCCGGCTTGCCGGTGGCGCGGGTGGCCCTGGTGGAGCGGCGGGCTGACTCGGCCTTTGCGCGCATTTACTGCACCCCGCAGGCGCTGGTCTACGGCGCAAGGTATGTCATGGTGCTCAAGTCCGTCTCGGCGCAAATTCCCGAGCGCCCTGCTGCGGCCGATGTGGCGCCGCCGGTCAAAAAGGGGTCGCGCAAATGATCATGCGTCCGGGCCAGCAGCTGCTCCTGCCGGCCAACCCGCTTTTCATCTGGTTCAGCTTGCTGGCCGCCTTGATGCTCAACATGCTGCCGCTCGGGCGCGTGCCGTGGATGCCTGACTTCCTGGCCCTGGTGCTGGTGTTCTGGAGCGTGCATCAGCCCCAGCGCGTGGGCATTGGCGCGTCTTTCGTCTTCGGGCTGTTCATGGATGTGCACCAGGCGGCGTTGCTCGGACAGCATGCGTGGTCGTATACCGCGTTGAGCTTCTTTGCCATCACCATCCACCGCCGCCTGTTGTGGTTCACGGTGCCGTCGCAGGCGCTGCAGGTGTTGCCGCTCTTTGCGGCGGCCCATGCGATCGAGCTGGCGATCCGGATGCTGTCCGGCGGTGTGTTCCCGGGCTGGCCGCTGTTTCTGGCGCCGGTGATCGAGTCGGTGTTGTGGCCGTTGGTGAGCGTGTTGCTGCTCGCTCCGCAGCGCCGGGCACCCGACCGCGACGAAAATCGACCGCTATGACCGAACTACGCGACGTCGAAGCCGACCTCTCCCGCTTTCGCGCGCGGGTGCTGGTGGTCAGCATCGCCATCATGGTGGCCTTTGTGCTGCTGGCCTCGCGCCTGGTGTACCTGCAGGTGTTTCGCCACCAGGACCTGAACGAGCAGGCCGAGAGCAACCGCACCGCCATCGTGCCGGTGGTGCCCAACCGCGGCCTCATCCTGGACCGCAACGGCGTGGTGCTGGCAACCAACTACTCGGCCTACACGCTGGAGATCACGCCGTCCAAGTCCGGGCCGATGGATCAGGTGGTGGACGAACTGGCCAAGGTGGTGGACATCCAGCCGCGCGACCGGCGCCGCTTCAAGAAGCTGCTGGAGGAGTCCAGGAGCTTCGAGTCCCTGCCCATCCGTACCCGCCTGTCGGATGAAGAAGTCGCCCGCTTTGCGGCGCAGCGTTATCGCTTTCCGGGGGTGGACATCAAGGCGCGCCTGTTTCGCAACTACCCCTGGGGGGAACTGGCCAGCCATGTGATCGGCTACATCGGCCGCATCAACCAGAGCGAAAAGGAGCGCATTGACGAGGGCGAGAACGAAGCCAACTACCGCGGTACCGAATACATAGGCAAGCTGGGAGTGGAGCAGAGTTACGAGCAGCAGCTGCACGGCATCACGGGCGTGGAGCAGATGGAAACTTCAGCCGGCGGGCGCGCCGTGCGGCGGCTGGCCAGCAACCCGGCCACACCGGGCAACACGGTGATGATGTCGATCGACATCAAGCTGCAAAAGCTGATTGAGGACCTGTATGGCGACCGGCGCGGGGCGCTCGTTGCGCTGGACCCCAAGACCGGCGAGGTACTGGCTTTTGTCAGCAAGCCCACCTTTGACCCCAACCTGTTTGTCGAAGGCATCGACAGCGAGAACTGGCAGGCGCTCAATGAGTCGCCCGACAAGCCGCTTTTGAACCGGGCCCTGCGCGGCACTTACCCGCCCGGCTCCACCTACAAACCCTTCATGGCACTGGCGGCGCTGGAGAGCGGCAAGCGCACGCCGCAGCAGACGATTTCTGACCCGGGCTTTTTCAACTTCGGCGGCCACCGTTTCCGGGACGACAAGGAGGGCGGCCACGGCACCGTGGACATGTACCGCTCCATCGTGCAGTCCTGCGACACCTACTACTACGTGCTGGCCAACGACATGGGCGTGGACCTGATCCACGACCGGCTGCAGCAGTTCGGGTTTGGCGAGATCACCGGCATCGACATCCTGGGCGAATCGCGCGGGCTGCTGCCTTCCACGCAGTGGAAGCGCGCGGCCTACAAGCGGCCCGAGCAGCAGAAGTGGTACCTGGGTGAGACGATTTCACTGGGGATCGGCCAGGGCTACAACACGTTCACCATGCTGCAGCTGGCCGCAGCCACCAGCACACTGGCCAACTATGGCGTCAAGATGAAGCCGCACCTGGTGCGCCAGGTGGTGGACATCGTCACCCGCGAGCCGACCGCGGCTGTGCAGGAGACGGTGGGCGAGCGCATTGCCAGCCCCGCGAACATTGCGGTGATCCGCAACGCCCTGGTGGGGGTGAATCTTGAAGGCACCTCGGCCTCATCCTTCAAAGGCGCGAGCTTTACCAGCGGCGGCAAAACCGGCACCGCCCAGGTGATCCAGATCAAGCAGGGCGAGAAATACGACGCCTCGCGCGTGGACGAGCGGCACCGCGACCATGCCCTGTTCATGGCCTATGCGCCCGCAGAGAACCCGAAGATCGCGCTGGCGATGATCGTGGAAAACGCCGGCTTCGGCGCCGCCCATGCCGCGCCCATCGCACGCCGGGTGTTTGACTACTGGCTGATGAACCAGTACCCCAGCGAGGAAGACATGGCCGCCGTCAGGAAGGGCCAGGCGACCACGCCCATCGGCAAGCCCAGAGCCGTGGCCGACGTGCCCTGGCCCCAGCCCGGACTGACCCAGGCGGCTGCATCGGCCGCTGCAGCCCTGGGTTTGCCGGCCCGCCCGGCTTCGGCTGCATCCGCCAGCAGCCGCACGGCTGCGCGATAAAAGCCAAAAAACAAAGGCGCCAGGTCATGGCGCTTCTGGAAAACAAAAGGCGCCGGGTTACGGCGCCTTCTTGAAAACGTATCTCGAGCGGATACCTTGTAAATATTATTGTGGGATTGAGTGTCTCCTCGGTCCCTCGCTCTCTCGGGCGCGAGCCCGGTTTGCGAATGACCAGACTGTAGTTCACGCACCCGCATAGTGCATTGGGGGTTTCCCGTGCAACAAAACGTTTGACTGTTTTTCACCGGTTTGCCCGCCCCCTGCCGGTGCATTCCGCTTTGGCATGAGTTATGCAGATTGCAGCACTGGTGTGCACTATAAAACTGGAAAAAACCATGTGGATTGAAAGTCGCCGGATTGCAGGGATCGTTGGGCTATGGGTGGGGTTGCAAGGGGGAGGATGGGCGCAGACGGCGGCTGCGCCCGGAGCGCCAGCCGCTCAGCCGATGGCAGCGGCAAGCGCTCCTGCGCCAGCACTGCCGCCGGCCTTGGCAGTGACTGCCGCGACTGAGCCTAAAGCGGCCGCCAGCGCTCCAGCTGCACCGCCGCTCACCCATCCCGGCCTCGTCAATTCCGACACGATCAACGGTGCCGACACGGCCTGGATGCTCACCTCCACCGCGCTGGTGCTGTTGATGACGCTGCCCGGCATCGCGCTGTTTTATGCCGGCATGGTGCGCCGCAAGAGCGTGCTCAACACGATGGCTTGCGTCGTGGCCATGTGCTCCCTGGTGAGCCTGTTGTGGTTTGTTGCGGGCTATTCATGGGCCTTCACGCCGGGTAGCGGCTTTATCGGGAATTCCGAGCGCATGTGGTTTGCCGGCATGGACTACATGAAGGAGGCCGGCAAGGTCTCGGTCAGCCACATCGCGCCGAATGTGCCCGAGTCGGTGTACGCCATGTTCCAGCTTACCTTTGCCATCATCACCGTGGTGCTGGTGGTGGGCTCCTTTGTGGAGCGCATGCGCTTTTCGGCCGTGCTCTGGTTCACCGGCATGTGGACGCTGTTTGTCTATGCGCCGATAGCGCACTGGGTGTGGGAACCCGGCGGCTGGCTGGCCCAGATGGGCGCGCTGGACTTTGCGGGTGGCTCGGTGGTGCACATCAACGCGGGCATCTCGGGGCTGGTGTGCGCCTACTTCCTGGGGCCGCGCCGGGGCTACGGCCGCGAGCCTTTTGAGCCCTACAACCTGGGCCTCACCATGGCCGGCGCGGGGCTGCTGTGGGTTGGCTGGTTCGGCTTCAATGCGGGCTCGGCTGTGGCCTCCGATGGGCGCGCGGGCCTGGCCATGGTGGTCACCCACATTGCGGCATCGGCGGGCGCCATTGGCTGGATGTTCGGGGAGTGGATTGTGCGCGGCCGGCCCTCGCTGCTGGGCCTGTGCTCGGGGCTGGTGGCGGGGCTGGTGGCGATCACGCCGGCATCAGGCTTTGTCACGCCCGGCCCGGCGGTCATCATTGGCGGGGTGGCGGGCCTGGCCTGCTATTGGGGCGCAACGGGCCTCAAGCGCCTTTTGCGCGCCGACGATTCGCTGGACGTGTTCGGGGTGCACGGGATTGGCGGGATTGTCGGCTGTCTGCTGACCGGCGTGTTTGCCAGCAAGACGGTGTCGGGCGTGGAAGGCAGCATCGTGGTGCAGGCCATAAGCGCCGGTGTGGTGCTGGTCTACAGCCTGTTTGCAACCGCCATCATTTTGTGGATCACGCTCCTGATCACAGGCTTGCGGGTGGACGAGCAGTCCGAGCAAACCGGCCTGGACATTGCCCAACATCGCGAGCGGCTTGGCGCGTGATGACGGCGGCCCTTCTGGAGACCCGCCATGCTGGTCAGTGAAAAAATTGCCATCGCTGCGCATTTGCATGTGTTGCTGAGGCGCAAGACGGGGCGCGTCACCGACACCGAATGGATGGCGCAAAACGAGGTCTACGCTGCCGAGATCGTGCGCTTTGCGCGCGTCAAGGCGATGGAAGACGGGCACCCCGACCTGGCGGAGTGGGCCGGCAAACTCGAGCGCGCGATGATGGCGCCGCAAAAGGCTGTGGCCCGGCCCCTGGCGCAAGTAGCGGTTGAAGCTTTGCGCCAGAACAATGCCGTGAACAACGCCCCATCCGGACCCGCCCCCTTCCGCGACAGCCGCAGCGGCCCGGCCTCGTTGCCAGACGAGAGCGCGGAGTTTGCGCAGTCTGCTTTTGCAGAGTCGCAGTTTCTTGAATCGTCGCTGGACCTCAACAAACCGCGCAAGCCCCGCGACCCGGATGCGCCGCGGTACGTGGGCGGGATTCGGTGAGGACTTGGGTACGCTGCCTTTTCAACAGCAGCGCCTGCGGCGCTGAGAGTTTGTAGCCTGCGGTGGGCGGTGTGTGCGCCGGGCCGCTGCATTGCCCCCAGTGGGAGGAGGCGCGCAAAGCGCGCTTCGGGGGGCGCCTACAGCGGCAGCCAGTTGCTCCGCCCAATCGGCTGGAAGCCCGCGTCAAACGCCCGCACACGCCACTGGGTCGCGCCGCGCACCTTGGTGGCCAGCGCGCCGCCCAGGCGGTAACGCTGGGGCTCGTCGGCGCGCAGGAAGCGCGAGCCCAGGACCTGGCCTGATGCGTCGGCAAACTCAACCCGGTACATGCGCGCCTGTTCGACCGGCAGCCAGGCAATTTCAGGTACGCCCGCCGCAGGGGCGCCAGGTAACAACGTGATGATGCGGTTGGCCAGCACGCTGGCGCTGTCGATCCCGGTCCCCACGTTGTATGACAGCACCGGCAGCGCAAAGCTGGCAGCGCCGTGCTCAGCGCTGGCGGCCAGGCCCGGCTGGCGGGCGGGTACCGCCTCGATGCGCAGCAGCAGCAGGTAATTGCCGGCCTGGCGCACTGGCAGGCGTGCCGGGTCCGGGCCGTTCAGCCTGAAGCGGCCGGCAGCGCCCAGCACATGCTCAAAGCGCTCCACCACCGTGTAGCGGCGCTGCAGCCCGCGGTTGGCAAAGGGTACCGAGGCTTCGGGCACCAGGTCGCCCGGCTCAGGCGTCTCTCGCCCCGGCTCCACCACTTCCCAACGGCCGCGCAGCACGCCGCTGCCTGAATATTCAATGTCCGCCACCACGCGGGGCGGCCGCTGCCCGGCCACCACCGCCGCTGTGGGCCGGCGCGCGTTGCCGACCACGAAGGCCATGCGCACATCGGTCAGCGTCAAAGGCGCCGCCAGCGAATTGCCCACCACCGTGATCTGCACGACTGCAAAACCCGAGCCTTCGAACTCACGCACGAAGTACAGCGTTGCCGGCCCGGGGCGCGACTGCGCCAGCGCCGCAAAGCCCTGCGGAATGTTGACGGTTTCCAGCGCGCGCAGGATCTGGCCGTTGGCGCCGCGCTGCACTTGCAGTCCCGCAGGGTCCAGCGCCAGCGGCAGCGACTGCGCGCCCGGTGCGCAGGGGTTGGCCGGGCTGGTGCCGCTGGGCGGCGGCACCAGCCCGGTGAGGTCCGTGCAGACGAAGGCGCTGCGCGGGCGCACGCTGGTGGTGCCGGGCGCGAAGCTATAGGCCAGCTGGCGCGAGGTGCGCAGCGTGGTGTTCAGGCCAAACTGGCGCGGGCTGACGTTGGTCAGCACCCCCGTACCGGCACCGGGGCCGAAGCCCGGCCCGCTGGGGGACGAAGGCGCCGAGGGCGGCGTCGGGGTGCTGACGGGCGCCGCCGCCACGTTCAGGGTCAGCGCGGCCGGCGCCACCGCCAACGAGCCGAACTGCGTTGTCGTCATCTGGAAGGCGCCGTTGTAGGTGCCTGCCGGCTGCGCCAAAATGCCGATCGGAATCACGCAACTGCCACCAGTGGGCACGGCCGAGCCAAAGCAAGTGCTGGACGTCACCTGCGGGATGAAAATGCCGCCCGGTGTCACGGTGGCGCTGTTGAAGTTGATGGGCGCGCCGCTGGTATTGGTGATGGTGAGGCTTTGCGGCGAAGGGGCGACGCCGGCCACGGTGTTGTAGGTGAGTGCCAGTGGCGCAGCCGTGATGGCCGCATGCAACTGCCCCGCGGCCAGCATGAAAAGGCCGGAGGTGACAACGCGGACCAGGGCGTGCAAGGTGGTGTGCATGGTGGGCGGCTTCAGAAGGTGGCTGACAGGGAGATGGTGAGCGAGCGCACGCGCTGCGTGTTTTGCACAGTGCTGCCCAGAAGCGTACTGGCATTGTTGTCGCCCTGGCTTTGCCAGGCGAGCGATAGTTGCAGCGGCACGACCTGGTTGGGCCCCCAGCTCATCGGCAGCGAGCGGCTGACTTGCAACTGCCGGTTAAGGCCCTTGGCCCGCTGGGTGTTGGCGCTGTCGAATGAACCGGTCCGGTTGAGCGTGGCGTTCACCACCCAGCCGCCCTCGGGCGTCCAGGCCAGGCCCAGGTCGCCGCCGTTCTGGATCTGCGCGATGCCGGTGTCCAGTTGCGTGGCCCTGGCGCGGCGCCAGCCTGCCGAGGCCATCAGGCTGGGCAGCACCTGCCACTGCAGCTGGGCCTGCGCGCCGCGGCTTTTCTGGTCCAGCATGTCCTGGCCCGGCTGGCGGTTGTCCTGCAGGCCGCGCGTCAGGCCAACGCTCCAGCTGACGGGGCCCTGGGTCCACTGCGCATTGAGCGTCTCGTTGCGGCTGGCTGAGGCGGGGACCAGGTCGGGCGTCATCCAGGCGGGCAGGTCGCTTGGGCGCTGCACGTTGTACTGCAAGCCGCCCTGCAGCGTGGGCCACCAGGAGCCGCCCACCGCTGTCGGGTCCAGCCAGGTGGCCAGCGGCAGCGCGGCGCTGACCACGTCAGAGCGGGTGTGCAGCACCGGCAGGTTGGGGCTGCGCCTGACGTTGCCGTTTGAATAGGTGCGGGCCCACTGCCCTTGCACTCCGTACAACAGGCCCTCAGCGCTGACCAGCGTGCGGCGCACGTCGGCGGTGGCGCCGCCGGCCACGCTGCGAAAGCCCAGGTCGGCATACTCGTGACGCAGGCGCAGGGTGAGCTTGCGGTCGGGCACGCCGCCATCGGCGCCGCTGTCGATCACGCGGGCGCTGCCATCGGCAAACCATGCCTTGCGGCCGCGCGCCACCTGTTCCCCGCCAAAGCCATCAGGCCGTGTGGAGGTGGAAACGGCATAGGCGCTTTCGACGCGGTAGATCGAGTCCACCGGCGCCCACACCACACGCAGGCCCACGCCGCTGCTTTTTTCTGACTCCGGCAATGCGCCGGTGCCGGGGGTGGCAACGGGGCGGCTCAACTCGCCGCTCATGCCGGTGGCTTCCAGGCGCAAGGCACCGGGCTGCCCGGGGTTGAGGTCCCAGCCCAACGTCAGAGCGTGGACGCGCTGGTCAATCTGGCGCAGGCCCAACAGGTTGGGCGCGCCAACGATGCTGGTGGCATGCTGGCTGGTCAGCGCCACATCCAGGCCACCGGCCAGCCGGTAGCTGCCGCTCACGCCCCGGTTGGCAAAGGCCGCGCCAAGCAGCGGGTGGCCGGCCACGCTGACGTGGCCGAGCGACAGGCGCAGGGCGTCGGTCTGGTATTCGAGCAGGTAGTCGTTCAAGTCAAACTTCGCCGCCTGCGGCCCGGCCTGGGCAAAACGCACGGCGCGGGCCTGCACGCTGGAGCCCAGCAGGTTGGCGGCGAGCGCCAGGCGGCTGCCGTCTTCATAGTTGCGCTCGTACTGTGCGCCGGCCTGGAGCGCAACCTCCCGCAAGGTGGAACTGGTGACCACGCCGTCAACATCCCGCCGCGTTGAGGTGACGCTCACACGGGGCGTCAGCTTGGTCTTCAAGCCTGACGAAGGCGCATTGCTCACCGGTCCGTCTGCGATTTCACCGCCGCCCGGGGCGTCGCCGCCGTTGTCCGGCAGGATGCCTTCACCCCCGCCCGGCTGGTCTGCCACCTCGATGGAGGCTGACCACAGCGCAATTGGTTCGCCCCCGCCCGCAGGCTCGATCAGCAGTTCGGCCGTGCTGGTCCCGGCTGGCAGGGGAAAGTCGGAGGCCTGCAAGGTGTAGTGAATGCCGTCCACCGTCTGCAGGAACGAGCCGAGGTCGTTGCCGTTGAGCATGAACACCAGCCTGCCCTGGGCCTGCGCCAGCGGGGCCGTGAGGACAAACTCAATGCCCTGGCCTGCCTGTAAAGGCATGCCGGAGAGGCTGTTGCTGGCCAGGGCCAGGGCCATCGGCGTGCCGGGCGCGGAGGCAGCCGGGTTGGGCAGGCCCTGGCCCTGGGCGAGGCCTGCCAGCCAGAGGGCGGCCACGAGGGGCACGAGTCGTTGTGAGATGGGCATGTGGGGTCGAATGCGGCCGGTTGATGAAGAAGCTGGTGAGGCGGGCTGAAAAGGCGGGCTGATGATCTGGACAGCAGCGCCCACGCGGGCGCGGCAACCCGGCGCCTGTGCGCCTGGTTGCCTGGGGAAAGAGGAAAGCTGGAGTGAGGCTGCGGGCTAGTTGCCGCCGCCCGCCGCGACCACGTTGCCGCCGCCTGCTGCCACGACATTGCCGCCGCCTGCAGCCACCACATTGCCACCGCCTGCGGCCACCACCCTGCCGGTGGCCAGGCTGATGATGGAGCCGGCCGGTGCGGACTGCGAGTTGCGTGTGAATTCAGCGCGTGCGCCAGTTGGCACCTGGGCCAGCAGGCTGGCTGCAGGCTGCGCCGGGCCGTGGGCGCGCCACTGCTGGTTGCTCCTGCCGGTGCAGGACCATGCGACCAGCCGCGCGTTGGCGGCGCGGTTTTCGCCTTCCAGGTCGGCGCAAAAGCCCATCTCGTTGCTCAGCTTGGCGCCGCGCAGCGCCCAGGCCTGCGACTTGTCACCGCTGCGGCAGCCTTCCCAGCGCAGGGGCTGGCCGCTTTGCTTGCCGGTCAGGCATTGGCCGCGGGACTGGATCTGGCCAGAGCCGCTGAAGCCTTGCAACGCGTGTTGCGGACCCCACGGAACCGCCGCGCCCACACCGCCGCTGTTGCCCAGCAGATGGCCGCTGTGCACCGACGAGATGAAGTTGATGTCCGAAGCCTGGGCAGTGGCGCAGGTGCCGATCAAGACTGTGAGGGCAAGGTGACGAAGGCGAAAGGCCATGGGGGTGTCTCCAGAAGATGGGTTCGGTGAAAGAACTTTCATCCTAGGATTTGCCTTGCGCTATTGCATCGTGCGTTTGGAGTATTTTGAGATCAGGGTTTTCACAATCACACAGTCGTCGCAGCCGGCAGGTCCAGCCGCACCAGGGTTCCGTCTGCACTGCTGTCCACGTTGAGCACACCGCTCAGCCGCAACGCGCGCTGCGACATGTTGAACAAGCCGCGGCCGTGTTGCGGGCTGCGCGCCTGCGGCTTGAAACCTGCGCCGTTGTCGGCAATTTCCACGCGCAGGCCTGCGCCTTCGCGCAGGCCCACACTGACGCGGATCTGCGTGGCGCCCGCATGCTTGAGCGCATTGGCAAAGGCCTCCTGCACGATGCGCAGGATCTGCAGCAAGGCGTCGGGCGTGAGTTGCACCGGTGTGTCGGCGACCTGCCAGTCCAGCGTGATGCCGGTGGCCGACAGGCGCGGCTCCAGCCGGTAGCGCAGGTTGGCCAGTGTGGCCTGCAGGGTCCGCTCTTCGGTGTCCATCGAGTCGATCACCAGGCGCAGGTCGTCAATGCATTCGCGCAGCAGCAGGGCGGCGCGGGTGGCGTCAAGCTGGCCGCGCTCCAGCGAATGCAGCGTGTTGATGAGCTGGGAGCCCACGCCGTCGTGCAAGTCGCGCATCAGGCGGTCGCGCTCGTCGACGATCACCGCCTCGCGCTCCAGCGCACGCAGCCGCTCGTGCGTGTGGCCCAGCTCCTCGGTGCGTTCATCCACACGCCGCTCCAGCTCGCTGTTGAGCAGGCGCACTTCGTCAAAGGTGCGGAAGTAACTGTCGGCCATGGCATAGGTGAGTGCGGTGAGCAGCACCGGCGCGCCAAAAGCCATGCGCGCAGCGGGACCCCAGGGCAGCCACTGCAGCGAAACAGCCAGATCCGACAGCCCCAGGAACAAGGTGGTGCACATCGCGGCCAGGATCACCCAGGCGGCCCTGTGTCCCCGGCCGCGCGGGCTGAAAAGATACACCAGCAGCACCACAATGGCCGCCACACCCATCCCCGCGCACAGCAGATACCAGGTCGTGCGCAGCTGGCTGGCAAGGTTCTCACCCAGGGCGGCGAAGAACAGCGGCGCCAGAAGACTCACCGTGATGGCGCAGCGCTCCAGAGCCACATGGCGCCTGCCGGTAAACCGCATCATGAACAGCAGCAGCAGCACCACCACCAGGCCAAGGCTCCCCAGGATGAAGGCCTCCCACAGCCGGGTCGGGATGACGGCGAACGAGGTGGTGTAGTGAAAGTTACGGATCGACCACAACACGGCCAGCGCTGCGAAGTAGCCATAAATCGACTCGGCCGGACGCCGCAGCCACAGCAGGAACACCAGCATGCCGGCGAAGATCAGCGCGATGTTGAGCGAGCGCGGCAGGGTCACGCGCTGGAACTGGTCATCGTCATAGATCGGCTCCACCTGCGCGCGCGGCCCGATGCTGACAGGCCCCAGCCCGCCGCGCAGGTTGGTGGCCACGCGCAGGCGCAAGGTCAGCCTGTTGCTGCCGGCCTTGAGCAACTGCGGCGCCACCGGGTCGATCTGCGGCGTGCCCATGGTGCGGGGGAATTCGTTGTCGCTGCCGCCTGTGCCGCCTGTCTCGCTGCCATTGATGAACAGCTGGTAGGTGGTGCTCACGCTTGGCAGGTAGACGCTCCAGGGTTGCTGGGGCAGCGCCTGCACATCAAAGCGCACTTCATACCAGCCGTGCCCGCTCTGGCCGGGGTTGGAGACCTGCCAGTTGTCCGGCAGGTGCACGGTGCGCCAGCGGGGGTCGGCCTCAGGCGGCGCTTCCAGCTCGCTGGTCTTGATGAAGCGCGCCGAGGTGATGCGGGTGACGCCTGTTGCCGCAGCGGTGGCGGTGGTTGTGGTGGTGATGGTGATGGTGGCAGCAGATGCTGCAACCGGAACGGTCGCGGCGGAAGCTGCAAAGGGCACGCCGCGCGCGCCTGTCTTTGATGCGGACGGTGCCATGGCCAGCCACAAGGTCAAGGTGAGCGCGGCGGCCAGGCCTGCGGCCAGCGACCAGCCCTGCAGCCGGCGCAGCAGTTGCGTCACAACTTGATCAGCCCGCGCTGCTGGGCAAGGAACACCGCATGCTGGCGCGAGCGGGCCTCCAGCTTGCGGTAGATGTTCTGCACATGGGTCTTCACGGTGAAGGGCGAGATGAACAGTGCTGCCCCAATCTCCGCCAGGCTGTTGCCCCGGGCAATGCTCTGCAGGATGGTGAGCTCGCGTGCCGACAGGGGCGAGGTGCCCGTCACGGCCGCCACCGGCACCGGTGCGGTGAAGCGCTTGAGCAGGTGGCGCGCCAGCGACGGGCTGATGGGTGACTCGCCAGCACGCAGCGCGTGAATCGCCTCGTTGAACTCGCCCGACCGGCTGTCCTTCAGCAGGTAGCCCGTGGCGCCGGCCTCAATCGCCTGCACCAGGTTCTGCTCACCGCCAAAGACCGACACCACCATCACTGCCGTGTGCGGCGTGGCGTGGCGGATGTGGCGGATCACGTCAAAGCCGCTGATGTCCGGCAGCCCCAGGTCCACCAGCGCCACATCAGGCAGCAGGTTGGCGATGTGGCTGATGGCTGCCTGCCCCGTTGTGTATTCGGCAACAGGCACGAGGTCCGGGTCCAGCGTCAGGTGGGCGCGGTATTGCTCGATGTGCAGCGGATCATCTTCGATCAGGGCGACAGTGGTCCGGATTTTTGCCATGGGCGTTCAGGATAACCAGCGGCCCCGGCCTCCTGCTGCTCCGATTGGAGTATTCACGCCGCCTGGCCTGCAGCGGCGTGGGCGATCCACCGCGCTGCTTTCTCCGCGATCATCAAGGTGGGGGAGTTGGTGTTGCCCGAGGTGATGGTGGGCATGACCCCCGCATCCACCACGCGCAGGCCGGACACGCCGCGCACACGCAGCTGCGAGTCGACCACCGCCATCGGGTCATCTGCCGCGCCCATTTTTGTCGTGCCCACCGGGTGGAAGATGGTGGTGGCAATGTCGCCTGCCAGCCGCGCCAGTTCTTCATCGGTTTCAAACTGCACGCCCGGCTTCCACTCTTTGGGCTTGTACTTGGCCAGCGCCGGCTGCGCGGCAATGCGACGCGTCACGCGCAGCGAGTCGGCTGCCACCTGGCGGTCCTCGGCGGTGCTGAGGTAGTTGGGCGCAATGGCCGGCGCGTCCTGGAATTTCGGGCTGCGTATCTGCACCGTGCCCCGGCTGGTAGGGTTCAGGTTGCAGACGCTGGCGGTGAAAGCCGGGAAGCTGTGCAAGGGCTCGCCGAATGCATCGAGGCTAAGCGGCTGCACGTGGTACTCGATGTTCGGGTACTTCATGTCTGCCGAGCTGCGGGTGAAGGCGCCCAGCTGCGAGGGCGCCATGCTCATCGGCCCGCTGCGCTTGATCGCATATTCAAGCCCGATCTTGGCCTTGCCCCAGAGCGACGAGGCCATGATGTTCAGCGTGCTGGCGCCTTCAATCTTGAACACCGCGCGGATCTGCAGATGGTCTTGCAGGTTGGCGCCCACGCCGGGCAGGTCCACCGCCACCGGAATACCGTGGCGCTGTAGCAGCGCGCCGGGGCCAATGCCCGAGAGCTGCAGCAGTTGCGGCGAGCCGATGCTGCCTGCGCTCAGGATCACTTCACGGGTGGCGGTGACGGTGACGTTCTCGCCGCCGGCCCACACCTGCACGCCGGTGCAGCGCTGCGTGCCGTCCGGCTGGCGTTCCAGGTTCAGGCGGCTGACATGAGCCGAGGTCCACATCTCGAAGTTGGGGCGGCCGTAGCAGGCCGGGTTGAGAAAGGCCTTGGCGGTATTCCAGCGCCAGCCCTTTTTCTGGTTGACCTCGAAATAGCCCACACCCTCATTGCTGCCGCAGTTGAAGTCGTCGGTAGCGGGAATGCCGGCCTGTTGCGCAGCCTCGGCAAAGGCGTCGAGCAGGTCCCAGCGCAACCGCTGCTTTTCAATGCGCCATTCACCACCGGAATTCTTGCGGCGCAGCACCGTGCGGTACAGGTCGCTCGTGTCGGCCATGAGTTCCGGGGCGGTGCCACGTGCCCCGTGAAATTCACTGGCGCCCTTGTAGTGGTCCTCATGCATCTTGAAGTAAGGCAGGGCGTTGGCCCAAGTCCAGCTGGCGTCACCGGTGAGCTGCGCCCACTGGTCGTAGTCCCGCGCCTGCCCGCGCATGTAGATCATGCCGTTGATGCTGGAGCAGCCGCCCAGCGTCTTGCCACGCGGATAGCGCAGCGCGCGGCCATTGAGGCCCGCATCCGGCTCGGTGTTGTAGAGCCAGTCGGTGCGCGGATTGCCGATGCAGTACAGATAACCCACCGGGATGTGGATCCAGTGGTAGTCATCACGCCGGCCCGCCTCGATCAGCAGCACGCGCTTGGACGCATCGGCAGACAGGCGGTTGGCGAGCAGGCAGCCCGCCGTGCCGCCGCCGATGATCACGTAGTCAAACGTGGTGTCGCTCATTTAGCTGTTGGCATCACAAATTCAGCGCCCTTGCCAATGCTTTCCGGCCAGCGCTGCATGATCGACTTCTGCTTGGTATAGAAGCGCACGCCTTCTTCCCCATAGGCATGCATGTCGCCAAACAGCGACTTCTTCCAGCCGCCAAAGCCGTGCCAGGCCATGGGCACCGGGATCGGCACGTTGATGCCCACCATGCCCACCTGGATGCGCCGGCTGAACTCGCGCGCCACATTGCCGTCGCGGGTGAAACAGCTCACGCCGTTGCCGAACTCGTGCGCATTGATCAGGTCGACGGCTTCCTTCAGGTCATTCACGCGCACGCAGCCCAGCACCGGGCCGAAGATCTCTTCCTTGTAGATGCGCATTTCAGGCGTGACGTGATCAAACAGCGCGCCACCCAGCCAGAAACCGTTGTCGCAGCCCGCGCCTGCGGCACTGCCCTTGAAGTCACGGCCGTCCACCAGCAGCTGGGCGCCTTCTTCCACGCCCACGTCGATGTAGCCCTTGATGCGGGCATGCGCAGTGGCGGTGACGATCGGGCCCATCTCGGCGGACAGGTCGGTGCCGTTGCGGATCTTGAGGGTCTTGGCGCGCGCGGCCAGCATCGGCACGAGCTTGTCAGCCACGTCGCCCACCAGCACTGCCACGCTGATGGCCATGCAACGCTCGCCGGCCGAGCCGTAGGCCGAACCGATAAGCGCGTCCACCGTCTGCTCCAGGTCCGCGTCGGGCATGACCACCATGTGGTTCTTGGCGCCGCCCAGGGCCTGCACGCGCTTGCCGTGGTGCGCGCCGGTCTCGTAGATGTAGTTGGCAATCGGGGTGGAGCCAACGAAGGACACCGCCTTCACGTCGGGGTGCTCGATCAGCGCATCCACCGCTTCCTTGTCGCCCTGCACGACGTTGAACACGCCATCCGGGAGGCCGGCCTTTTTCAGCAGCGCGGCCATCATCAGGCTGGCGCTGGGGTCGATCGGGCTGGGCTTCAGGATGAAGCAGTTGCCCGCGGCAATCGCAACCGGGAACATCCACATCGGCACCATCACCGGGAAGTTGAAGGGGGTGATGCCCGCCACCACGCCCAGGGGCTGGCGCATTGTCCAGTTGTCCATGCCGGTGGAAACCTGGTCGGTGAAATTGCCCTTGAGCAGATGCGGAATGCCGCAGGAGAATTCGACGATGTCGATGCCGCGCGCGACCTCGCCCTGCGCATCGGTGAACACCTTGCCATGCTCGGCCGTGATGCAGTGGGCCAGCTCGTCCTTGTGCTGGTTGAGCAGCTCCAGGAACTTGAACATCACACGGGCGCGGCGGATGGGCGGCGTGTCGGACCAGGCCGGGAAGGCCGCCTGCGCGGCGGCCACGGCGGTGGCGACTTCCGACTTGCTGGCCAGCGCAACCTGGCCCGTCACGGCGCCGGTGGCGGGGTTGAACACATCGGCGCGGCGGCCGCTTTGGCCGGGCACCACGCGCCCGCCAATGAAATGCTCGATGGAGGCGGTGCTGGAGCTGGCGTTGGCGGGGGACTTGCCAGAGGTGGGGTTGAGGTCAGGGGCGTTCATGGTGTTTTCCTTCGGGGTTGCCGCGAGTCTAGGCCCCATGCACCGCTTTGCAAATAGAACAAACCTGACTACATTGTTCAATCGGTTGAACAATGAGGCAAGGCAATGGCCACAGCAGACAGCTTTCCTGTTTTTTCAGACCTGCACCTCCTGACGGTGCTGGCGCAAACCCGCAGCTACACCCAGGCGGCCCGGCGGCTGGGCATATCCAAGGCCTCGGTCAGCATGCGCATTGCCGAGCTGGAGCGCGCGGCCGGGGTGCCGCTGGTGCGCCGCACCACGCGTTCAGTGGGGCTGACAGCAGGCGGGCAGCAGCTGGTGGACGACACCCAGGCCTCATTTACCCGCATCGAGCAGAGCTTTGCCCATGTCAAGGACCTGGCCGGCACTGCGCGCGGGCTGGTGCGCGTCACTGCGCCCGTTGCTTTGGGGCGCCAGCACATTGCCCCGACGCTTGCCGCCTTTCTCAAGGCCTATCCTGACATCCGGCTGGAGCTGGACCTGACCGATCGCTTCGTCAATTTGTCGCAGGAGGGGTTTGACCTGGCCATCCGCCATGCCCACGCGCCGCCGGACACCCACGTGGCCTGGGCCTTGTGCGAGACACGCACCTTGCTGGTGGCGAGCGCCGCCTACCTGCGCCGCCACGGCACGCCCGGCCACCCTTCCGAGCTGGCAGCGCACAGCTCGCTGCTGTACCTGCGTGACACGGGCAGCCAGAGCTGGTCGTTTGCCCGCGAACGAGCACGCCGCAGCACCGAGCAGGTGATCGTCACGGTGAATGGCCCTTTTCGCGCCAACAACAGCGAGGTGCTGCGCGAGGCGGTGCTGGGCGGCCTCGGGCTGGGCCTGCTGCCGGACTTCAGCGCGGCGGGGTGGATCGCACCGGGCAAGCTCGTGGTCGTGCTCCCCAAATGGCTCCCTCAAGGGTTTTTTGGTGAGAGGCTGTATGCGATCCGCCCCTGGTCACCCAAGGTCCCGCGCGCGGTGCAGTGTTTTGTAGACCATCTGCGTACGGAATTGGCCAGCGGTTTCGCGCTGCCGGACTGACGGGTCTGCACCACACTGCTTCTCCCCTGTTTGGGGGACTTGGTGTGTGCAAGCACACTGCAAATGGTTGACAGGCGGTAGGATGCCCCTTTACCCGCCTACCCAGGACAGCAGCCTTTGCCCACGGAGCAATCCACCCCCCGAATCGAACGCCAGGACACGCCCGAAGGGGCTGATGCCCTGGTGCTGGGCCGCTGGACGGCGGCGCAGCTGACAGCGCCAAAAATCTGGGATGAGGTCACGCTCGGACTTGAACAGGCGGGCGCCACGGATGCCATGGGCTGGGACCTGCGCAAGCTGCAGCGGCTGGACCATATTGGCGCGCAGCTTTTGTGGAACCACTGGGGTCAGCAGTGGCCCCAGCGGGTGCAGACCCTGCCCACCCAGCGCGCCATGCTGGACGAAGTGGCACGCTTCACCATCACCCCGCCGGTGCCCACGCGGCGCACCTTCCTCGCGCGCTTCATGGCGCTGGGCAATGTAATTTTGGTGGTGGCCGACCATGGCCGTGACATGACGCGGCTGATCGGCCAGTTGCTGCTGGACGCGGTGCGGCTTGTGCGCTCACCGCGCGAAGGCCCGTGGCGCGATTTTTCCGGCCACCTGTACCGCATAGGCGCCACCGCCTTGCCGATCACCGCGCTGGTCGGGTTTTTGATTGGCGTGGTGCTGGCCTACCTCACCTCGCAGCAGCTCAAGCAGTTCGGTGCTGACGCGTTCATCGTCAACATCCTGGGCATCTCGCTGATCCGCGAGCTCGGGCCTGTGCTGGCGGCAATTTTGATTGCCGGCCGCTCTGGCTCGGCCATCACCGCGCAGATTGGCGTCATGCGGGTGACGGAGGACCTTGACGCGATGCGGGTCATGGGCATCCCGCCGGGCTTTCGCCTGGTGATGCCGCGCGCCATGGCGCTGGCGGTGGTGATGCCGCTGGTCAGCGTGTGGACCACGCTGGCCGCGCTGTCAGGCGGCATGCTGGCGGCTGATTTTTCCATGGGCATCACGCCGGACTTTTTCCTGGAGGCCCTGCCCAAGGCGGTGGACATTTCCAACCTGATCCTGGCCACGTCCAAGTCGGTGGTGTTCGGCCTGTTGATCGCGCTGGTGGCCTGCCACTACGGCCTGCGCGTCAAGCCCAACACCGAGAGCCTGGGCGAGGGGACCACGGCGTCGGTGGTGACCTCCATCACTGTCGTGATCCTGGTGGATGCGTTGTTCGCCGTGGTGTTCAAGGACATCGGAATCTAGGCCATGAGCACCAACGACAACACCGAACCGGAATTCTCTGAAGACTCGATGTTCGACGCGCCCCATGTCGTCGAGATCCAGAAACTGTGGACGGTTTTCAAGACGGCCGCCAGCGAAGCCACGGTGCACCGCGACCTGGACCTGGTGATCGACCGGGGCGAGGTGGTCTCGCTGGTGGGCGGCTCGGGCACCGGCAAGACGGTGCTCTTGCGCCAGATCCTGGGCCTGGAAACGCCGGCCCGGGGCACGATCAATGTGCTGGGCAACCCGGTGGCGCAGCTGGGCGCCAAGGGCGCTGCCAGCCGGGTGGGCATGCTGTTCCAGCACGGCGCGCTGTTCTCGGCTTTCAACGTGCTGGAGAACATTGCCTTTCCGCTGCGCGAGCTGCGTTCACTGCCGCCGCAACTGATTCGCGACGCCGCGCTGGTCAAACTGCAGATGGTGGGCCTGGGCGCCGAGCATGCGCACAAGATGCCCTCGGATTTGTCGGGCGGCATGGTCAAGCGGGTGGCGCTGGCGCGCGCGCTCATCATGGACCCGCCGCTCTTGTTGCTGGACGAACCCACCGCGGGCCTGGACCCGGAAAGCTCTGACGGATTCTGCATTCTGCTGCGCTCGCTGCACCGTGAGCTGGGCCTGACGGTGGTGATGGTCACGCACGACCTGGACACCCTGTTCGAGCTGAGCACGCGGGTGGCGGTACTGGCCGACCAGAAAGTCATTGTCAGCGGGCCGCCCAAGGATGTGATCGCCTACCCGCACCCGTTCATCCACGATTTTTTCCTTGGCGAGCGCGGACAGCGCGCCATGGAGCTCTTGCGCGAATATCCGTTCGCGGTATAGAAAGGACCCGTTATGGAAAACAAGGCCCATGCCCTCGCTGCCGGCACCTTTGTGCTGGCGGTTGCCAGCCTGCTCATTGCGCTGGCCGTCTGGCTCACCCGCGACACGGGGGAGCGCGCCCTGTATGAGATGAGCACCCGCCAGGCGGTCTCGGGCCTGCAGTCGCAGGCGGCGGTGCGCTTTCGCGGCATTGACGTGGGCAAGGTCACCTTCATCGGATTTGACAGCAAGGTGCCGGGCAATGTGCTGGTGCGCATTGCCGTGGACAAGGCCACGCCGATTACCCGCAGCACCTTCGGCACGCTGGGCTTTCAGGGCGTGACGGGCCTGTCGTTCATTGAGCTGGATGACACCGGCGCCGACATGGTGGCCCTGGTTCAGAACGAGGCCAACCCGCCGCGCATCCCGCTCAAACCCGGCCTGCTGGCCAAGCTGACGGCGCAGGGCGAGAAGATCATGACGCAGGTCGAGCAGGTGACGGCACGCGTCAACACCCTGCTCAATGACGAGAACCAGAAGGCACTGGTCGGTGCTGTGGCGCGCATTGGCGATGCGGCAGGCAGTGTCGACAAGCTGGCCGGGCGCATTGACAGCACTGTGGCGACCAGGCTGGACCCGATGATCACGAGTGCCGACAAGACGATGAAGTCGCTGCAGACGGCTTCTGACGAGATCGGCAAGACGGCTGCTGATTTTGGCAAGACGGCCACCCGCCTGAACGCCAAGGACGGCCCGATTGACCGCATGAGTGAAGGCGCCGAGACGCTATCGCACGCGGCAGAGACGTTTGGCGAGGTGACGCTGCCGCGCATCAACCGTGTGAGCGAGGACACGGCCCGTGCGATGCGCCGCCTGAGCCGCACGGTCAACGGCATCAACGACAACCCGCAATCCCTGATCTTTGGCAACGGTCAGCCCCAGCCGGGGCCGGGTGAGCAGAGCTTTGCGCCGGGGGGACAGAAATGAAAACCGCAAAAATGAAAGCCGCCATGAACACAGCACTGCATCATCCGCAGAGTCTGCAGCCGGGGCATGCGCGGCACCTCTTGCCCGCGCTGGCCCTGGCCGCCGTTGCGCTGGCGCTGGGTGCGTGCAGCGCGTTGCCCGACAAACCCATGCGCCCGGTGATGTATGACTTTGGCCCCGGTATCACCGCGCCGCAAGCTGCCACGCGCGCCGCGCCGTTGCCGCCGCTCGCGCTGGCCGACATTGAAGCACCCAATGCGCTGGATGGCAGCGCCATGTACTACCGGCTGGGCTACACCGACGCGCAGCAGCTGCGTGCCTATGCGCAGGCGCGCTGGAGCATGCCGCCGGCCCAGCTGGTGATGTTGCAGCTGCGCCAGACGCTGGGCCAGCGCCGTGCGTTGCTGGTCGCCGGCGAAGGGCCGGCGGTCAATCGCCTGCAAGGCAAGCTGCCCAATGTGTTGCGCCTGGACCTGGAGGAGTTCAGCCAGCTGTTTGATTCGCCTGCGTCCAGCACGGGGCTGATCCGCCTGCGCGCCACGCTGGTGGACGTCACCCCGTCCGGCGAGAAGCTGCTCGGCCAGCGCAGCATCGTGGTGCAGCGCCCGGCGCCCAGTGCCGATGCGCCCGGCGGTGTGAAGGCCCTGGCCGATGCAACCGCCGCAGCGGCCGACGAAATTTCGCAGTGGCTGCAGCAGATGCCCTGAGCAGGGGCCCGACCATGACTGCCGCCATGACCGCCCCCGCATCCGCCGCGATATCCACCCCGATATCCGCCGCTACAACTGCCATTGAAAAGAAAATGCAGGACGCCGGCCTGGAGGTGTTGGGCAGCTGCGCCAATCTGCTGGAGCGCGGGCCGCAGTTGCTGCGCAATGCGGCCTTGCTGGAGGACTTCAAACCCGAAGAGGTCTCGTCCCTTGGCGCCGCCATGTTGCTGGTGCGCGCCCAGGCCGGGCAGGTGCTGATCACTGAAGGCGAGACTGGCGACTGGATGCTGCTGCTGCTGAGCGGCACGGTGGACGTGACACGCCGCACGCAAGGCGGCGAGCTGTCCCGGCTGGCGGTGATCCGCCCTGGTGCTGCCATCGGCGAGATGTCCATGCTGGACGGCGAGTTGCGCGCCGCCACCTGCGTGGCGCTTGACGCTGTGGAAGCCGGCGTGCTGACCCGCGCCGCCATCGGCCAGCTGATCCGGGAGCAGCCGGCAGTTGGCGCCAAGTTGCTGGTCAAGCTCACCCAGCTGCTCGCGCAGCGGCTGCGCAATACCAGCAACCAGCTGATCAAGGCCGTGCAGAAGCAGGGCTGAAGCTGGCGTCCTGGCAGCGGCGGACGGAGGCTTGCCTGATATCAGCGGCTTGACCATGTACGCGTCGCAGTCAGCCACAATGGCTTATCGACACTACGCGAAAGCCACACCACCATGCCTGCCATCTACGACTTCGAAGCGAAAACGATCAATGACGCAACGGTGCCGCTTGCCGGGTACCAGGGCAAGGTGCTGCTCATCGTCAACACCGCCAGTGCCTGCGGGTTCACGCCGCAGTTCGGCGGGCTGGAGGAGTTGCACAAGGCCTTTGGCGACAAGGGCCTTGTGGTGCTGGGGTTCCCCTGCAACCAGTTTGGCGCGCAGGACCCGGGCAGCAATGACGAGATCGCCTCTTTCTGCCAGCTCAACTACGGCGTGAGTTTCCCGATGATGGGCAAGGTCAACGTCAACGGCGTGGACGCCGACCCCTTGTTCAAATGGCTCACCGCCGAGGCGCCCGGACTGCTGGGCAGCAAGGCCATCAAGTGGAACTTCACCAAGTTCCTGGTGGGCAAGGATGGGGCCGTGATCCGGCGCTATGCACCGCAGGATGCGCCCAAGGGGCTGGCCAGGGATATTGAAGCGGCGCTGAACGCTTGAGCGCAGGGGCGGTCAGGTACAGCAGCTTTCAGGAGGCCAGCGCCTCATCCAGCACTTCCACCCAATGCCGAACCGGCGTGGGCGTGCCGCTTTGCAGGTGGGTGATGCAGCCGATGTTGGCCGAAATGATGATCTCTGCCTGCAGCTCGCCCAGGTGGCCGAGCTTGCGGTCGCGCAGCTGGTAGGCGATCTCGGGGTTCAGCACCGAGTAGGTGCCGGCCGAGCCGCAGCACAGGTGCGATTCGTTGGTGGCAATACGTACATCAAAGCCCAGGCTGCGCAGATGCTGTTCGACACCACCGCGCAGTTGCTGCCCGTGCTGCAGGGTGCAGGGTGGGTGGAATGCAAGGCGCCGGCCGGTGCCGGGGGCGAAGCCCGGACGGGTGGCCTGCAGGGCCGCCGTGATGTCGGGCAGCAACTCGCTCAGGTCGCGCGTCAACTCGCTGATGCGCTGCGCCTTGGCTGCATAAGCCGCATCTCCGCGCAGGATGTGGCCGTACTCCTTGACGGTCACGCCACAACCCGAGGCATTCATCACGATGGCCTCCACACCCCCCTGCGCACCCGCCTCTACATACGGCCACCAAGCGTCGATGTTGGCGCGCATCTCGGCCTTGCCGCCGTCGTGGTCGTTGAGGTGAAACTTGACGGCGCCGCAGCAGCCGGCCTTGGCCGCCACCACGGTCTGGATGCCGGCCGCGTCCAGCACGCGGGCCGTGGCGCTGTTGATGTTGGGCATCATGGAAGGCTGCACGCAGCCCTCCAGCATCAGCACCTTGCGGGCATGGGTGCGTGACGGGCGTTGGCCTGATTTCTGGCGCGGCGGGACCTTGGCCTTGAGCGATGCGGGCAGCAGGCCCCGCACCATCTGGCCGGCTTTCATCGCAGGGCCGAACAGCGCGGACGGCAGGGCTTCCTTGAGCGTCCAGCGCAGCGCGGCTTCGCCTGCGGGGCGGGGCACTTTTTCGTCAACGATCTTGCGGCCGATGTCCACCAGGCGGCCGTACTGCACACCGCTGGGGCAGGTGCTCTCGCAGTTGCGGCAGGTCAGGCACCGGTCCAGGTGCATCTGGGTTTTGCGGGTGGGCGCTTGACCTTCCAGCACCTCTTTGATCAGGTAGATGCGGCCGCGCGGGCCGTCCAGTTCGTCACCCAGCAGCTGGTAGGTGGGGCAGGTGGCGGTGCAGAAGCCGCAATGCACGCACTTGCGCAGGATGGCCTCGGCCTCCATGCCATCGCGCGTGCCTTTAAATTCGGGGGCGAGTTGGGTTTGCATTAGAGGTCCGCGTACAGGCGGCCGGGGTTGAAGATGCCGGCCGGGTCGAATTGTTGCTTGAGTTCACGGTGGATGCGGTTGAGCGGCGTGGCCAGTGGCTCAAACACACCGGCCTGGCGATCCGCTTCGCTGCTGCAGCGAAACAACGTGGCATGGCCCCCGGCCTGACGGGCCGCCGCGCGAATGCGTGGCGCATCAGCCGCCGGCGCCCAGAGCCACCGCAGGCCGCCGTGCCATTCGACCAGTTGCTGTTCGGGAAGGTCCAGTGCAGGTGCAGATTGAGCGACCGACAGGCGCCACAGGCACAGGCCGCCCGCAACCGGCTGTGAGAAAAACGGATGCGTGTGGTGGCGCAAAGCCTGCCACCCGTGCAAGGCAGCTGCATCATCCAGCCGCTCGCCGCCCATCTTGCTGCACGCCGCCCGCACCGCCGCAACAGCGCCGCGAAGCCGCACCATCAAGCTGCCGCCCCCTGCACCGTCTGACCAGGCACTGGCATTGAGCGGCAGCGGCAGGCCGCCCCATTCATTGAGCGCCTGCAAGGCGGCGGCCTGGTTCTTCTCGAATCTGAGGGTGGCTTGCGCCGGTGCGACCGGCAGTACCTTGAGGCTCAGGTCCGTGATCAGACCCAGGATCCCCAGCGATCCGGCCAGCAGGCGCGACACGTCGTACCCCGCCACGTTTTTCATGACCTGGCCGCCAAAGGTAAGCGCATCGCCCCGGCCGTTGATCATGCTGATGCCCAGCACGTAGTCGCGCACGCTGCCGACGCTGGCTCGCGCCGGGCCGGACAGACCTGCTGCCACCATGCCGCCGACGGTGGCGCCTGCGCCCATGTCTGCTGCAAAATGCGGCGGCTCAAACGGCAGGCACTGCCCTTGCTGTTCAAGCAAGGCTTCCAGTTCAGCCAGTGACGTTCCTGCGCGCGCGGTGACGACCAGCTCGCTGGGCTCATAACTCGTCACGCCGGCATACGCTCGGGTGTCGAGCACCTCGCCGGCAAACGCCTGGCCGTAAAAGTCCAGCGTGCCGCCACCCCTGATGCGCAGCGCCGTGCCGCTGGCTGCCGCCGTGCGTATGCGTTCAACCAGGTCTTGCAAGGTGTTGTCCATCGCCTGCATGGTAGCGGCGCGCCTGCAGGCCCGTGTTGATTTTTTCGGCGCTCAGTCCTGAAAGAAGTTCACTGGCAGGCCGGGCACGTCCACCGGCATGGAAAACACGCAGCCCGACAGCGGCATGTCGTGCAGCTCGGCCTCCGGCCGCCTGGCGCTGGCGCTGGTGATGTAGAGCGTTTTGAAGTCGCTGCCGCCGAAGCAGGGCATGGTGGGGCACTGCGCACGGGTGCGGTACTCGGCCAGGATCTCGCCGCCGGGCGAGAGCTTCAGGATGCGCGCGCCTTCGAACATGGCGACCCAGTAATTGCCTTGCACATCGACGGCCGCGCCATCAGGCCGGCCGCCGTAACCCGGCATGCCGTAGTGCCAGCCTTCGGGCTTCATGTCGAATTGCCGCAGCACGCGCTGGCGCGTCATGGCGTTGCTGTGCTTGTCCCAGTCCCAGGCCCAGATGGTGTGCTGGACCGTGTCTGTCCAGTACACGGTTTTTTCGTCGGGCGACCAGGCCAGGCCATTGGCGATGGTGGCGTTGCCGGCCTTGCGCTCGATCACCGGCGTGCCCGCGCGGCAGTCCATGGAAAACAACTCGGCTTCTGCCTTGTCGCGCGGCTCGTACATGGTGCCCGCCCACATGCGCCCGGCAGGGTCGGCCTTGCCGTCGTTGAACCGCGTGGTCACCGTGTCGTGGAAGAACGGCGCGATGCACTGCAGCTCGCCGCCCCACAGCCGGGCCCGGTAGATACCGTCGCGCAGCGCGATCACGAGGCCGCCGCTTGCTGCAGGCGCGATGCAGCCCGGCTCCATCGGCATGTGCCAGCTTTCGACTGTGCCGGTGAACACATTGCAGCGGCGCAGCTGCCGCCCCGGAATGTCGATCCAGTAGAGGGCCAGCTCCTGCGGGTGCCAGAACGGCGACTCGCCCAGTTCATCAGGCCGGGCGACCACGGTCTGCCAGTGGGGGTTGGTTGTCATGTATTGCTCTCGCGGCTTTGGGCCTGGATGCTCATCTGCACGCTCATGGATTCGCCGGGTTGCAGGACGACCAGACCCAGCTCGTCAGGGTCTGCACCGGTGGTTTCCACGAGGTTGATGGCGTTGTTGACATGGCTCACCGGCTCGATGGCCACGAAGTCTTTGGCGGGTGTGGTGAACACCACGAGCCGGCTGAGGTTGGAGGTGATCTGGGTGTGCAGCAGTTCGTCCAGCAGGTGCACGGTGCCTGTCCAGCCGTCAAAGCAGTGGTCTACGTCGAGGTCGGCGCAGTCTGTCTCCAGCCCTTTGACGGGCAGGCGCCGGGTCGGCAATTTGTCGGCGCTCATGTCCCAGCGGCCGGTGGCTTGAAATGAAATGCGGCTGCCGGCGCGCTTGACGAAAAACGGGTGCCAGCCCAGGCCCACCGGCGTGGCATGGGCCGACTGGTTGGTGATGCTCAGGGTCATCTCCAGCGTGTGCGTGCCCAGGCGAAAGGTTTGCGAGGCGTCAAACGCAAAGGGCCAGGACGCATCGGGCTTGTGCTCGTAGGCCAGCATCGCAAAGCGGTTGTCCGCCTCCAGCACTTCCCAGGGGCGCTGCCAACCCACTCCATGAATGGCATGCGGCTCGTCGCCGTTGTTGCGGATCAGCGGGTGGTCCGTGCCCTGCCACACAAGCGTGGCGTGCGCGACGCGGTTGGAAAAAGGCACCAGCGGATAGCTGCCGGACACGCGCGCGGACATGAGCGAAGCGCCAGAGGTGGAGCGCAGCACCGGCACATCACCCAGCCACAGCCCGGCGATGCAGCCGCCGGTGTCAGGGCGTATCTCGCAGCGCAGGCCTTCGCAGACGAGGGTCAGAGTGTTGCTCATCAGACCATTGTGCAGCAATGAAGGACGCCCCCCGAAGCGCGCTTTCGCGCGCCTCCCCCAGACAAAAAAATGGCCCCCGTTGCCGGGGGCCAAACATCCAAAGGAGACTCTCTTGCTTCTTGAAGGAGCTGCGCCTTGCCTTGAAGGCTGCGCAGCGTTTCCCTGATCAGCGGTTGTAGGCGGTTTCGCCGTGTGAGGAGATGTCGAGGCCTTCGCGCTCTTCTTCTTCCGTCACGCGCAGACCGATCACCAGATCGACCAGCTTGTAGGCGATGAACGCCACCACGCCGGACCACACGATGGTCGTCAACACGCCTTGCAGCTGGATCCAGACCTGGCCGGTGATGGAGTAGTCTGCAGCGACCTTGTTGGCCACGTAGTCATAGATGCCCGTGCCGCCCAACGAAGGTGCAGCGAACACACCAGTCAGCAGGGCGCCGAGGATACCGCCGACGCCGTGGACACCGAACACGTCCAGGGAGTCGTCAGCACCGAGCATGCGCTTGAGGCCATTCACACCCCACAGGCAGATCACGCCGGCCAGCAGGCCGATCACGATCGCACCCATCGGGCCGACAAAGCCGCAAGCCGGGGTGATGGCAACCAGGCCGGCCACAGCGCCGGACGCAGCGCCCAGCATCGAGGCCTTGCCCTTGGACAGGGCTTCTGCACCAATCCAGGACAGCGTGGCGGCAGCCGTGGCAACCAGCGTGTTGACGAAGGCCAGAGCGGCAACGCCGTTGACTTCCAGGTTGGAGCCGGCGTTGAAGCCGAACCAGCCCACCCACAGCAGCGAGGCACCGACCATGGTCAGCGTCAGGCTGTGAGGCGCCATCGATTCCTTGCCGTAGCCGGTACGCTTGCCCAGCACGAAGGCACCCACCAGACCGGCGACACCGGCGTTGATATGCACCACCGTACCGCCAGCGAAGTCCAGCGCGCCCTTGGCCCAGAGCCAGCCGGCAGCAGCCGTGACCTTCTCCAGCGATGCAGCGTCAGTGATGGCATCCGGACCATCCCAGTACCAGACCATGTGGGCGATCGGCAAGTAGCTGAAGGTGAACCAGATGGCGCAGAACAGCAGCACAGCCGAGAACTTGATGCGTTCAGCAAAGGAGCCGACGATCAGCGCGCAGGTGATGGCAGCGAACGTGGCCTGGAAGGCAAAGAACGACAACTCGGGAATGACCACACCCTTGCTGAAGGTCGCGGCCACCGAGTCCGGCGTGATGCCCTTGAGGAATATCTTGTCAAACGTCCCCATGAACGGATTGCCGGCAGTAAAGGCCACGCTGTAGCCGTACAGGGTCCAGAGCACGTAAATCATGGCCGTGACCACGAACACCTGCATCAGCACCGACAGCATGTTCTTGCTGCGCACCAAGCCGCCGTAGAACAGGGCCAGACCGGGAATGGTCATAAGGATCACGAGGACCGTGGCCACCGTCATCCAGGCCGTGTCACCCTTGTTGGCAACAGGCGCGGGAGGTGCCGATGCGGCGGCGGCCGGAGCCGACGCGGCAGCGGCTGCAGCAGGCGCCGCAGCCATTGGCGCGCTGGCCGCAGCGGCAGCCGCAGGGGCTGCTGAAGCTGCGGCGCCGGCAGGCTTGGCTTCGGCAGCTGCCGAGGCTGCAGGGGCTGCAGCCGGCGTCTGGGCCAGCACCAACGTGCTTGCAGCCAGCAGACCCAGTCCCAATACGAGGGAGGCAATTAGTTTTTTCATGTTTATCTCTTGTTGTAGGCCGCGTTACAGCGCTTCCTTGCCGGTCTCGCCGGTGCGGATACGAACCACCTGCTCGAGGTTGTAGACAAAAATCTTGCCGTCGCCGATCTTGCCGGTGCGGGCGGCTCCCTCCACCGCCTCGATTACACGATCAACCAGGTCGTCGGCCACCGCCGCTTCGATCTTTACCTTGGGCAGGAAGTCAACGACATACTCCGCGCCGCGATAGAGTTCGGTGTGGCCTTTCTGACGGCCGAAGCCCTTGACTTCGGTGACAGTGATGCCTTGCACGCCAATGCCGGAGAGGGCTTCACGCACCTCATCCAGCTTGAACGGTTTGATGATGGCCGTTACGAGTTTCATGGTTTCTCCTCAACTAACCGGTGAATTAGAAGGTGTACTTGGCGCCCAGCACGACGCCGGTCTTGCCAAGGTTTTTGCCGTTGGCGGGAGATGCGTAGAACGTCTTGTCAGCGTCCGTGCCAATCAGGGAGGCCGTGCCGGAGAAGCCGCTGCCGAAGTCCTTGGTCAGGCCCAGCGAGTAGTCGGTGTAGGAGGCAATGTTGTTGCCTGCGCCCTTGAACTTCTGGTGACCAATGTGCGGGGTGATGCTGAAGCCGCTGCCCAGGTCAAACGTGGCGGTCGCTTCCAGGTAGTAGCTGTTGCGGCTGTTGGCCAGACCGAAGGTCTCCGAGCCAATGCTGTGCGAGTACTTGACCGTGGCGGGGCCGTAAGTCAGGGCGCCGTACAGCTCGGTGGTGTTCACCGTCGTGGGGAAGTTTTCCTGCGGGTACTGATAGCGCAGCAAGCCGATGTCATAGGCCAAGGCTTCGGTGAAGTTGCCGCGGTAGCCGCCGTAGAAGTCCAGCTCAACCGGACCGTCGCCGCCAGGGATATCACGGAGGATCTTGATGGTGGAGGCCCAGAAGCCGAGGTAGAAACCGCTCTTGTGCGTGAAATCAACGCCGCCTTGCAGGGCCGGCTTCAGACGCGACTGGGAAATACCGCGGAAACGGTAGTCAGTGACCAGGCCAACGTTGTAGGCCAGCGTGTAGTCGGGCTCCGGTGCCTTGGCCTGGGCCATGGCGGCCATGCCGGTCAGGGCCAGAGCTGCTGCAAGAATTGTTTTGGTAGCGGTCAATTTCACGGGGATCTCCTGATAAAGAAAAATAGACAAAGCTCTTAAGCAGGTAGCGTGCCAAAAGCCCTACCCCGAGTGAGGCAGTGCACCGACAAGGGCCTGTGCGCGTTACAGACGGGGGACAGCAGTCCTTAAATCCCCATAAACGCACCTTTCAGGTGCATTCATGTTTTTATTGCAGTGCATCCGACCGGTATGCACACATATGGGGAGTGATATTTCAATGAGTCTGTCTTTGGTGCAAAGCCGCGCGCTGCTCGGCCTGCAGGCCGCCGCCGTCACCGTTGAGGTGCATCTGGCCAACGGCCTTCCGAGTTTCACGCTGGTGGGCCTGGTGGATGTGGAAGTCAAGGAGGCGCGCGAGCGGGTGCGCTCGGCGATCCAGAACTCCGGCCTGGAGTTTCCGCATAACAAACGAATCACGGTAAATCTGGCGCCGGCCGATCTGCCCAAGGATTCAGGACGATTTGACTTGCCGATTGCCCTGGGCATTCTGGCGGCCAGCGGGCAGATCAATGCCATGGCCCTGGCAGGCCATGAATTTGCCGGGGAGCTGTCCCTCTCAGGCGAGCTGCGGCCGGTGCGGGGCGCGCTGGCCATGAGCCTGGCCCTGCATCATGGCAAGGTCGCCACCAAACTGGTGTTGCCCGCAGGCAGTGCAGAGGAAGCCGCGCTGGTGCCGGGGGCGCAGGTGTACCGCGCCGTGCATTTGCTGGATGTAGTGAGGCAATTCCTGCCGCAGCCGGCTGAGGCCGTGGCCTGCCCGGAACCGGCAGAGCCGCAAGAGGGCTGGAGCCGCGTGACCCAGACGCCCCTGCCCGCCACCGCCAGCTACGCCGACCTGGCAGACGTCAAGGGCCAGGCCGCCGCCAAGCGCGCGCTGGAGATCGCGGCAGCCGGTGGCCACAGCCTCTTGTTGATTGGGCCGCCCGGTTCGGGCAAGTCCATGCTGGCCCAGCGTTTTGCCGGCCTGCTGCCGCCGATGACGGTGGATGAAGCGCTGGAGTGCGCGGCCGTGGCCAGCCTGAGCGGCCGCTTCTCGCTGGACAAGTGGGCACTGCGGCCCACCGGCAACCCCCACCACTCAGCCAGCGCCGTGGCCCTGGTCGGCGGTGGATCGCCGCCCCGGCCGGGCGAAATTTCCCTGGCCCACCACGGTGTGCTCTTTCTGGACGAGCTGCCCGAGTTCCCCCGGGCCGCGCTGGAAGCACTGCGCGAGCCGCTGGAGTCCGGCACCATCACGATCTCCCGCGCTGCGCACCGCTCGGAGTTCCCCGCGCGTTTCCAGCTGGTGGGCGCGATGAACCCCTGCCCCTGCGGTTACCTCGGCTCGGCGCAAAAGACCTGCCGCTGCACGCCTGATCAGGTCCTGCGCTACCAGGGCAAGTTGAGCGGGCCGCTGATGGACCGGATTGATCTGCATGTTGAAGTGCCGGCCCTGCCGCCTGACGACCTGTTGCGCCATGGGCCGGGTGAGTCCACCGCCAGCATCCGCGAGCGGAGCAGCGCGGCCCGCCAGCGCGCCGTGGCGCGGCAGGGCAAGGCCAACCACTGCCTGCAGGGAAAGGAGATTGACCAGTTCGCGCTGCTTGACGATGCAGCCATCCGCTTTCTCAATACAGCAGCAACGCGCCTGGGCTGGTCAGGCCGCAGCACGCACCGCGCCTTGAAGGTGGCCCGCACGATTGCCGACCTGGCCGGCTCGGCGCAGACGCATGTGGCTCACGT
>JACMQX010000159.1 GCA_014376765.1 Ramlibacter sp. | reverse complement strand
GGGCATGTTGGACTCCGGTTGTTCGTTGTTCAATCGCGCACGCAAGTCGCGAGCCATGGTTTAGCAGACAGTCCGCAAGGCCGCGACGTCAACAACGGGCATACGGTCCAGCAGGGACTTGGGCCAGTCTCTGGCACGGTTGCTGCATGTGCGTGCACCATGAAAAACCATGGACTGCCAGCAGGCGTACCGCTGCACAGGTGCAAGTGCGGCCTGAGGTGAGCCGGTTGTGACGGAAGTGGTCACCCCGCTCGATTGCGCCTGGCTGCTTGCAGAGCCGGGCACGGCGCCAGCGCGCGCAGACATGCGCATCGGTTTGAGCCGTGCGCACATCGCGTCGATCGAGCCGCTTTCCACGACCCCGGCCGGCCCCCGCCGGCTGGTGCTGCCGGCGCTCGCCAATGCACACGACCACGCGCGCACCTTCCGCAGCGCCACGCTGGGCGCCTTCGGGCAGCCGCTGGAGAGTTGGTTGCACTTCCTGGGTGTGCTGCCTGGCGTGGACCCGTACCTGTGCGCGGCCACCTCGTTCGCGCGCAGCGTGCGCCACGGCGTGACAAACCTCATGGTGCACTACACGCGGGTGCAAGGCGGCCTGCCGTACGTGGAAGAAGCCTTGGCCGTCGCCCGGGCGGCGCGCGACGTTGGCATTCACATTGGCTTCGCAGTCGCGATGCGCGACCGCCATGGAATCGGCCTGTGCGACGACGCGACGATGCTCGCCGCGCTGCGCCCCGCGCTGCGCGAGCCGGTGTCGCAGCGGCTGGCGGTGCGGCCGCTGCCTCCTGCCGAACACCTGGCGATGGTGGATGCATTGGCGCAGGCGCTGAGCGCCGACCCCGGCCTGGCCTCGAACGTTACGCTGCAATACGGGCCTGCGGGCGTGCAGTGGTGCAGCACGCCGTTGCTGGAGTCGGTGGCACAAGCCTCGCACTGCAGCGGCCGCCCGGTGCACATGCACCTGCTGGAAACACGGTATCAGCGCGACTGGGCCGACCATACGCACCCGCAAGGGATCGTGAATTACCTGGACAGCCTGGGCCTGCTCAGCCCTCGCCTGACGCTGGCGCACTGCGCATGGGCGCGCGATGATGAACTGGCCCTGCTGGCCGAGCGCGGCGTGACGATTGCTGTCAACACCAGCTCCAACCTGGGGCTGAAGTCCGGTATCGCGCCCCTGGCAGCGATGCTGCAACAGGGGTGCCGTGTCGCCATGGGCCTGGATGGCATGGCCTTCAACGAAGACGACGACGCACTGCACGAGATGCGCCTGGCCTTTGCGCTGCACCGTGGCTGGGGCTTCGAACACAGCATGAGCCGGTCGCAGCTGTGGGCCTTTGCGGCCCGGCACGGACGCCGCAGCGTGCGCGGCGCTTCGGCCGATGCCTTGCCCGGCGGCACGGTCACTCCCGGTGCTGCCGCCGACCTGCTGGTGCTGGACTGGGATGCGGTGGACGACGACTCGCTGTTTGACGACGTCGATCCGCTGGACCTTCTGCTTGCCCGCGCCAGGGGACTGCACATCGACCAGGTCGTGGCCGGCGGCCGCACCGTGGTGCGCAATGGTCGCGTCACCGGCATCGACGAAGCCGCCCTGAAAACCGAGTTGCTGGCAAGCGTGCGGGCTGCGCTGGCGGAAGGCTCGGACTTTGCCACCTGGCGCCGGCAGCTCGGCGAACTGGCCGGGGATCTGGGTTCGTTCTACCGGCGCAGCAGCTGGGCCGGGTGTTGCTGATGCATGCGGGACTTCCCGGTGCCAGAGCGGGCGCACTCCGCTTAAAGTTTTGCCTATCCGCCACTGCGTTCAGGATCCGCCATGACCACCGCCATCACACCCCATGCGCCGCACCACTCAGGCCTTCACCCTTTGGGCTCGCGATTCGTCAAGGCCCAGGACATGCCCTGGCAAGCCACACGCTTTGCCGGTATCGAGGCCAAGACCTTGCTGGTGGACAAGCCCAATGGCCTGGTGACGGTGTTGATGCGCATGGCGCCGGGCTCCATCCTGCCGGACCGCGAGCATGTGCAGATCGAGCAGACTTATGTGCTGGAAGGCCACCTGGTGGACCGCAGCGGGCCCGATGAAGGCATGGAAGTGGGCCCGGGCGAATTCATCTGGCGTCCTGCAGGCAGCAGGCACTCTGCCTGGTCTCCCAATGGCGGCATGTTCATCGCGATGTTCCAGATCCCCAACAAGTTTTTTGAGGGCCAGGACAGGGTCGTGGACATGTCAGGCGCAGACTGGGAAGAGCTCTGGGGTGCGGTCCATACCGTCCAGGCGCGGGAGAAGGCTGAGGTCTAGCTTCAGGCTGTCGGTGTGGGTTTCGCCGGACTGAGCCAGTCGAGTATTTGCTGGTAGACCTCGTCGCGGCTGAGCAGGTCGAAGTGATTCATGTGGGGCAGCACGCGTGTATTGTCCGGCGGGAAGCCCAATGAGTGGCTCGCGCGCGGGTGCTGTCCCAATGCGCTGTCGACCGGGACTAGCCCGTCGCCCAGCACCTTGTTGCGCACGCGCTGTGTGGTGTCTCCTTGAACTGCTGCGATGGCGTAGCACTGCACGCCCGAGGGCAAGGACACCTGCTGGCTCGCATTGGGCCGCTTGCGGCCCCAGTGTTCGTCCGTGAGGTTGCCATGGCGCAGGTCCTGGATGCCTGCGCTGCGCACCAGGCCGATGCGAGCCAGTGGCGCCGAGTAGGGCGTCGCGCCCAGCAGCAGGTCAATGACACTGCCGGCCTGCTCCAGCGGCGCGCCGTGGTGAGGGGTGCCGAGGAACACCATCTTCTTGAGCAGCACAAGCCAGTCGTGACCGTCGGCCACCGCGTAGTGGCAGGCACTGCGGGCAACAAGGCCGCCCATGCTATGGCCGATGATGACCAACTCCTCGACCGGCACAGGCCAGCGCGCCACCAGTTCCTGCAACTGCTGCGTAAATTCGCGGCCGTTGACGGAGATATGACGGCCGCTGTTGTAGCTGAGGTAGAGCGGGGAGTAGCCCAGCTCGCGGGCCAGCGCCGCGCCATGGTCATGGCCATTGCGCAGCCATTGCTGGTCGTTCATGCACAGGCCGTGGACCAGGATTGCCAGCTTGCCAGTTGCGGCGTGCGCGGGCTCATGCTCGCGCAGTTGCATGGCAATGGCCAATGGATTGCCTGAATCGGCAAGGTGATCGCCAGTGACGCCATTGAGGGCCGCCAGCAGGGCATCACGCCCCGGACCCATTCCAGTTTGGCCCAGGTCGGGAATAAGTGAGCGCAGCGCGACGTCCAGGCTCTTGCCTACCAGCCGTGTCACGCCTCGAACGCTGCTGTAGACCAGGCCACTGATACCGGAAGATGGACCTTCGGGTGCCTGCCCCAGCAAGCTCGAGCCGCTGGCAATATTGCGGTGCATGGCTTCGACCAGGTCGGTCACGCCAATGATCGCGTCAATGGTCAAACGGCTGACGCCACGGAGGTCATCCGTGAGGTCAGCCGGTTGGGTATCAGGCATGGCCGGTATTGGAAAGACCGGCTAGTGCATCAGCGCGCGGGCTTGGCCGTGCGCTTCTTGGCCGCATCGCGCGGCACAAACACCTTGCCGCCGTTGCCGGGCGCAGCATGGCCGGGCTTGGCAAATGCGGGCTTGCGCGGGGCGAAGTCACCACGCGGGGCGAAGCCTTCGTTGCGAGGCGCGAAGCCCTCTTTGCGGGGGGCGAAATCACCACGCGGCGCAAAGCCTTCGTTGCGGGGAGCGAAGCCTTCCTTGCGGGGGGCGAAATCACCACGCGGCGCGAAGCCTTCGTTGCGCTGGCCGGCAAAGCGGTCGTTGAAACCGCCCTTGCGTTCGTAGCTGAAGCCTTCACGGGCGGCGCCATCACGGCGGTCACCGCCGAAGCCTCCACCACCACCGCCGCCATTCGCGCCGGCATTGAAGCCGCCGCCAAAGCCGCCACGGTCCGGGCCACGGCTGTTGCCGCCGAACTTGCGAGCCGGCGGGCCGTCGCGGCGGTCACCACCACCACCGAAGTTGCCACGCGGCATACGCGTGTCCGGGAAGCGCTGTTGCGGCTCCAGACCCACGACGACTTCCGGCTTGAACTGCTGGCGGGTGTACTGCTCGATGTCCATGATGCGGCGGCGGTCGCGGATCTCGGCGAACGTGATGGCCAGGCCATCTCGACCGGCGCGGCCCGTGCGGCCAATACGGTGGGTGTAATCCTCAGCCTTCATCGGCAGGCCGTAGTTGAAGACGTGCGTGATGGTGGGCACGTCGATGCCGCGGGCGGCAACGTCGGTGGCCACGAGGATCTGTACATGGCCCTGGCGCAGCGCCATCAGGCGGCGGTTGCGCAGGCCCTGGCTCAGGGCGCCATGCAGGGCCACGGCATCAAAGCCGTCTTGCTGCAGGTCGGCGGCCAGGCCGTCGCACTCGACTTGCGTGCTCGCAAAGACGATGGCCTGGTTGATGGTGGTGTCACGCAGCCAATGGTCCAACAGCTTGCGCTTGTGCTGCGCACTGTCAGCCCAGTACAGCGACTGCTTGATGTTGGCGTGCTTTTCCTGCGGGCTGTCGATGGTCACGCGCTGCGGCTCGCGCATCACGCGGGCGGCCAGTTGCTGGATACGCGGCGCGAAAGTGGCGCTGAACATCATGGTCTGCTTGCGCTCGATGGTGAGCTGGTTGATTTCGGCCAGGTCGTCAGAGAAGCCCAGGTCGAGCATGCGGTCGGCTTCGTCAACGACCAGGAACTGAACCTTGTCGAGCTTGATTTGCATGGAGCGCTGCAGGTCCAGCAGGCGACCGGGCGTGGCGACCACGAGGTCGGCGTTCTGCAGCTTGGCGATCTGCAGCTGGTAGGGCATGCCGCCCACGATGTTGGCGATGCGCAAGCCGCGGCAATGCTGCACCAGGCCGATGGCGTCATGCGCCACCTGCTGCGCGAGTTCGCGCGTAGGGCACACCACCAGGGCGCCGGGTTGGGCGGCCTTGAAGTTGCGGGCGTTGGTCGGGTCCTTGCGCTTGGGGCGCTTGGGGGCGGCGTCACCACGTGCAGCGGCTTCTGCCACAGCGCGTTCAAACTCTGCACGCTCCTGGGCCTCAGCTTCAGCTTGCTGCATGAGCAGCGTGTGCAGGACGGGCAACAGGAAGGCGGCGGTCTTGCCGCTGCCGGTCTGGCTGGAGACCATCAGATCGATGTAGCGCTTGGCCTGGCCTTCAACGCCCTCGCTGGGCATCGCTTTGGGGATGGTGGCTTCCTGCACCACGGTCGGCTGGGTGTAGCCCAGGTCGGCCACAGCCTTGAGCAACTCGGGCGCAAGGCCCAGTTTGACGAAACCATTGGGGACGGCTTCGGCCTCAACTTCAGTTTCAACAAAGGCCACCACTTCGTCGGCAGCAACGGCTGCGTCGGGCGGCACGCCAAAGTCGGTCGAACCCGGGATCAGGTTGTCGCTGGAAAAAGAATCAGCAGTCGGTGAATCGGCAGGCGAAGAGTCGCCCTGAACTTCAAAAGAGTCAGTCATGTTTACTCACAAGGGAGTGCCGCTTGATGAGCGGACAGCTCCGTTAATGGTTATAAAACATCAACCATCAAACGGGGCTCAGAACCTTGAAAGAGCAAAAAGCTCTGTTCGACTGGTTGCAGCGCAGGGCTGCTTTTGAGTTGACCCTTATTGGGACGGGTCAATTGCGTGAAGGGAGATGTGCAAATGTGCTGCTACTTGCAGCGCAGCCCCTGATTATGCCATGGCCACGGGTATTTACCTAATCCTTTGTGCGGCAGCACACTCATCGAACGTCACAGCTTGAGGAAGTTGTCGCGGTAGTACGCCATCTCGTCGATTGACTCGTGCACGTCAGCCAGCGCAGTATGGCTCTGCTGCTTTTTGAAGGCCGCATGCAGCTCGGGGCGCCAGCGTTTGGCCAGTTCCTTGAGCGTGCTGACATCCAGGTTGCGGTAGTGAAAAAACCGCTCCAGCTTGGGCATGTACTTCACCAGAAAGCGCCGGTCCTGGCTGATGGTGTTACCGCACATGGGGGTCGTGTTTTTCGGTACATACTTTTCAAGGAACTCGATGATCTGCTGCTCTGCATCCGCTTCAGTCAGCGTTGATAACTTGACCTTGTCGATGAGGCCACTTTTGCCATGCGTGCCCTTGTTCCAGTTGTCCATGGCATCAAGCTGCGCATCGCTCTGGTGAATGACCAGTACCGGGCCCTCGGTTCGGTTGTCCAGCCGGGGGCCGGTCACAATGACAGCGATCTCGAGCAGGCGCTCAATCTCGGGGTCCAGGCCGGTCATCTCACAGTCGAGCCATACAAGGTTTTGATCAGATTTGGCAAGCGGGGCAATTGGTTCAGTCATGCTTGAGATTGTCGCTGATGACCTAAACTATCTCTTATGTCCTCAACGTTCATTCTTACTATTGCATTCGCTGCTGCGCTGGTGGCCGGCATGTGGGTCAAGTTCTGGCTTGCCACGCGGCAGATACGGTACGTGGCGCAGCACCGCGCCGCCGTCCCTGCAGCGTTCAGCCAAACCATCACGCTGGCGGCACACCATAAAGCAGCCGACTACACCATCACCAAAGCCCGCCTGGGTTTGCTTGAGCTCGCAGCCGGCACGGCCGTTTTGCTGGGTTGGACGTTGCTGGGCGGTCTGGATGTACTGAATCAGGTATTGATGCAGTACATCGGCGGTGGCATGTGGCAACAACTGGCTTTGCTTGGCGCTTTCATGGCCATTGGGGGGCTGGTGGACCTGCCCTTCACGCTGTACCAGACCTTTGTGGTGGAAGAGCGTTTTGGCTTCAACAAAATGACGTGGCGTCTGTGGCTTGGGGATTTCTTCAAGTCGACTGCTGTGGGGCTGGTCATCGGTCTGCCCATCGCGGCGTTGATCCTCTGGCTCATGGGCGCTGCGGGCAGCTTCTGGTGGCTGTGGGCCTGGTGTGTCTGGATGAGCTTCAACCTTCTGCTGCTGATCGTCTACCCGACCTTCATTGCGCCGTTATTCAACAAGTTCAAACCGCTGGATGACGAGTCGCTCAAGGCCCGTGTCACGGCCCTCATGCAGCGTTGCGGCTTTGCTGCGAAGGGTCTGTTTGTCATGGATGGCAGCAAGCGTTCGGCGCATGCCAATGCGTATTTCACAGGTTTTGGCGCAGCCAAGCGCGTGGTGTTTTATGACACCTTGCTGGCCAAACTGTCACCCGGTGAAGTGGACGCCGTGTTGGCCCATGAGTTGGGGCACTTCAAACACAAGCACATCATCAAGCGCATCGCGAGTCTGTTTGCGCTGAGCCTTGCGGGGTTTGCGCTGTTGGGTTGGCTGTCCCTGCAATCCTGGTTTTATTCCGGTCTCGGCGTGAGGCCCAACATGGGTGCACCGAATGACGCGCTCGCGCTGCTGCTGTTCATGATCGCAGTGCCCACCGTCACATTTTTTATCTCGCCGCTCTTCTCGCGCATCTCGCGCAAGCATGAATTCGAGGCTGATGCCTATGCAGTCATGCAAACCAACGGCCAAGACCTGGCCACAGCGCTGCTCAAGTTGTACGAGGACAACGCATCTACCTTGACGCCTGACCCGGTCTTCGTGAAGTTCTATTACTCCCACCCCCCCGCTTCAGAACGTCTTGCAAGGATGGGCGCATGAGCTCCATGCTGCGCAAGAAGGACTGGTCGGCAACGCCCCGCAGCGCCATGTCTGCTTCCGGCATCGTCGCGGGTCTGGCCCAGGTCGATGGCTGGAAACTCACCGGTGATGGCGACAGTGTGGCCATCGAAAAAGCCTACACCTTCGCCAACTATTACGAGACCATCTCGTTCGTGAACTGCGTGGCCTTTATTGCCAATGCGCAGGACCATCACCCTGATCTCTCTGTGCACTACAACCGCTGCGTCGTCCGGTTCAACACCCATGACGTGAAAGGCATCTCCCTGACCGACTTTGACTGCGCTGCGCAAATTGATGCACTTCTGTCTTGAAAGCGCTGCGTGAGCGCGCGGCCCGTTCCTGAAACCGGCCTTGTGGTGGCTGGCTATGGCCGCCACTGTGTAGTGGAAACGGCTGGAGGCCGGCGCGTCATATGCCACCCACGCGGCAAGAAAAGCCAGGCTGTTGTAGGTGACCGGGTGCTGTGGCTGCCCTCGACAGACGAGGGCACCATCGAGAAAGTGCAGGAGCGGCGTAACCTGTTTTACCGGCAGGACGAAATCCGCACCAAGTCATTTGCTGCCAACCTTGATCAGGTGCTGATCCTGATTGCCGCCGAGCCTGAATTTTCCGAAAGCCAGCTGTCCCGCGCTTTGATTGCCGCAGAGGCCGAACACATCACGCCGGTGATCGCACTGAACAAAAGTGACCTCGGTGAGCCTTTTGAGCGCGCGTGGGCCAAGCTGGCGCCATACCGGCGCATGGGCTACACCATGCTGCCTCTGGCGCTCAACCCCAAGGCGGCGACCCACCCAATGGATGCATCACCGCTGCGCGATCTGCTGAGCGGCAAGACGACTCTGGTGCTGGGCCCTTCGGGCGCAGGCAAGAGCACGCTGATCAACCTGCTGGTTCCCGGGGCCTTGGTCCTGACTAATGAAATCTCGCAAGCCTTGAATTCCGGCAAGCACACCACGACCAGCACGACCTTGTATTGGGTTGATGACACCCGGGCGACCGCGTTGATTGATTCGCCCGGATTCCAGGAGTTCGGCCTCAACCATATTGATGCGATGCAGTTGGCGGCTTACATGCCGGATTTCAAACCGCACGTAGCGCAATGCAAGTTCTACAACTGCACCCATCTGCATGAGCCCGGTTGCGGAGTGATCCCTTTGGTAACTGCCGCAGGCGGGCCCGGGGGCATCAGTGCCGCGCGCTACAGGATATATAAAGACCTGTTTGCAGAATTGACGCAAGAGGCGCGTTACTAACGCCACTCACCTCGCGAGCGAGGCTTCATCCAAGCAACCGAGCGAGCGTGAGCAGCGCGAGCAGCACCATCCACATTACTACGCTTCGCCAGACCAGCCCCACGACGCTGCGAAGATGAGCCGGCTCCGGGTCCCGCCCGGGTGTAATTTCAACTTCGGCCAAGGGCTGATCCTCAATCGCACCAGTAGTAAAGCCCTG
>JACMQX010000158.1 GCA_014376765.1 Ramlibacter sp. | reverse complement strand
ACCAACGGCGACGGGATGATCTCCAAAGACGAATTCATGAAGCATCACGAGATGATGTATGACAAGATGACAAAAAGCAGTAACGGGATGGTCCCTGTTAAAGACATGCAGATGATGATGGATGAGATGATGAAAAGGTAATGAAACTGTGCAGGCTTGTGCTGAATCGCCTCAGGCCAGTCCAGCAAGACGCACAATCAAATGTCTCGCCAGGCTTGAAGCTGCTAGAGCCATGGCCGTGAGGGCCAAGTGTGTTGACGCAAGCCTCTACAGGCGAAGAGCGGCTATTCGCCAATGACGAGTGCGTGCAATTTATAGCCAACATGCTCTATCTGCACGGTGGAAGGGTTCGCTCAATGGCACTGCCGCACGCCCCATCAGTTTGTTGTTTCCTCCACCGTGAGGCTACACACCTCGTGGATGGGTCTTGCTGCGATAGAAAGTCGTGCCGTGGAAGGCGCTGACCAAGCTGATAGAGCCGCATTACCCGGTGGCCGGCCGAGGCCGCAGGCCCTACTCACTTGAGTCGATCCTTCCGGTGCACCTGATGCAGAACTGGTTCGCGTTGAGCGACCCGGCGATGGAAGAGGCACTGTATGAGATCGCCTCGCTTGGCAGCTTCTCACGCATGAGCCTGACCAAGCCAATCCCCGACGAGACCACCATCCTGAACTTCCGGCACCTGCTTGAAGAGAACTATCTGGCTGAAGACATCCGGAAGTTGGTAAACGCGCACCTGACGAGGAAGGGCCTGCGGCCAAGCGCGGCAGCTTCGTCGATGCCACCATCATCCCCGCGCCCAGTTCGACCAAGAACAGCACTGGTGAGCGCGACCCCTAGATGCACCAGCCAGTACGAAGGGGCGCATGGTCTGCGCTTCGGCCATGAGTTCAGGGCGCGTGACGCCTCGGCGGGCTACGCCCTCCATGGTGAGGATCAAGTCAGCGATCTCGCCCTCGTGGCTCATGGCGTATTCCCAGCCCTTTTGCGTCGTCCGCACAAAGGCGGCGGTACGCGCGGAATGCGTTGTGACCTCTTGCTCGGAGGTGAACAGGATGTCGCCATAAAAGTCCACGCCGTAGTCCAGGCTGCGCATCTCGAAGGTGTCAATACCCCGGGCGCGCATCTTGGCAGGCTCCACGGTGGCGTAGGCAGAGATGACGTCCACTCTCTGGTAGATCAGGTCCTCCAGCCGCCAGGACTGCGGCACGATGTTGATCCGCCTGGGGTCTATGCCCTCGCGCCTGAGCATGCAGCGCAACTGGATGCCGCCCTGGTCGTCAGACGTCATTACGGTCTTGCCGGCCAGGTCGCTGGGTGCGCGAATGTAGCTGTCCTTGCGGCTGAGCAGCACATAGGGGGAGTGCTGGAAGATGGCGGCCAGCGCGACGATGGGCTGGCCCTTGATGCGCGCGACCAGCAGGTCGGAGTCGCCGATGGAGAACTGGGCCGAGCCGCTGAGCACGGATGTGAGCGGCGCCCGGTCGGGCCCGCCTTCGCGGATGAGCACCTCAAGCCCCTCTTTCCGGTAGAAGCCCCTGGCCTGCGCCGCGTAGTAACCGGCAAACTGGAATTGGTGGTACCACTTGAGCTGAAGCGTGACCTGGTCGGCGCTGTCAGCCTTTGGCGAATCGGCTGCCTGGGCCGGACACCACACCAGGGCCAGCAGCATGGCGGCCATCCACCACATGACCGCCCGCATCTGCCACCCGATGGGCGCTGCAGGCTGTGACAGGACAAAAGAACGAGGCATCAAATCTCAGTGGGACGGGTAACCTTGAAAGGCAGGAGCGCGACGAGACGAAGCGTAGACGCTGCTACAGCAACGAACGCGACAAGCAGGCTAAAGTATTGCCATGACCACTGCACCCCAACCCCGCAATCCGCTGCATGGCGTCACCCTGGAGACCATGGTGACAGCACTGGCAGACCACTATGGCTGGGCGGGGCTGGGTGAGCGCATTCCGGTGCGTTGTTTTCAAAGCGACCCGAGCGTGGGCTCCAGCCTGAAGTTCCTGCGCAAGACACCGTGGGCGCGCGAGAAGGTGGAGGGGCTGTACCTGTTCATGCTGCGGGAGATCCGGCGGGGGCAGGACTCGTAGCTTGCGTTGGGTGTGTTGTGTGTGTTGGTCTGCGGGACGGCGGTGTACCACGCCCGGCGCTTCGGCGGAGCTTTGTGACCCCGGCGCGCGCACCGCACAGTCGGCACGCTTGCTCAATGAAAGTCCCGGCTCCGGCTGCCCCGCTCTGCCAGTTGCCCCAGCATCGGCGAGAGGTCCTTGATCTTTTGCGCCAGCAGGTTGCGTACCTTGCCCCCGCTGTCCACATCGCGCTGCCAGATGCCCTCCACCGCCATCAGGCGTGAGCGCAGCAGCGCGTCACGGTATTCGTCCACCAGGTGGCTCCAGACGATGATGTTGACGGTGCCGGTCTCATCTTCCAGCGTGACAAACATCGTGCCCTTGGCCGTGGGCGGCCGCTGGCGCATGTTGACGATGCCGCAGGCGCGGGCCAGGGTGTTGTCGGGCAGCGGGTGCAGCTGCTGCGCAGTGAGCAGGTCCATCCGCGCCAGCCGGCCGCGCAGCAGCGCCAGCGGGTGGCGGCGCAGGGTGAAGCCGGTGGCGGCGTAGTCAAAAACGATGTCGTCGCCTTCAGGCGCCTGCGGCAGGTGCAGCAGCTCTTCATTCACCGGCGCGTCGCGCAGCAAGCCGGGGGCGCGGCGTTGCGCGGTGGCGGCCCAGACCTGCTGGCGGCGGTGGCCGGCCAGGCTGGAGAGCGCGTCGGCTGCGGCCAGGGCGTTCATGTCTTTCATGTCGAGCCCGGCGCGCAGGGCCATATCTTCCACCGTGGTGAAGGGTGCCTCCACCCGTGCCTGCACGATGCGCGCGGCGCCCGCCGTGCTCAGCGTGCCCACCATGCGCAGGCCCAGGCGCACGCAGGGCTGCAGGGTGTTGCCCTGCCCTGGGGCTGCTGCTGCGTCATGCGCTTCGTGCGATGCGCCATGCGGGCTTTCATCCAGTGCCCCATTCGACCCGTCCAGCGGCTCGATGGTGCAGTCCACCTCGCTCAGCGTCACATCTACAGGCCGCACTTCCACGTCATGCCGCCGCGCGTCCTGGATCAGCTGCGAAGGCGTGTAGAAGCCCATGGGCTGCGAATTGAGCAGCGCCGCCAGGAAGCACGCGGGCTCATAGTGCTTGAACCAGCAGCTCAAATACACCAGCAGCGCAAAGCTGGCCGCATGGCTTTCAGGAAAGCCGTATTCACCAAAGCCCTCGATCTGCTTGAAGATGCTTTCAGCAAAGTCTTTTTCATACCCGTTGGCCACCATGCCGTCCACCAGGCGCTGGTGAAAGATGCTCACATGCCCGTCGTGCTTCCACGCGGCCATGGAGCGGCGCAGCTTGTCGGCTTCTTCAGGCGTGAAGCCCGCCGCCACGATGGCGATCTGCATCACCTGCTCCTGGAAGATCGGCACGCCCAGTGTGCGCGCCAGCGCTTCCTTGAGCGCTTCCTTCGGGTAGGTCACGAGTTCGGGGTTGCGCCGCCGCTTGAGGTAGGGGTGGACCATGCCGCCCTGAATCGGCCCGGGGCGCACTATTGCCACTTCCACCACCAGGTCGTAGTAGCAGCGGGGTTTGAGGCGCGGCAGCATCGACATCTGCGCCCGGCTTTCCACCTGGAACACGCCCACGGTGTCGGCCTTGCAGATCATGTCGTAGACCTGCGGGTCTTCACGGGGCACATGCTGCATCACCCATTGCCTGCCGCGCCAGGCGTTGTGCAGGTCCAGGCAGCGGCGCAGGGCGCTCAGCATGCCGAGCGCGAGAACGTCGACCTTCAACAGGCCCATGGCTTCGAGATCGTCTTTTTCCCACTGGATGATGGAGCGGTCCACCATGGACGCGTTTTCTACCGGCACCAGCCGCGTGAGCTTGTCCTGCGTCAGCACGAAGCCGCCCACATGCTGGCTGAGGTGGCGCGGAAAGGCGCGGATCTCCCAGGCCAGCTCCATCCAGTTGGCGAGGCGAAACGGGTTTTCTTCGATGCCCAGTTCATGCGCCACCTGCAGCAGGTGATCGGTGAGGATGTCCTTGTCAAACCAGAAATGGTCCTTGGCAAAAGCATCGACCAATTGTTCGTTCACGCCAAGCGCTTTGCCCACATCCCGGATCGCCATGCGGCTTCGGTAACGCACCACCACGGCGGCAATGGCCGCCCGGTCGCGGCCGTATTTGTTGTAGATGTACTGGATCACTTCTTCACGCCGCTGGTGCTCGAAGTCCACATCAATGTCGGGCGGCTCATTGCGCGCGCGGCTCATGAAGCGCTCAAACAGCATGCTGGTCAACTCGGGCGATATCTCGGTGATGCCCAGGCAATAGCAGACGATGGAATTGGCCGCCGAGCCCCGCCCCTGGCAGAGGATGCCTTTGCTGCGGGCAAAGCGCACGATGTCGTCCACGGTGAGGAAGTACATCTCGTACTTGAGGTCGGCAATGGTGGCCAGCTCGTGCTCGATCACCCGCAGGTGTTCTGGCTTGGGGCCTTGCGGGTAGCGGACCCAGGCCCCTTTCAGCGTGAGGCGGCGCAGGGTCTGCAGCGGCGTCTCGTGCGCAGGCACGGTCTCCATCGGGTAGTTGTACTTGATGCTTTCAAGCTCAAAGCGGCACAGCGCTGCGAGCTTCAAGGTGTTGGCCAGCAGCTCTTGCGGGTACAGCCCGGCCAGCGCTGCGCGGGGCCGCAAATGGCGCTCGGCATTGGGCTGCAGGGCCAGGCCGCAGTCGTCCACCGTGCGGCCTTCGCGCACGGCGGTGATCACATCCTGCAGGCGCTTGCGCGAGCGCTTGTGCATGTGCACGTCGCCAGCTGCCGCCAGCGGGATGCCCAGGCGCTCGCCGGCTTGCTGCAGGGTGGACAGGCGCAAGGCGTCGTCCATGTCGCGCAGCAGTTCAACGCCCAGCCACAGGTACGCGCCCAGCAGGCGGCGGGTTTGTTCGAGGTGGGTGCAAAGGGCTTCAAGCTCCAGCGGGTCGCGCGTGGCGTCATCACAAGATTCATCCTGCAACTCATGGGGCCTGCTGCGCGGGATGTAGATGATCTCGCAGCCCTGCAGGAGGCGAAAGTCGCTGATCTCCCAGCCCACCGTGTACTCCCCTTTGACCGCCAGCTTGCGCGCCGCCGTGATGAATTCGCAAAGGTTGCCCCAGCCTTGCAGGTCCCGCGCCAGCGCCACCAGGCGGCATTCGGGGAAGACAAACTCGCTGCCGTAGATCAGCCGGAACGCGGGGTTGGCGCGTTCGTCGCCGGGGTGGCTTTCTTCATACTCCTTGATGAAGTCCTTGTAGTCGCGCAGCCCGATCAGCGCCTGCACCACGCCGGCCACCGAGCATTCGTCGGTGATGGCCAGCGCCGTGTAGCCCAGCTGGTAGGCGCGCTCCACCAGTTCATGCGGGTGCGAGGCGCCGCGCTGGAAGCTGAAGTTGGTGATGCAGTGCAGCTCGGCATAGGCGGGGAGGCCTGTCAGCACCACACGCCGCGGCGGCAGGCGCTTTTCCACCTCGGGGCCGGACTGCAAATCCCTGTCTTGTGATTCAGGCATACAGGCCGTGCAGGAACCAGCGGTACTCCTGCGCCCCGCTGGTGGCGCCGGCCAGTGACACCGGCCGTTCGCGGTAGATCCACACCAGGCCCGCGCTCTCGCTGAAGGCGATGTAGTAGTCGCGCAGGGCCAGGCCTTCGCTGTCCCACCAGGCAGCCTCCAGCCGCCGCGCGCGCGTCAGGCGCTGCAGCGGGCCGCCGTAATGCGGCTTGTTGTGGCGCACCGGCAGTTCCTGCGGCTCGGCCAGCAGCCAGGTGGGGTAGAGGGCGTCGCTGGGCACCCTTGGCGCGCCGGTGGATTTCTTGCGCGGCTTGGGCGGCGGCTCTTTGGGCCTGGGCGCCAGGCCGTCCACCACATCGGGCGCGGCCACGCGCGGCAACACTTCGCGCGCGGGCAACCACTGCTGCATGTGCTCGGGGCGGTGGTCGGCCCTGGGCAGCGCCATGCACACGTTCTCGGGCCCCAGGCGCACGCTCAGGCGTTCGACCAGCTGGTGCAGCTTTTCGCCCTTGGGGTTGTCCTCGATCAGCAAGCTGGTGTCGGCGCCCGCCCAGGGCACGGTCTCCAGGGAACGCAGGCGCAGGTAGCTGGTGGGGGCCGACAGCCTGGCGCGGTCCAGCTGCTCGCTCACCAGCCGGCGCAGGTGCTGCATGTCCTGCGTGGGCTGGGCGGTGCGTACCACCATCTGCTCGTGCGATGGCAGGGGCTTGCCGTCCAGGCGCTTCAGGTCCAGCGTCCATTCAAACTCCATGGCCAGCAGGCCGCGCTGGCGCGCCTGCAACCAGACCTGAAACTGGCCCAGCAGGCGCTGGGCGCTCCACATCAGCTCGGGCGCGGTGGTGGCCAGGGCGGGCAACTCCAGCCGCACATCGAACACCTCCGGGATGCTGAGCCAGCGGTAGGCCTCGGGGCGCTCGCCAAAGGCGGTGTCCAGCGCGTCGAGCAGCGGCGCGCCAAAGCGGCGGGCCACGCCGGCACGGGGCAGGCCGCGCAACTCACCCCAGGTGGTGCAGCCGGCGCGGGCCAGCATGGGGGCGTGTGCTGTGGCGCACGTCAAGGTTTCCAGCGGCAGGCCCTGGGGCATTTGCGCCGGCGGCTTTCCGCCTGCGGCTTTGAGCCGCAGCAGGGCCAGCGCGACGAGGCCGGTGGCGCCCCGCGCCCAGTGCAGCGGCTGCGCCAGCGGGCCCTCCTGGAAGATGCGCTGCAGCAGCCGCTTGCGGCCGCCCCACAGCCTCTCGCTGCCCGAGACTTCCATCAGCAAGGCTTCATCCACCTGCGCCACTCGCGGGGTGAACTGCAAGGCCTGCCAGCCCCAGGCCGCCAGGTCTTCAGCCGGGCATTGCAAGGCGATCCAGTGCATGGAGGCTCCTGTGCGTGGCGAGTTGTGGCGATGGTTGCCTGGAAGGACGCGGCGGTGGCACGGGCGGCATGGCTTGCGCGGGTGCCGCCCTGCGCGCCTGCAGCACCTCGGCCAGCCGCCCCGCATGCGCGGCCAGTTCCACCGGAGCCGAAAGCGGCGGGCCACGGCGCTTGAGCACATGCACCTGCAGCGTCTCGCGCCCCTCCAGCAGCAGCCGCAGCCGGGCCGGCGACGAGTCGTTGCGCGTAGTCAGCGGGCGGAAGGCGAAGAAGAGCCGGCCCTGCTGCTGCGAGGCAATGTGCAGCCTGCGCAGTTCGGCGTTTTTGGCTTGCGGCAGCCAGGCCAGCACTGCGGCTACTTCAGAGCAACGCAAAGCCTGCTCCGTGGCCCACAGCCGCGCGGCGGGCTTGTCTGCGCGCAGCCACAACAGCCGCTCGGCCGGCAGCGACTGCGCCCGCAAGCTGGGGCCAAACGGCACACGCGGCGGATGCACCAGCACCACCGGCCCCGTATGTTCCTTGAGCGCCTGCGCCAGGGCAGGCAGCAGCAGCCGCCAGGCATGATCCTCAGGCTGGCTTTGCAGCACCTCCACCAGCCCGCCCACAGGCCAGCCCTGCCCCGGCAACTGCGCATCAAGCTCCCCATGCCCCGAAGGCGTGACCCCGCCCTCCTGGCAGCCCAGCTCACCGCCTTGCCAGACATGGGGCAATTGCAAAGACGATGGGGCCTCGGCGAGGCGTAGCGCGGACATGGGGAGTACTGCAGAAGGGAACTGGAATAACTGTTGTTTTATACAGTATTCTCAAACCGGTCCCAAGGCAAGGTTTATTACATTAGCCCGCAGAAGGGCAGGAATTTCCGTAAGCTCGTAGCTCGCCAAAATCTCTTTCTCCGCACAAAAAAGACCGCCGCCTTGTTCCGTTTCTTCGAAAAACTCCTCCACCCCTACCCCGAAGCCGAGCCCACGCTGCCGCCCAAGGGGTTTCTTGCCTTCATCTGGTCTGCCACGCCCGGGCTGCGGCCTTTCATCGGCGTGCTGGCGCTGCTGAGCGGGGCGATCTCGGCCTACGAGGCGCTGCTGTTTGCCATGCTGGGCAAGCTGGTGGACTGGCTGAACCAGTTTCCGCCCGCGCAGCTGTGGGCCGAGAAAGGCCAGACGCTGATCTGGTTTGGTGTGGTGCTGGTGGGCAGCACCGTGATCATTGCGCTGCAGACCATCGTCAAGCACCAGGCGCTGGCGATCAACTTTCCGCTGCGGCTCCGCTGGAATTTCCACCGGCTGATGCTGGGCCAGAGCATGGCGTTTTATTCCGACGAATTTGCCGGGCGCATCACCACCAAGGTCATGCAGACGGCGCTGGCCGTGCGCGACATGATCTTCACCACCACCGACGTGCTGGTGGGCATTGCCATTTATTTCATCACCATCGTGGCGCTGGCAGGCGCTTTTGATGCGCGGCTCATGCTGCCCTTCATCGTGTGGCTGGCCTGCTATATCGCCGCCATCGTCTACTTCGTGCCGCGCCTGGGCAAGATCGGCAAGCAGCAGGCTGATGCGCGCTCGATGATGGTCGGGCGTATCACCGACGCCTACACCAACATCTCCACCGTCAAGCTGTTCTCCCACACCCAGCGCGAGGCCGGGTTTGCGCGCGCGGCCATGCAGGAGTTCAAGGTCACGGGCTATGCGCAGATGCGCCTGGTGAGCGCCTTTGAAATCGTCAACCACCTGCTGGTGGTCGGTCTCATCATCGGCGTGTGCGCCACCGCGCTGTGGCTCTGGGTCCGGGGCGAGGCCGGTACCGGCGCGGTGGCGGCCGTCACGGCCATGGCGCTGCGCATCAGCGGCATGTCGCACTGGATCATGTGGGAGATGACTTCGCTGTTCGAGAACGTGGGCACCGTGCAGGACGGCATCAACACCCTCACCCGGCCGCGCGCGGTGGTTGATGCGCCGGGCGCCAAAGCGCTGGTGGTGGCGCATGGTGAAGTCCGCTTTGACCACGCGAGCTTCAACTACGGCAAGGGCCCGCGCGTTATTGACGACTTCTCGCTCACCGTGAAGCCCGGCGAGAAGATCGGCCTGATCGGCCGCTCGGGCGCGGGCAAGTCCACGCTGGTCAACCTGCTGCTGCGCTTTCATGACCTGGAGTCGGGCGCCATCCGCATCGACGGGCAGGACATCGCCGGCGTGACGCAGGACAGCCTGCGCGCCCACATCGGCATGGTGACGCAGGACACATCGCTGTTGCACCGCTCGCTGCGCGACAACATCCTCTACGGTAGGCCCCAGGCCAACGACGAGGCCATGCACCTGGCGGCCGACCGCGCGCAGGCAACCGATTTCATCGCCACCCTGAGCGACCTGCAGGGCCGCACCGGCTACGACGCGCATGTGGGCGAGCGCGGCGTCAAGCTCTCGGGCGGGCAGCGCCAGCGCGTTGCCATTGCGCGCGTCATGCTCAAGGACGCGCCCATCCTGCTGCTGGACGAAGCGACCAGCGCGCTGGACTCTGAAGTGGAGGCAGCCATCCAGTCCAGCCTCAACACGCTGATGGAAGGCAAAACGGTGATTGCGATTGCACACCGGCTCTCGACCATCGCCGCCATGGACCGCCTCATCGTGCTGGACCGCGGCCGCATCGCCGAGCAGGGCACGCACCGCGAGCTGCTGGCCCAGGGCGGCTTGTATGCGCGGTTGTGGAACCACCAGAGCGGCGGCTTCCTCACCGACCCGGACGAAGAAGAAAAGCGCGATGCCGCTGAAGCGCAAACCGCCTGAGCCGCCTGAACCGCCTGAACCCGCTCAGGTGCAGGCGCAGCACATCGCGGGCAGACCACTCAAGCCCGGCGACTTCATCGGCGACTCGCATGAGATTGCACGCATGCTGATCGGCGCCACGCTGCTGGTGGACGGCGTGGGCGGCATCATCGTGGAGACCGAGGCCTATGACCGCGACGATCCGGCGTCCCACACCTTCGGCGGCCTGACGCCGCGCAACGCGGCCATGTTCGGACCGGCGGGCCGCGCCTACGTCTACCGCTCCTACGGCATCCACTGGTGCCTGAACTTTGTCTGCTGCGAAGAAGGCCACGGCGCCGGTGTGCTGATCCGCGCCATCGAGCCGACCAAAGGACTGGACGTCATGCGTGAGCGCCGTGGCCTGCAGGACCCGCGCCTTTTATGCAGCGGCCCCGGGAAGCTGGGTCAGGCGCTGGCCATCACCCACGCCATGAACGGCCACAGGCTTGACCGGGCGCCGTTCAAGGTGATGGCCGCACCGGAACCGGTCGAGGTGGTCACCGGGCCGCGCATCGGCATTTCAAAAGCTGTGGATGTAGCCTGGCGCTTCGGGCTGGCGGGGTCGAGGTTCTGCAGTGCGAGATTCGCTCAGGCGGCCCCGAATAAAGACCTGCCGCATGACTGACCCCCTAAAGGTTTGCTATGGTGTTGGCATGAAGACACTGCCTTTCCTCGCCGCCAGCCTGCTGGCCTGCACACTCACGCTCACCGCCTGCAAAGACAAGGCGGACAAGCCTGCTGGCACGGCCGAACTGCCGGCCCGCACCACGCCTGTCTCCATTGAATCGATCGCCAGGGAGGCGCGAGGCTTCACTGTTGGCGCTGCGGTGAGTGCGCGCACGATCTACGTCTTCTTCGACCCGCAGTGTTCACATTGCGCCACGCTGTGGAACGAGGCCAGGCCGCTCAAGGCGCAGGCGAAGTTCGTCTGGATTCCGGTCGGGCTGCTCAATGCCTCCAGCACGCCGCAGGGCGCGGCCCTCCTCGCCGCGCCGGACCCGGTAGCCGCGATGGATGCGCATGAGGAGTCCATGCGAAAGAAGGCCGGCGGCATCACCGCCAGCGGTGAACTGGATACGCTGAAGAAGGCGGTGGAACTGAACACCAAACTGCTGGACCGCTACCAGTTCAACTCGGTGCCAACGATCATCGGAAAGAACGCCATTTCCGGCGATGTCGTGATCAAGGAGGGTGCGCTGCCCACGGCGCAACTGGCCGAGGCATTTGGCTTGAAGCCGCCTGTCAAGTGAACGGCGGTTCGGCCCCCACCCTCGCGCGCAAAGCAGGTTTACCAGACTGGCAATGAAGTGCCCGGCCGTTCGGAGGCCCGTTGATAGCCAGCGGGCGTGCGGGCCAATTGCGCACTTGGCCGCACCCCGGCAAGCACCCCGAATCCCGACATTGAAGTTTCAATGAAAGGGGTGATCGCGGGTCTGGTCAGTTGCAGCCCGCCCGCCACGCACCCCAGCGATCGCAACCACGTCGCGGTCTGCGCCAACGACACCTGCACATGCCAGCTGCCGCCCTCGCGCTGCTGGCGCCAAAGCGCGGCACTGGCGCCCATGGCCATCAGGTAGCCAGACGCCTCGTCCAGAATTTGCATCGGCATGGCGCGTGGCGCGCCCTTACCCTCTGCATCGCCTTCAGCATGGTTGAAGCCCATGGCGGTTTGCAGCAAGGAATCAAAGCCTCGCCGCTGCGTCCAGGGCCCGTGCGGGCCGAAAGCGCTCAAGCCCACATAGACAATGCCGGGCCGTAGCGCCGCAGCCGCCTGCGCGCCGAAGCCCAGGCGCTCCAGCCCGCCGGGCCGGTACCCCTGCACCATCACATGCGCACCACACAACAGTTCGCTGAACACACCTTTGCCTTGCGGCGTCTTCAAGTCCACATGCACGGAGCGCTTGCCCCGGCTGGTGTCGGCGATGGCGTCGATGTTCGGCAGCGTGGGCGAATTCACCAGCATCACTTCCGCCCCTAAAGACGCGAGCGCGCGGCTGGCGACAGGACCGGCCAGGATGCGCGTCAGGTCCAGCACCCTCACCCCATCCAGGGGGCGCGCCTCGGCGACAAGCGGCGGCAAGGGCAAGGGCGGGGCATCGCCAATGCGCTCGATGGTCAGGAGCGGCTGCGTGGCCAGTGCCTGCGCTTGCGCCGTGGCGTCCCACTCATCAAAGCTACGCAGGGCAAAGGCAACCAGCCCGGCCTTGCCGGCCGCCTCCTCAAACTCAAGCGCGCGCCGGCCCAACATCGCAGCCTCGGCATCAGCGCGGGTCGCCGTTGAAGGATCCAGGCCCAGCAGGCGCAGCGCACCCTCGCGATGGTGCGCAAAGTTCGCGTGCACGCGCACCCAGCCATCTGCCGCGCGATACAGGCCCGAAAACTTGTCCCAGATGTCCGGCGCGACACCGTCCAGGCTGAACCAGCCTGTGCACTCGGCCGCAGCGTGCAGCATGTCCACCGAGACCACCTGGCGCGGCACGCCGCGCTGGTGTCCCAGTTCGCAGGCGGCAAGCGCCGCGGCCGAAATCGTTGATTGCGCGGCGGTGCCAACGGCGAAAGAGGAAGGAAACACCGGCTCGTTACCGGTGAGGGTTACAAAGTCCAGCGCTTCTTCAGGCAGGCCAGCAAGGCGCCAGATGGAAGCGAGGGCCTCGCGCGCGGTCATGCGCTTCAAGACAGTTCGCTGGTACGGCGCGCTCACACAATGACCTTGATGAAGTGCGCCTGTTGCAAGTCGCTCAATGCAGCTTGGTCCCGGTCTTGGCCTGCAGCGATTCCATCGTCACGCCCGGCGCCAGTTCCACGACTTTGAGGCCATCGGGCGTCACGTCCATCACCGCCATGTCGGTGATGATGCGGTCCACCACGGCTACGCCTGTGAGCGGCAGCGTGCAGTTGTCCAGGATCTTCAAGTCTTCGGTGCCGTCTTTCTTGCGTGCGACATGCTCCATCAGCACGACCACCCGCTTGACGCCCGCCACCAGGTCCATCGCGCCGCCCATGCCCTTGACCATCTTGCCGGGGATCATCCAGTTGGCGAGGTCCCCTCTGGCGCTCACCTGCATCGCGCCCAGGATCGAAAGATTGATCTTGCCGCCACGGATCATGGCAAACGAGTCATGGCTGCCGAAAATCGACGAGCCCTTGATGGTCGTGACGGTCTGCTTGCCGGCGTTGATCAGGTCGGCGTCCACTTTGTCGGCGGTCGGGAAGGGGCCGATGCCCAGCATGCCGTTTTCGCTTTGCAGCCACACCTCTTTATCAGCAGGCACAAAGTTGGCTACCAGCGTCGGGATGCCAATACCCAGGTTTACGTAGAAACCGTCTTCGAGTTCGCTGGCCGCTTTGGCCGCCATCTGGTCTTGTGTCCACGGCATGATCAGGCTCCTGCTTTCTCTGTGATGTTCTCTGTGACGGTGCGCTTTTCAATGCGCTTTTCCGGCGTGGCGTTCAGCACGATGCGGTGCACATAAATGCCTGGCAAATGGATGTCGTCTGGCGCGAGCTCGCCCACTTCTACGATCTGCTCGACTTCAACAACGCAGATCTTGCCCGCCATTGCTGCAGCGGGGTTGAAGTTGCGTGCGGTGAGGTTGAAGCGCAGGTTGCCTGACTTGTCGGCCACCTGGGCCTTGACCAGCGCCACGTCGGGAATGAGCGAGCGTTCCATCACGTAGGTCTCGCCGTCGAACTCGCGCAGCTCCTTGCCGTCGGCCACGATGGTGCCCACGCCGGTCTTGGTGAAAAACGCCGGGATGCCCGCGCCACCTGCGCGCAGCTTCTCGGCCAGCGTGCCTTGTGGTGTGAACTCCAGCTGCAGCTCCCCGGCCAGGTACTGGCGCTCGAACTCCTTGTTCTCGCCCACATAGCTGGAGATCATTTTTTTGGTTTGCCGGGTTTCCAGCAGCTTGCCCAGGCCGAAGCCGTCGACGCCTGCGTTGTTGGAGATGATGGTGAGATCTTTCACCTTGCTTTCCACCAGCGCGTCGATCAGCGCCTCGGGGATGCCGCACAGGCCAAAGCCGCCCACAGCGAGCAGCTGGCCGTCCTTGACGATGCCCTTCAAGGCCGCATCAGCGGAGGGAAATATTTTGTTCAAGGCGTGTCTCCTGTTGAAGAAATCCTTTGCCGGACAGGCTGGATGACTATTACAACTGCGGCTACGATACTACTTAAGAAATTACGTAGTAGCCCGTAAAGGTAAGTCCCATGGACGTTGACTACCAACTCGCTTTCAACATGGCACCGGTCGGTCTGGTGGTGTCGCGCAACCGCGCGATTGTGGACTGCAATGAGCATGTATGCGAGATGTTCGGCGCCTCGCGTCAGGTACTGCTGGGGCAGTCGTTCCAGGTTTTGTACCCCAGCGTCGATGAATATGAGAGGCTGGGCGCACGCATCGCGCCCATCCTCAATGCCAAAGGCCACTATGCGGACAACCGCATCATGAAGCGCGCCAACGGCGATCTGTTCTGGTGCCACGTGACAGGCCGCGCCTTCAACCGCGCCGCGCCGCATGAGGCGGGCGTCTGGAGCTTTGAAGACCTGAGCTCACAGCGCCCGGTCAAGGCCGAGCTCACCGCCCGCGAACGCGAAGTGGCTGCCAAGCTGCTGGAGGGCATGACCTCCAAGGAGATCGGCAAAGTGCTGGAGATCAGCCACCGGACGGTGGAGATTTACCGGGCGCGGTTGATGCGCAAATACAAAGCCAATACGACCGCAGACCTGGTCCACAAACTCATGGCCGGGGTCTGATGAATCTGGCTAGCCGGGAATCTCTGGCTCTACCAAAGTGGCCAGTTGCGCGAGCGACTCCTGCCACCCGAGGTAACACATCTCCACCGGAATAGCAGCCGGGATGCCTGACTGCGTGATGCTCACATCCGTTCCGGTCATCACGGGCTTCAGACGGATCGTCACTTCAATCGTGCCTGGCAGGTTGGGGTCGTCGAACTTGTCGGTGTAGCGGATCAGTTCGGAAGGCACGAGCTCCAGATACTCACCACCAAAAGAATGGCTGTTGCCGCCTGAGAAGTTTGTGAAGCTCATCTTGAAGGTACCGCCAACTTTGGCCTCCAGGTGGTGCACGGTGCAGGTGAAGCCGTAGGGTGGCAGCCATTTGGCGAAAGCCGCTGCGTCCAGGAAGGCGCGGTAGACGCGCTCTGGCCTGGTGCGCAGGACACGGTGGAGGGTAACGGTGCCGGTGCTCATGATTTCGGCGCTCCGTCCACCACCTCCGCAGCCGACCTGAACGCATCCACCGCAGCGGGCAGGCCGCAGTAAATACTCGCGTGCAGCAGCACCTCCTGAATCTCTTCGGGCGTGGCGCCGTTGTTCAGGGCACCCCGCACATGCGCCTTCAGTTCATGCTGCTTGCCCAGCGCCGTGAGAAAGGCCACCGTCACGAGGCTGCGTGTCTTCAAATCCAGCCCCGGCCGCTGCCAGGTGTCGCCCCAGGCGTTGCGGGTAATGTAGTCCTGGATCGGCGTTGTGAACGCCGTGGCCTTGCCCAGCGCGCTCGCCACATAGGCCTCGCCCATCACCTCTTTGCGCCGCGCCAGGCCCTTGTCATAGTCTTTATCTGGAAGTGTCATGTTTTGCTCCTTTTAAAGATCCATGGTAGCCCCGGCAAACGCACCGCAACAAAGGCGTTTAGCACTGCACACAGACCAGAAGTAAGATTCTTGCTGCACAAGGTAAGAATCATGAAAATCACCAGCAAAGGCCAGGTCACCATCCCGCAATCGGTACGCGAGCAGGCGGGCCTGCATCCGCACAGCGAAGTCGAGTTTGAAGTGCAGCCCACGGGCGATGTGCTCTTGCGCTACCGCATTTATTTCCCCACATTGACCATCGTTTCGCCCTGAAAGAAAAAACACCATGCCCCGCTACCCCGCCCCCGACCTGAACGACCTGCCTGACGACATCAAGGCCAAGGTGCTTGAAGTGCAGGAGAAAGCCGGCTTCGTGCCCAATGTGTTCCTCGGCTTTGCCCGGCGGCCGGCGGAATGGCGGGCGTTTTTTGCCTACCACGACGCGTTGATGGTGCCTGAGTCCGTGGGCCGGCAAAGCGGCCTCACCAAAGGCGACCGGGAGATGATCGTCACCACCACCAGCTCGGCCAACAACTGCCTGTACTGCGTCGTGGCCCATGGCGCCATCTTGCGCATCTACGAGAAAAAGCCGCTGGTGGCTGACCAGGTGTCAGTCAACTACCGCAAGGCCGACATCACGCCGCGCCAGCGGGCCATGTTGGACTTTGCGATGAAGGTGTGCCTGAACAGCAGCGATATTGAGGACGAGGATTTCAGCGCGCTCAAGCAACACGGTTTTTCTGATGAAGACGCCTGGGACATCGCCGCCATCACGGCTTTCTTTGGCCTGTCCAACCGGATGGCCAGCTTCTCGGGCATGCAGCCCAACGCCGAGTTTTATCTGATGGGCCGGGTCCCAAGACCAAAGGCGTGAGTTTTTGGCGGTTTTTTTAGAAATATAAATACCCATGTCAATCGAGTGGCCCTCCTAACGCGTAAATTGATACGACTATGTTGTTCGCTCCGGGAATCCACCGATGTTTGACTCCAAAAAACATGTCCAGCCCCTTGGTGATTTTGATCACGAGCGTGTCGGTACCCAAGCCCGTACTGGCGATGCCGATACCGATCCCGCGCGCTGGTTGGTAAATACGCCACTGCTGCAGTTCGATCACCCGCGGATCCGTCTGCGCGCACAACGCCTCACCCAGCTGCAGACAACACCGCGCCAAAAAGCGTTGGCCTGCGTCAACTACGTTTGCTCCCTGCCCTTTGGTGCAATTGCCGACAGCACCGGCACCTCCGCTTTGCAGGCTCTCAACCACGGCCGGGGTGACTGCCACACCAAAAGTACGCTGCTGGTGGCGCTGCTGCGCTCGGCCGGCATCCCGTCGCGCATTCGCTTTGTCTCGCTCAAACCTGATTTTCTGTATGGCCTGATCGACACCGGCAGCACGCCCATTGAACATGGCTGTACCGAAGTGTTGCTCGACGGCCGGTGGCTGGCGCTGGACAGTTATGTGGTGGACACCAAGCTGGCCGTTGCGGCGAAACTTCGGCTTCGGCAGGAAGGCCGCTCGGTGGGCTACGGCATGCACGTGCACGGCAGCACCAGCTGGAACGGTTCCAGAAACTCCTTTGGCCAATACTGCGAAGCGGATGAAGACAGCCTGCCGCTTCGGGACTGGGGCGTGTTTGACGATCCCTACCAGTTTTATTCGTCGACGCCCTTCGTCAAGGCCCGGCTCAATTGGTCCAGCCGGGTGAAGTGGATAGTGGGCGCGAGCATGGTTAACCGGCAGGTCCAGGCGTTGCGCAACTCGCCGGCAGGGTCAGGGCATACGGCAAACGCCGACAAGGCGGGCAAAGCCAGCAAGGCAGACAAGCCCGGCGTAGCCAAAAATCCTCGATAAATGACGCCCTGACGTCAGCGCCGGCAAGCCGCCGGCTTCACTCAACGATCTTGCGCACCCAGTCTGGCAGCGGCAGCGACTTTTGTGCCTTTAAGTCCACCCAGATCGTGGTGGCCCCGCCTGCTGCATGCACAAACCCCGGCGCCTCGGCCCGCTCCAGCGTGCACCAGCTCTCAAAGGTGGTGCGCCCCGGGTCGCTCACATACATCTTCATCAGCACGTCGCCCGGGTATTCCAGCTGCTTGTAGAAGTTGCAAAAGGCATTGACGATGACCGGTCCCTCGCCATCGGGCGACGGGATGCAGTTGATGGAGCTGAACCAGTCGATGCGGATCGTCTCCATGTAGCGGAAATAGGTGCCATTGTTGAGATGGTTCATCGCATCCATGTCGCCCCAGCGGATCGGGATGCGCGACTCGAACACCAGCTTTTTCTTCTCGGGGATTTCAATCTTCATCGCAATACTTCCCGGGCATCAGACGCTAAAACCATCGTCTGCCGCAATCACCGCGCCATTGACGAAGTGACTCTGGTCGCTGGCCAGCATCACCAGCAGGGCGTCCAGGTCTTCGGGCTTGCCCACGCGCTTGCGCGGCAGCATCTGCACCAGCTTCTGGCCCTGCTCGGTGCCCCAGTGATGTTGATTGATCTCGGTTTCAATGTAGCCGGGGCACATCGCATTCACGTTGATGCCAAAGCGCCCCCATTCAATGGCCATGGCTTTGGTCATGTGCACCACGGCTGCCTTGCTCATGCTGTAGACGCCGATTTGCGGCAACGGCCGCAGGCCTGCCGTAGACGCCACGTTGATGATGCGCCCGCCCGTGAAGCTGCCCGGTGCGGCGCCGCGCGAGCGTGCCAGCATGCGCTTGCCCACTTCCTGCGCGACAAAGAATGAGCCGCGCACGTTGGTGTCGAAGACGAAGTCGTAGTCTTCCTCGGTCACGTCCTGCAGGCGCTGCGTGGTGCTCACGCCCGAGTTGTTGACCAGGATGTCGATCGAGCCCACCTCCGTCTCGGCCCGGGCCACGGCGGCTTTGATGGAGCCCAGGTCGGTCACGTCCAGTTCGACCACATGCGCGTCGCCGCCCTCGCCTTCAATGCGGGCGCGCAGTTCCTTGAGTTTCTCGACCCGCCGGCTGGCCAGCACCACAGCCGCGCCCGCGCGCGCCAGCGTGGTGGCAAAGCGCGCGCCCAGTCCGCTGGAGGCGCCGGTGACAAGGGCCACGCGGCCGGAAAGATCGATGCTGTATGCCATGAGGAGTCTCCACTAATAAGCAGCGCGGCGGCGACAGGACAGACCCGTCACGCCGCATAAAATGATTGTTGCTGGTCTCTTGCCATACTGCACGGAGCCCAAGTTCATTATCAGCGAGACCCCCATGACACAAGACGAGATCCTGGCGAAGTTCGGCCCCCGCGAGGCAATGGAATACGACGTGGTGGTGGTGGGCGGCGGCCCCGGCGGCCTGGCGACGGCCATCCGGCTCAAACAGATGGCGGTCGTGAACGGCAAGGAAGTCTCGGTGGTGGTGCTGGAGAAAGGCTCGGAGCCGGGCGCGCACATTCTCTCGGGCGCGATCATGGACCCGCGCGCGCTCAATGAACTGTTTCCCGACTGGCGCGAACGCGGCGCCCCGCTGAACCAGGGCGTGACGGACGACGCGATGATTTTCCTCGGCATGAAAAGCGGCGTTCGCGTGCCCAACTTCCTGCTGCCGCCCTGCTTTCAAAACCACGGCAACTACATCGTCAGCCTGGGCGCCGTCACCAAGTGGCTGGGCCAGCAGGCTGAAGAACTGGGCGTTGAAATATTCCCGGGCTTTCCCGCTGCTGAAATTCTCTTCAATGAAAACGGGTCGGTGAAGGGCGTGGCCACCGGCAACATGGGCATAGGCAAAGACGGTGAGCCCACCGACCACTTCCAGCTCGGCATGGAACTGCACGCCAAGTACACCATCTTCGCCGAAGGCTCACGCGGCAACCTGGGCAAGCAGCTCATCAGCAGATTCAAGCTTGACGCCGGCAAGGACCCGCAGACCTACGGCCTGGGCGTCAAGGAAGTGTGGGAGATCGACCCCAAGCGCCACCAGCCCGGGTTTGTCATGCACACCGCCGGCTGGCCGATGGACAGCAGCACTTACGGCGGCGCATTTTTGTACCACGCGGAGGACAACAAGGTCACGCTCGGCTTCATCACCGGCCTGGACTATTCCAACCCCTACCTCAGCCCGTTTGAAGAGTTCCAGCGCTGGAAGACGCACCCCAACGTCCGTTACTACCTGGAAGGCGACGAGGCGCACGGCATCAAGCCCGGCAAGCGCCTGGGCTACGGCGCACGCGCCATCACGGCAGGCGGCTTGCTGAGCCTGCCCAAGACCGTGTTCCCGGGCGGTGCGCTGGTGGGTTGCGATGCGGGTTACCTGAACGTGAGCCGCATCAAGGGCAGCCATGCAGCCATGAAAAGCGGCATGCTCGCGGCCGACGCCGCCTGCGAAGCCCTGATGGCCGGCCGCCAGCACGATGAACTGAGCGCCTACCCCGAGGCCTTCGAAAAGAGCTGGCTGTACACCGAGCTGAAGAAGGCGCGCAACTTCAAGTCCTGGTTCAAGAAGGGCCTGACTGTTGCAACGCTGATGAACGGCCTGGAGCAGTTCGCGCTGCGCGGACACATCCCCTGGACGCTGCGGCGCGACAAGCCCGACCACCTGGCGCTCAAGCCTGCGGCCGAGTGCCAACCCATCATCTACCCCAAGCCGGACGGCAAGCTCACCTTTGACCGTTTGTCCAGCGTGTTCATCAGCAACACCAACCATGAAGAAAACCAGCCGGCGCACCTGACGCTCAAGGACGCCTCAGTGCCGGTACAGATCAACCTGGCGAAATACGCTGGCCCTGAAGCGCGCTACTGCCCGGCGGGCGTGTACGAATACGTCAAGAACCAGGACAACACCGACCGCCTGCAGATCAACGCGCAGAACTGCGTGCATTGCAAGACCTGCGACATCAAGGACCCGACACAGAACATCGTCTGGGTCACGCCCGAAGGTGGCGGCGGGCCGAATTACGTAGGGATGTAGAAGCAGACTCGCTTCAGCGGCTGCCCTGCCCTTTGCTGGTCAGGACCGCAAAAATGCTCTCAGCCAACCGGGTCGCGTTGAAGGGGCTGTTGCGCATGTCGCTCAGGATTTCCGGAAGTGCCATTGTCCCGCTCAAACCGGCCCACCTTGCGACTTCTGCCGGGGTAGCGCTGACATACGCCATGCTCCAGTCGGTGAAGGTCGCTGCGGAGACGACCTCCTCTTTAAGAACCGTTACGGTTTCGTGGCGCACATCACAGGCGATCCGCACCATCAATTCCTCAACCGTTCGCGCATCGCCTTCAAGGATCTGCAGAAACACGCCGTCAACATACACCAAGGCGCCGGAGATGCCCTTCGCCGCATTCTTGTCGCGGGCATGCTGGAGGATCTCCTCCAGGTCATCCAGTTGCATGGGCATCGCAGACGCTGAGGAGTAAATGATTTGGTAGGTCATCTGGAGGACCGGAGGTGTCAGTTTTTGTTTTCGGGCACGTAACCCATGAGCAAGCGTAGCATCAAGCGGCGCCTTCGTTGCGGGCCATGACGGGCACTTCGTATTTAACGGGCGCAAGCGCCTGCCCTTCGAGCGTTGCCCTTGCGGTTT
>JACMQX010000157.1 GCA_014376765.1 Ramlibacter sp. | reverse complement strand
TTTCACGGCGCAGGCGGCCCGCTCAACGTCATGGACCTGCGCAGCCCCAACCGTTTCGGGCCGGTGTTTGTCGAGGCGGGCAAGCAGGCTGGCTACCCGCACAACCGCGACTTCAATGCGCACGACCAGGAAGGCGTGGGCATGTACCAGGTCACCCACAAAGGCGGTGAGCGCTTCAGCGCCGCCAAGGCCTACCTCACGCCGAACCTGGCGCGCCACAACCTGCAGGTCATCACCGGCGCCCACGCCACCCGCATCCTGATGGAAGGCAAGCGCGCCGTCGGCGTGGAGTTCCGCCAGGGCGCCGAGATGCGCGAGCTCATGGCCACACGCGAAGTGTTGCTGTGCGCCGGCGCGTTCCAGTCGCCTCAGCTGCTGATGCTCTCGGGCATGGGCCCGGCCGCGCAGCTGCAGCAGCACGGCATTGCCTTGGTGCATGACCTGCCCGGTGTGGGCGAGAACCTGCACGACCACGTGGACGTGGTGCAGGTGGTGAATGCGCCCCACCTCAAGGACCTGTTCGGCCTGTCGCTGGCCGGCATGGTGCGTGTGGTCAAAGGCATCTTCGAATGGCGCAAGCTGCGCAGTGGCCTTCTCACCACCAACTTTGCGGAAGCGGGCGGCTTTATCAAGAGCCGGCCCCAGGAGCCCACGCCCGATCTGCAACTGCACTTTGTCATCGGCAAGCTCATTGATCACGGCCGCAAGACGGTGTTTGGCCACGGCTACTCCTGCCACGTCTGCCTGTTGCACCCAGAAAGCCGTGGCAGCGTCAAGCTCGCCAGCGCCGACCCTGCGGCCGCGCCGCTGATCGACCCGAACTTCTTCAGCGCGCGCGAAGACATGGATACGCTCATTCGCGGCTTCAAGCTCATGCGCAACATCCTCACCCAGCCCGCCCTGGCGGGTTACCGCGGCGAGGAACTGCCCGCCTCGGCTGGCGCCCGTTCAGATGCGGAGATCGAGCAATTCATCCGCACCCATGCCGACACGATCTATCACCCGGTTGGCACCTGCAAGATGGGAGCCGGGCCGATGGACGTGGTGGACGCCAGCCTGCGCGTGCACGGTATCGAAGGCCTGCGTGTGGTGGACGCATCGGTAATGCCCACGGTGGTGAGTGGAAACACCAACGGCCCTGTCATTGCCATGGCCGAGAAGGCAGCGGACATGATCTGCAGCAAGTCATAACGAATTCTTGCGCATCGGTTAAATTCAAGGTTCGCCCCGACGAATCTGCCTTTCCCCAACCGCAAGCATTGCAAGCTCCCGCATGACCCTCCTTGGCACTCCCCTGTCCCCCCACGCAACCAAAGTCATGCTCCTGGGCTCCGGTGAACTGGGCAAAGAGGTGCTGATTGCGCTTCAACGCCTGGGCGTGGAGACGATCGCGGTAGACCGCTACGACAATGCCCCCGGCCAGCAGGTGGCGCACCATGCGCGCACCATCACCATGAGCGACCCGGCGCAGCTCAAGGCCCTGATCGAGCAGGAGCGGCCCCACCTGGTGGTGCCCGAGATAGAAGCCATCGCCACCGCCATGCTGGAGCAGCTGGAGCAGGCCGGCACCGTGCGCGTCATCCCCACGGCCCGCGCCGCCCGCCTCACCATGGACCGCGAAGGCATTCGCCGTCTGGCCGCAGAAACGCTGGGCCTGCCCACGAGCCCCTACGTCTTTTGCGATTCGCTGCAGGAACTGCAGCAGGCGATTGACGGCAAGATCGGCTACCCCTGCATCGTCAAGCCGGTGATGAGCTCGTCCGGCAAGGGCCAGAGCAAGATCGGCGGGCCAGCTGACGTCAAGGCCGCTTGGGACTACGCCATGGCAGGCGGCCGGGTGAGCCACGACCGCGTCATCGTTGAAGGCTTCATTGACTTTGACTACGAAATCACCCAGCTGACGGTACGCGCCCTGGGCGAGGGCGGCCAGATCGAGACGCATTTTTGCGAACCCATCGGCCATGTGCAGGTCAGCGGGGACTATGTCGAAAGCTGGCAGCCCATCCCCATGGCGCCGGCTGCGCTGCAAAAAAGCCGCGAGATTGCCAAGGCCGTGACAGACAACCTGGGCCAGGGCCATGACGGCAAGCCCTCGGGCCTGGGCCTGTTCGGCGTGGAGCTTTTTGTCAAAGGTGGTGATGTGTGGTTTAGCGAGGTAAGCCCGCGCCCGCACGACACCGGCATGGTGACGATGTGCACGCAGTGGCAAAGCGAGTTTGAGCTGCATGCGCGCGCCATCCTCGGCTTGCCGGTGAATACCGCGCTCAAGAGCCCCGGTGCCAGCGCGGTGATCTACGGCGGTGTAAATGCCACGGGCATTGTGTTTGACGGTGTGGCCGATGCGCTGCGGGTGCCCAACAGCGATGTCCGCCTGTTCGGCAAGCCTGAGAGCTTCACCAAACGCCGCATGGGCGTGGCGCTGGCGTTTGATGCGGATGTGGAGGTCGCCCGCACGAATGCCAAGCTCGCCGCGTCCAGGGTGAAGCCTCGCGCGGCAAGTGAGAACCCGCAGGCGGCAATCAAGAAGCCGCCGGCGGCTTGAGGACGATCCTATGCAGCTCAGCAGTACCGTGCCGCAACCCTTGCAGTACAAGCCCAAAACCGAAATGGCGGCGGGCCTGGAAGGCGCCTTGTATGGGCTGAGTGCGACGCTTGGCCCCCTGATCCTGTTCAGCAGCGTGCTCGGCTCGGTGGCGGTTGCAGCAGGGTTCTGGGCTGTCCTCGTGACGGGCGTGGTGGTCTCGGCGCTGCCGGTGTTGATGCGCGGTCATCCGTCGATGATCAGCGGCGCGCGTGCGGCGTCGCTGGCGCTTTATACCGGCCTCATATTGCAGCTGTGCGCGCCAGCGCCGGGCGTGCCGCTGGACGCAGCGCGACTGGCAGTGGGCCTGGGTGCGGCAAGCCTGACGTTGTTGGCGGCCGGCGCACTGGTGGTGGTATGCGGCCTGCTGCGGCTGGGCAACCTGTTCCGGATGATCCCGGGCCCGGTTGCCGCGGGCATTGCCAACGGCAGTGCGCTGATTGTGCTGTGGGTCGGACTCCGCCAGCTGATCAACAGCTCCTGGCTGGCCAGCTTTGATGCGGCGGTCATGGTGGGCTGTTACGCCGGCTGGTTCTGGCTGCAGGCACGGCGGCCGGCTCTGGGGCGCATTCCCTCCGTGCTGGTCGCGTTGGCGGCTGGCGCCGCAGCGGTCGCGCTGACTGAAAGCGGTGCGGCGCACAGCCTGAGCCTGAGTGTGCTCGACGGGTGGCGCTGGTCGGGCGCCCTGCTCTGGCCGGCCGCCGGCGGCAGTGACTGGCAGCGGCTGCTGGTTCTGGGCGTGCCGGGCGCCGCCACTCTGGCGCTGGTGATCACGCTGGAGAGCTTTACCACCGCCGCCGCGATGGAGCTGCGCTTTGGCATGCGGATCCAGCACAACCGCGAAATGGTGGTCCTGGGTCTGACCAACATGGCCAGCGCGGTGCTGGGCGGCGTGCCCGCATCGGCGAGCACTGCGCGTGGAGTGCCCGTCTGGCTTCGCGGTGGGCGCGGGCCGTTGGCTGCCGTCGCCTGCGTAGCTGTGACGGCAGCGATCGTGGTGGTCTTTGCGCCCTGGCTGCTGAAGCTGCCGACAGGCATCGTGGTGGGGCTGCTGGTGGTGCAGGCGCATGTGGTGTCAGACCCGTACTCGCGGGCGTGGCTGGTTCGGATGGTGCGCACCGGCCGCGCATTGGGGGGCGGGGACCTGGGGCTGCGCCTGATCATGGCCATCACCATGATCGGATTTTTTGGCAACCTGATCTGGGCCAGCTTTGCCGGCATTGCGATCTCGTCGCTCGCGGTGCTGCGCCGCGTCTCCCGCGACATGACCGCCAGCTGGGACTACCTGGACCGCTACCGCTCGCGCCGCGCGCGTAGCGCTGCCGAAGAAGGCCTGCTCAGGCGCCAGCCGCGACGGGTGGCGGTGTTGCGCCTGTCAGGCCACCTGTTCTTTGGCAACAGCTACCGGCTTGGGCAACTGGCCGATGAGATGGACCGTGATGCGCGGGCGGTGGTCATCGAAGTGAGCCGGGTTGTCGATGCAGATGAAAGCGGCATTGTTGCGCTGCAGCGGCTGGTCAAGACCCTGATCGAAAGCGGCCGCGCCGTGGTGCTGGCCGGCCTGCAGGCCGTGCACTCGGCGCCACTGCGTGTCAGCCTGGACGCCCTGTCGGGTCTTAGCCGCCAGCCCGACCTGGATCGCGCGCTGGAGGCCTGCGAAGACGTGGTGCTGATGGGTGCAACCGTCATTGCGGAGCCCCTGCTGGCCAAAGCCGCTGCCGACAACCGGTTGCTTGAGGGCCTGTCCTCCGAAGACCTCACAGCCGTGCTGATGATGGCCGAGCCCCGCACGGTGAACCGGCATGAGTGGCTCTTTCACCGCGGCGAGGTGAGCGACGGCGTGTGGTTGATCGAAGAGGGCTTCGTCAACGTCTATGCCGACCTCGACGCCACCTCATCACGCCTTGCCGCCTTTGGCCCCGGCCAGTTCGTGGGTGAGATGTCGCTGGTGGACGGCAAGCCACGCTCGGCGTCGGTGCGCGCCGAATTACCTGTGCGCGCGCTGCTGTTGACCGCCCCTGCCTTGTCCGGCCTGCTGGAGCACCGCCCCGAAGCAGCGATGCAGATCATGCAGAACCTGGCGCGGGAGCTGTCGCTGCGGGTGCGGAGTACTTCGGCATTGCTGGCTTGAGGGTCTTGAGGACATCCAGGGCAGCCATCAGCCTTTGCATCAATTCGGCAAAAGGTGGAAATCTTCTGAGCGGCTCCCGCCGGTGCTGACTCTTACTGAAACGCCACTTCCGCAAAACTCCGCAGCTTCCTGCTGTGCAGGTTCTTGTTCCCCTGCTCGCGCAGCAACTCCACCGCCCGCATGCCGATGCGCAAATGCTGGTCTACCCGCTCACGGTAGAAGTGATTGGCCATGCCGGGCAGTTTGATTTCGCCGTGCAGCGGCTTGTCGCTCACGCACAGCAAGGTGCCGTAGGGCACGCGGAAGCGAAAGCCGTTGGCGGCGATGGTGGCGCTTTCCATATCCAGCGCGACCGCGCGGCTCTGGCTGAAGCGGCGCTGCGGCTGGTTGTCGGGCAGCAGCTCCCAGTTGCGGTTGTCGGTGCTGGCTACGGTGCCGGTGCGCATGATGCGCTTCAAGTCGGGGCCTTTCATTTGCGTCACGTCGGCCACCGCCTTTTCCAGCGCGAGCTGGATCTCGGCCAGTGCCGGGATCGGCACCCACAGTGGCAGCTCTTCGTCCAGCACATGGTCTTCGCGCACGTAGCCGTGGGCCAGCACATAGTCGCCCAGCTGCTGGCTGTTGCGCAGGCCCGCGCAGTGGCCCAGCATGATCCAGGCATGCGGCCGCAACACGGCAATATGGTCGGTGATGTTCTTCGCATTGGCCGGGCCCACCCCGATGTTGACCATCGTGATGCCGGTGCGGTTGGCCCGCATCAAGTGGTAGGCGGGCATTTGGGGCAGCCGCGGCGGCTGGATGCCCAGGTCGTCGCCCTCCACGGCGGGCAAACCCACCCGGCGCGTCACCACGTTGCCCGGCTCGACAAAGGCGGTGTATTCGCTGTCCGGGTCGGCCATGGCCTGGTGGCCCAGCCGCACAAATTCATCAATGTAGAACTGGTAGTTGGTGAACAGGATGAAGTTCTGAAACCACTCCGGCGCAGTGCCGGTGTAGTGGCGCATGCGGTGCAGTGAGTAGTCCACCCGCGGCGCTGTAAACAGCGACAGCGGTTGCGGCTCGCCGGGCCTGGGCTCGTAGGTGCCATTGGCAATGCCGTCGTCCATGGCGGCCAGGTCGGGCAGGTCGAATACGTCGCGCATCAGCATGCGGCGCGCGGCGGTCATGTTGCCTTCTATGTGGTCATGCTCGGCAAACGAGAAGTGCACCGGGATGGGCTGGGTGCTGGTGCCAACTTCCAGCTCGACGTGGTGGTTCTCCAGCAACAGGCGGAATTGCTCCAGGTAGTACTCGCCATACAGGTCGGGGCGGGTGAGGGTGGTTTCAAAGCGGCCCGGGCCTGCGACAAAGCCGTAGCTCAGCAGCGCCGTCTCCAGCGTGTCGTGGCGCGCTACGGTGATGGTGTGCACCCGCACAAAGGGGTAGCAAGCGCGCACATGGCCTGGCAGTGTCTCGCCCGCCACAAAGCGCTGCATGGCTTCGCGCAGGTGGTCGATCTGCCTGTTGTAGATCAGGCGGACCTGGGCCAGCGCAGCAGCCGGGTCTGTGAATCTGGCGGGGGCGATGAAAGTGGGCAGGTAGGGCATGAAATGCATTGTGCTGCACAGTCAATAGAATGGTTTGATGACACCAACCATCAAGCGGCTGCTTGCGCTCGCAGCCGGGCTGTGCATTGCTGGCCTTGCGCAGGCGCAAGCGGCGCCAGCGGCGCCGGCGGCAGGCAAGGAGCCGGCGGCGCAAGTCTCGCGCAATGCGCAGCGAGCGTACGAGACCACGCGTGACAAGCTGGTGCAGATCCGCACGCTGCTGCGCAACAGCAACACGCAGGCGAGCGTCGGCTCGGGCTTCTTTGTGTCGGCTGACGGGCTCATCATTACCAACTTCCACGTGGCCAGCCAGCTCGCGCTGGAGCCCGAGCGGTACCGCGGGGTGTATGTGCCGGTGGACGGCAAGGAGGCCGAGGTTGAGCTCCTGGCGTTTGATGTGCGCAACGACCTGGCGCTGCTGCGCGTGAAAACACCGGCCAGCAATGTGCCGGTGCTGGCCTTCCGGCCCAAGGGCGAGCCGCTGGCGCGCGGAGAGCGCATGTACTCGCTGGGCAATCCGCTGGACATTGGCTTTGCAGTGACCGAGGGCACCTTCAACGGGCTGGTGCAGCGCAGCTTTTACCCGCGCATCTTTTTTGGCGGCGCGCTCAACCCCGGCATGAGCGGGGGGCCAGCGCTGGATGAGTCGGGAAGGGTGGTGGGCATTAATGTGTCCAAACGGCTTGATGGTGACCTGGTGAGTTTTTTGATCCCGGCCGAGTTTGCAGAGGCGCTGATCGCGCGTGGCGCCAAGGCGCAACCCATCACCAAGCCGGCGCACCCCGAGGTGGCGCGGCAGGTGCTGGCCCACCAGGAGCTGCTCACCCATAACTTCCTGGCGGCGCCGCTCAAAGGTCAAAAGCACGGCGGCTACAGCGTGCCCGTGCCGGAGGATTCGATGGCGCGTTGCTGGGGCCGCGGGCGCGATCCGGACTTCAAGGCCTTTGACCTGGAGCGTACCGACTGCCAGATCGACAGTCATGTGTTTGCCGGCGAGTTCAGCACCGGCTTCATTCGTGTGCGCTACGAGGCCTATGACGCGCCGAATGTCGGCGCGTTGCGCTTTTCGTCCATGTTCTCGCAGAGCTTTGCCAACGAGGCCTTCCAGGTGCGTGCCTCACGCAAGGCAACGGCCGCTGAATGCTCGGAGCGTTTCATCAACACCGGCGGGATGGACATGCGCGCAGTCGTCTGCGTGAGCGCCTACCGCAAGCTGCCGGGGCTCAATGATGTGTCGGTGCTGGTGATGTCCCTCAATCGCGCGCATCAAGGCGTGCAGGGCCGCATGGACGCGCAGGGCGTGAGCTTTGACAACGGCATGAAGCTGGTGGGCCACTACCTGGCCGGCTTCAAGTGGGAGGCGCCCAAGTGAGTGGTGAACCTTCGCTGGAGGCATTGCTGATGCCGCCGGGCATTCCTGATTCCCGGATGCTGGGCGTCTTGCAGGCGCACGACCGCACCGGCGCTTTGGTGGCGCGGGCCCCTGTGATGCAGTGGCCCGTCACCATCGGCCGTGCGCTTGACGCGGACCTGGTGCTGGACGATGCGCACGTCGCGCCCGAACATCTGCGGGTCGACCGCGCCGCAGACGGCGCCGTCACCGTGCAGATGCTGGACACCGTCAACGGCGTGGTGCAGCACCGGCGCACCTGGCGCCGCGGCGAGCAGTTCGCCTGGGCGCCGGGCGAGGAGTTGCTGCTGGGCCGGCTCAAGCTGAGCCTGCGGCTGGTGGGCGAGCCGCTCGCGGCCGAGCTGCCGCTGTCGCACTTTCCGTGGCGCACCACCGGCTGGACGGTTGCCCTGGCGGCCGCCGTGCTGTTGATGCTGGGCGGCATGGCCTGGCTGGCGAACACCGAGTCCAGGGCGCTGGCGCAGCGGCTACCGGGTTTGCTGGCTGCGTCCGCTGCTTCTCTTGCGGCTTGGGCGGGACTGTGGGCCATGGCCACGCGCATCTTCACCGGCAAGCTGTGGTTCTGGCGCCATGTGCGCATTGCCTGCGCCACCGTGCTGGGCTCGCAGGCGTTGCAGTCAGTGTTGCACCTGCTGGCCTTCATGTTCTCGCTCGAGAGCCTCGCGCGCTTTGACCTGCTGATCAACGTGCTCGCCGTAGCGGCAGGCATCTTCGTGCACCTTACGGTGATTGCGCCGCACCACCGCCGTGGCTTTGCCGCGCTGGTGGCGGGTGTGGCACTGGTGGGTGCCGCCTTGCTGCTGGGCACCAGCTGGCTGCAGACGGGCCGCCTGTCTAACCAGCTCTATATGGCAACGGTGTTCCCGCCAGGCTGGCGGGTGGCGCCTGCGGTGCCGCTGCCGCAGTTCCTGGACGAAGCGCAATCCATCCGCAAGCGGCTGGAAAAGCGGCTCAAGGACAAAGACACCGAGGGCGACGCGCCCGCTGCCGATGCGGAGGATGAGGAGTAGGCGGTACCGATTTGAGGGGGGGGGGGAGCCCATGGCGGTGGCACGGAATGGCCAAATGCGAATACAATCTATTCTCATTAAGGCGGGTTACCCGCATCCATTCCAGCCACCAAAAGCTTCCCATACGGGGGCCCTCCGCGAGTCAAACAATGAAAAGAAGGCAGTTCATGGCAGTGGGCGGATCCGCCGCGTTGGTAACAGCGTGCGGCGGTGGTGGTGCCGGCAGTGGCGGCGTGGGCAGCGAGCCGGCGGCGCAAAACCGTTTCATGCAGGCCAACCTGGTTGCGTCGTCGGCCAGCTACGCCCCGCAAATTCTCGTCCCCCAGATGGTGAATGCCTGGGGCATTGCCATTCGGCCGGCAGGTGCCGGCGGCCACTTCTGGGTCAATGGCGGTGGCTCATCCTGGGAGTTCGTAGGCGACGTGAGCAACTCGCCAACGCCCGCACTGCGCCGCCTGGGTGTCGATCAGCTCACTCAAGTCACCTTGCCCGGCGCAGACTCCATCACTGGCGCGGGCAGCGTCGGCAAATCAACTGGCGTTGCCTTCAATGGAGCGCCACTTGCCTCTGCCAATTTTGTGCCAACCGGCCAGCAGATGCCTGATGCAACAGGCGCGCCTGTCGCCATGGAGGGCTCTGCCCGGTTCATCTTCGTGACGGATTCCGGCCGCATTGATGCATGGACAGACCGGCGCAAGGACACGGGGGCCACGCTGCGAAACAACGGCGCCACCCAGACCGTGTTTGACGGCGGCGCTGGTGGCCTCAACTTGGGCATGAGTTTCTTCGGCTGTGCTGTAAAAACCGATACCTGGGACACCTTGTGGGTTGCGGATTTCGGCACGTCACCGCAAATCAGACAGTTTGACGCTGGCTGGAATCTGGTTCCAACGGCTGGTTTTGCCAACCCGTTTGCCACGGGTGCGGGTGGTGCCCCCCGGCCGGGAGACTTTGTGCCCTGGAACATCACTGTGCTCAACTCGCGCGTGTTTGTCTCTTATGCCAAATCCACCGTCAGCAGCACGGACATCTTCGCGTTCAACAGCGCGGAAGAGGACTCGATGAGCGCAGACGAGGAAAAGGCCAGGGGCTTTCAGCCCGATCGGGGCCGCCTCGTCGAATACGCGCTGTCAGGCGCTTTGGTGCGCATCTATAAAGATGAAAAGCACCTCAACTCGCCCTGGGGCGTTGCCATTGCGCCGGCTTCATTCGGTGCCTTCGGTGGCACTGTGCTGGTGGGTAATTTCGGCGGCGCCGGTTATGTGACCGCTTTTGACGGAACAACCGGCGCGTTTCTTGGCTACCTGCGTGCTGTCAACAGCAGCTTCGTGGCCATCGCCGGGCTGTGGGGCCTGACCTTCGGCAATGGCGCAAGCCTCGGTGACGTTGACACCCTGTATTTCGCTGCAGGTCCGGAAGATGAGACGGCAGGTCTTTTCGGTTCCTTGCGTTACGCGCCGGTTTAATGACAACCCGATCTTCAAAACAATGACAACGAAAACCACCAACCCGCTTCGCTTGCTGCCTCTGTGCGCCGCGCTTGTCTTTGCAGGTGCCGTTACCGCCGCCCATGCGCAGGCGACTGCGCAGGACCAATTGCTGCTCAAACTTGAGCAGATGAGCTCCGAGCTCGAACGCCTGAAGGCTGAGGTCAACCAACTGAAAGCTGCCCAGGGCAGGACCGATGCCACGGCTCAACAAGCCGCGATGCAGGCTTCGCAGGCGGCCACCCAGGCATCGCAGGCCACTGCAGAAGCGCGCACTGCCACCGCCGCCGCAGGGGGCTCTGGCCTTCGCGTGCCAGGCGGGCCCTCAACCATCATTGGGGGTTACGGCGAGATCAACTACAACCGCTACACCAGGAACCTCACGGCAACCCAGGCCGACCTGCGCCGCGTTGTGATCGGGTTGCAGCACCGCTTTGACGAGAAAACCAAATTCGTCGGCGAGTTCGAGTGGGAGCATGCGGT
>JACMQX010000156.1 GCA_014376765.1 Ramlibacter sp. | reverse complement strand
GGTGATGTAGTAGATCGCGTCCTGCCCGTCCATCATGCGCGACTTGTAGTCGGCAAAGGACACCGTCATTGCATCCGACGAGGTGGACGCAAAGCGCAGCAGCTTGGCGATGCGGTCACGGTTGCCCATGTCCTCGCCCAGACCCTCTTTGAGCACGGCGCCAAACCCGGCGTAGAACTTGGCGTAGTCGTTGGACTTGTCTGCAAACTCGGCGGAGGTTTCGGCAGCCGTTTGGGTTTTGTCGTTGACATCGGTCACGTCTGACGTGCTGCTGATGCTCTCGGTCGGCTCAGGTGCGGGGACTGCGTCGCCAGAGCTGACATCGATCTTGCCTTCGTTGCTTTCGGGGCCGGTCTTCTGCTTCTTCGCCATGTCTTCCAGCATGGACAGCACGCGCTTGGTGGAACCTTCGCGGATGGCGCGCACGTCGCGGCTTTCCTGCAGCAGCTCGCGGCTCACGTTCAGCGGCAGGTCAGCCGAGTCGATCACGCCCTTGACGAAACGCAGGTAGGTGGGCATCAGCGCCTCGGCGTCGTCCATGATGAAAACGCGCTTGACGTAGAGCTTCACGCCCGCCGCCTTCTCGCGGTTCCACAGGTCCATGGGCGCATGCGAGGGGATGAACAGCAGCTGCGTGTACTCGGTGCTGCCTTCCACACGGTTGTGGCTCCAGGCCAGCGGCGCCTCGTAGTCGTGGCTGATCTGCTTGTAGAACTCGTTGTACTGCTCGGCCGTCACGTCCTTCTTGGGGCGGCTCCACAGGGCGCTGGCCTGGTTGACGGTGTCCCACTCGTCAGTGAGGACCATCTCGCCGCCTTTATTGTCCTCACCTTCTTTCCACTCTTCCTTGCGCATCAGGATGGGCAGGGAGATGTGGTCAGAGTATTTGTTGATGATGGACTTGAGCTTCCAGGTGCCGAGGTAGTCCATGGCGTCTTCGCGCAGATGCAGCGTGACGCTGGTGCCGCGCTGTTCACGCTCAATCGACTCGACCTCAAAATCACCCGCGCCGCCGCTCACCCAGCGCACGCCTTCATTGGCCGGCGCACCGGCACGGCGCGACTCCACGCTGATCTTGTCCGCCACGATGAAGCCCGAATAAAAACCCACGCCGAACTGGCCGATGAGCTGGGCATCTGCCTTCTGGTCGCCGCTGAGCTTTTCCATGAACGACTTGGTGCCGCTCTTGGCGATGGTGCCCAGGTTGTCGATCGCTTCCTGCTGCGTGAGGCCAATGCCGTTGTCGGCAATAGTCAGGGTTTTGGCGTCTTTGTCGAAGCTCACCCGGACTTCGAGGTTGGGCGCGTTTTCATAAAGGGCGTTGTTGTTGAGCGCTTCAAAGCGCAGCTTGTCGCAGGCGTCAGATGCGTTGGAGATCAGCTCACGCAGAAAAATCTCTTTGTTGGAGTACAGCGAGTGCGTGACCAGGTGCAACAGTTGCGCAACCTCAGCCTGGAAGGAAAGTGTTTGTTTGCTCATGGGAGTCTCGTCACGGATTGAAATGGAAACTTGAAAAGGACAACACGCCTGTAACTAGGGGCGCCGGGTGGGAAATCAAGGCCGGATTATCGTGGTTGGGACTCGACCTCTTTGGTCCAGCGTTCGAGCAAGCGCTTGCGCTCTGCTGCCTTGCCGAACTTTTCGAAGTCGTATTTGATGAGCTTGACGTTGTCCAGCGAAGGAATGCGCGGGTCGGCCTTGAAGGTCTTGTTGGCGGGCACCTGCAGGCTGTCGGCCTTGGCGCCAATGGCCTGGCCTTCCGGGCTCATGAGCCAGTCGTAATAGCGCTTGGCGGTGTCTTTGTTGCGCGCCCCCTTGATGAGGGCAATACCGCCGATTTCATAGCTGGTGCCCTCGCACGGCGCCACGGTCTGCACCGGGTATTTCTTGAGGCGCCAGCCCTCGAAACCGAAGATGAAGCTCACGCCAAGCGCCACCTCGCCCTTGGCTACATTTGGCGCCTGGGCCTGGCCGCTGCGCGTGTAGGTGGTGATGTTTTTGTGCAGCTTTTTCATGTAGTCAAAAGCCGCCTCCTCGCCCATGAGCTGCACCAGGCCGGCCAGGATGGTGTAGGCGGTACCGCTCGTAACCGGGTGGGAGATTTCAATGTCGCCCTTGTACTCGGGCTTGATCAGGTCAGCCCAGCATTTAGGCTCGGGCAGCTTCTTCTTTTTCACGAGCTCGGTGTTGAAGCCAAAGCCGATGGCCGAGGTGTAGAAGCCGCCCACCATGTTCTGCGTCATGGCGTACTGGCGCACGCTCCAGGTTGACAGGTCGTTGATGTAAGCGGGGCGATAGGGCTCGAGCAGGCCAACGTCTGCTGCCTGCAGGAACGGGTCACCCGTACCGCCCCACCAGATGTCGGTCTTGGGGTTGGCGGCCTCGGCCCGCAACTGCGCAGCTGCCTCGCCCGTGCCCTTGTGGCTTTGCAGCACCTTGATGCCGGTGGCCCGCGTGAATTCTTTTGCAGCCAGCTCGCACCAGGACAGGTCGGTACTGCAGATAGCGTTGACGGTGCCCTGCTGTGCCAGGGCCGGGCCTGAGCCGGCCGCGAAGGCAAGTGCTGCGAATGACAGGGTCAGGGACAAGTGAGGACGGGTGCGGGTCATGGAAATTCTCCTGCTGCAAATGCCGGTGGGCCTGTGGGCCTGTGGTCTCGGGGGCGGTCAGCGTGTGGGCAAGACGATACAGCGCTCAAGGCCGAACCGCAAAAAGTCCTTGTCGAAGGTCACCAGGCGCACGCCTGCGGCGCCAGCCTGGGCTGCAAGCCAGGCATCCGTCCACAGCCGCGCCGGCATGGCTCGCGCTGTGACGTACGCCTGCAACTTGTCTTCACAGGCCGCCGGCTCCTGCAACATGCCCACGCCCGGCAGCGACCGGAACCGCTGGTACAAGGCGTAGGCCTTCGGCAAGGTCAACGCGCCTTCACCCACGACCTTGGGTTGGCACAGCAGGCGGACCAGTCCCAGCATGGTGGTCCGGCAAAACCAGAGGGCGGCGTCAGCAGTTGGCGCGTCCTGCATGGCCAGTTGCGCTTCGTCCCAATAGCGTCGCGCAGCGGCATGGTGCGGATGCTCCTGCACAGCGAGGGCCAGCCAGACATTGATGTCGGGCATGTCGCCAGAGACGCTTCCCGGCCGCAGCGGCCAGGGCAGGCCCGGCGCCTCACGTGCAATCAGCGGTTTGACAGGCTCCTGCCGGTACAGCCTGGCGCCCCGCGCAGCCGGCTCAGTCATCCAGGAAACCGCTCAGGCGCGCATTGGTCAGCGACTTGGCCGGCAGCGCCATGGGTGCGCCAAGGCTCACGCTAGGCAAGTCCGCCGGCTCCCTGGCGGCGGGCGGCGCCTCGGGGGCCGCCAGGCCGCGTTCGACCAAGGCAACAACCAGGTCGCGCAGGGACGATCCCTCAAGCGCCGCACGGCTCTTGAGGTGGCGGAACAACGGATCGGGGAAATCGAAACTGGTGCGCATATCTGCATTTTTATGCAAATATACAAAATGGGCAAGCCCCAAGCCGCACCCGACTTTATTAAACCCGGCGGCTTAAAACCGCTCGTGCGGTGCCACGTAGCGCCATTGCCCGACGGGCAGGTTACCCAGCATGACCTTGCCTATGCGCACGCGCTTCAGCCCCACCACCTTCAGACCCACCTGCTCGCACATGCGGCGGATCTGGCGCTTCTTGCCTTCGGTCAGCACAAAGCGCAG
>JACMQX010000155.1 GCA_014376765.1 Ramlibacter sp. | reverse complement strand
TCGGCGACCTTGTCGCTTTTGGCCATGCTGGTCTCATTGCTCACCTTGGTGACCTTGGCGTCAGCCTTGGCTTTGACATGGACGGCCTTGGCGTCTTTCACGCAGACGTCCTTGGCATTACCGGCCAGGTCGTCGCACTTTTCCTTGGCAGTCTTGTAGGCAGCATCAGCCTTCACTTCATTGACCTTGTAGCTGTGTTTGGCGCTAGGCTTGTACTGGGCTTCGTTTTCTGCCTTGGCCACTTTTTCAGTGCCTTTGGCTTCTGCCATGCAGATGTCCTTGGCATTTGCCTTCATGGAGCCACAGGCTTTCTTGGCGGACTTGTAGTCCATTTCGATGCGCTCGTCGGCAACCTTGTATTCAGCCTTGGTCATGGCGAATGCGGCCCCGCAACTGAAGCTGGCGGCAATAGCGAGTGCGATGAGTTTATGTTGGTATTTCATGGGGGATCCTTGATGTGATGATTGTTGTTGCGGGAGTAGCCCCGGGCAAAAAAGCTCAGGACTTTTCAAAAAAGAAGGATGGGTTGCGGGTCTCCCAATCCTTGACCTGGACGTCGGCTTCGTCCTTGCTCAAGCCGTGGCGTTCCTGGATGCGTCCAAGCAGGTGATCGCGTTTGCCGGCGATGACGTCCATGTCGTCATCGGTCAGCTTGCCCCACTGCTCCTTGACCATGCCCTTGAACTGTTTCCAGTTGCCTTCGATTCGATCCTGGTTCATGGGTTTCTCCTGTCGTTGTTGATACAGAAACTATAGGTAGCACCATCGACCAAAAAGGTAGGAGGTATTGGTGTACGGGCGTAGTCTGGTGCCTACAGAACGGGGCATCCCCTACACTCAAGTCCATGGTTGCTCACGTTGACGGAACTCATCTTTCAATCCTGTGGGCAGTGCCTTTTGCGGGGTTGCTTTTGTCCATCGCGCTCATGCCGTTACTGGCTGCGCCGCTCTGGCACCGTCACTTCGGCAAGGTCACGGCGGCATGGGCGATGGCCTTTCTGGCGCCCTTCACCCTGGTGTTCGGCGTGCCAGCCGCAGGAACGGGTTTTCTTCATGCGCTGCTGGCCGAGTACATCCCCTTCATCCTGCTGCTCACGGCGCTGTTCACCGTGGCGGGAGGCATCCATATTCGAGGCAACCTGCGCGGGGGCCCCGGGCTGAATACGGCGCTTCTTGCCACAGGCGCCGTGCTGGCCAGCTTCATGGGGACGACGGGTGCGTCCATGCTGTTGATCAGGCCCCTGATCCGGGCCAACGAAAGGCGCCGGCGCCGTGCACACATCGTCGTGTTCTTCATCTTCATCGTCTCCAACATCGGCGGCTCATTGACGCCGCTGGGTGACCCGCCACTGTTCCTCGGTTTTCTCAAAGGCGTTGATTTTTTCTGGACGATGAGCCACATCTTGCCGGAGACGCTGTTTTGCCTCGCGGTCCTGCTGGCGCTTTTCTATGGCGTGGACACCTGGTACCTGGCCCGCGACGGCACTTTGCCATCGGACCCGGCGCCTGACATTCGGCAGTTTGGGTTTGATGGCGCGCGCAACTTCTGGTTGCTGGGCACCATCGCCTTGCTGGTACTCATGAGCGGCGTCTGGAAGTCTGGCGTGGTGTTCCATCTGATGGGGGTGGAGGTTGGCCTGCCCGGATTGCTGCGCGACCTGGGCCTGGTGGTGGTCATCTTCATTTCCTTGCGCACCACACCCGCGCAAGTGCACCGGGACAACCAGTTTTCCTGGGCCCCGATGCTGGAGGTGGCCAAGCTGTTTGCAGGCATTTTCCTCACCATCCTGCCTGTCATTGCCATGCTCAAAGCGGGGCCGCAGGGGCCGTTCGGGGCCATCATTGCCGCCGTGACGCGAGCAGACGGCACGCCCAGTCCGGCCATGTATTTCTGGGCAACCGGCCTTTTGAGTTCACTCCTGGACAACGCGCCCACGTACATGGTGTTCTTCAATACGGCCGGAGGCGACCCCAAGGTGCTGATGACCACGCTCGCGCCCACACTGGCCGCGATCTCGGCCGGGGCCGTGTTCATGGGCGCCAACAGCTATATTGGCAATGCACCCAACCTGATGGTCAAAGCCATCGCCGAAGAACGGGGGGTGAAAATGCCCAGCTTTTTTGGTTACATGGCATGGTCCTGCGCGGTGCTGTTGCCGCTTTTTGCCGTCGTCACATTCATCTGGTTTATTTAGGTCACTCATGAGCAAACTGAAAGTCCTCGTCGCCCGCGCTGTATTTCCTGAGGTCATCGCGAAGCTGGAACAGCATTTCGATGTCACCTCCAACCCGGCGGATGAGCCCTGGTCGCGGGCTCAGTTGATCGGGAAGATGCAGGGCATGACCGGTGTGTTCACGACCGGTGCCGAACGCATCGACAAGGAACTGCTTGCAGAGTGCCCGCAGCTGAAGATATGCGCCAACATGGCCGTGGGCTACAACAACTTCGATGTGGACGCCATGACCGCGCAGGGCGTCCTGGCCACCAACGCGCCCGACGTGCTGACCGAGACAACAGCCGATTTCGGCTTTGCCCTCCTCATGGCAACCGCCCGCCGCATGACCGAGAGCGAGCATTACCTGCGCGCCGGCAAGTGGCAGCGCTGGAGCTACGACATGTTTGCTGGTTCAGATGTGCATGGCGCGACACTGGGTATTCTGGGTATGGGCCGCATCGGCCAGGGCATCGCCCGGCGCGGCGCCTACGGCTTTGGCATGAAGGTGATCTATCACAACCGCTCGCGGCTGGATGCAGCGACCGAAGGGGCATGCAAGGCCGCGTATGTAAGCAAGGAAGAGTTGCTCAAAACCTCCGACCACCTGGTACTGGTCCTGCCGTATTCGGCTTCTTCGCACCATGCGATTGGCGCGGCTGAGATCGCGCAGATGAAGCCCAGCGCCAACCTCATCAACATCGCCCGCGGCGGCATTGTGGACGACGCTGCGCTGGCCGCGGCGCTGCGCGACAGGCGCATTGCCGGCGCAGGGCTGGACGTGTTTGAAGGCGAGCCGAAGGTGCATCCTGACCTGCTCACGCTGCCCAATGTGGTGCTGACCCCGCACATCGCGAGCGCCACTTTGCCGACCCGGTTGGCCATGGCCAATCTGGCGGCGGACAACCTCATCGGCTTTCTCACCCAGGGCAAGCCCCTGACGCCACTCAACCCCGCCGTGCTGACAGCGCGCCCGTGAATCCATGACCGATATCACCGGATTGCTGGCGCTGGCGCTGGCCCTCATCAACCTCGCGCTGCTGATCTGGTTGCTGGCGCGCAAGCCGCCGGACTCCGGTCGCTCTGAACTGCTGGCGGCGAGCGAGCGCTCCGAGCGCGAACTGCGCCGCGAGATCAGCGAGTCCTCTCGCGGCGCGCGGCAGGAGTTGACCCAGGCCTTTGCCACCTTCCAGCACACGCTGGTGATGCAGAGCGCGGAGGCCACCCGCACGCAGAACACGCAGATCGACGCCTTCGGGCAGCAGCTCACGCTGCTGCAAAAGACGCTGTCGGACACGTTGACGATGCAGCTGCAGGGCCTGGGTGAGTCCAATGCCCGGCGGATGAGCGAAGTGCGCGCCACGCTGGAGGCGCAGCTCACCCAACTGCAGCAAAGCAATGCCGCCAAGCTCGACGAGATGCGCAAGACGGTGGACGAAAAATTGCAGACCACGCTGGAGGCGCGGCTGGGCGAAAGCTTCAAGCAGGTGGCCGACCGGCTGGAACAGGTTCACAAGGGCCTCGGCGAAATGCAGACGCTGGCCCAGGGCGTTGGCGATCTGAAGCACCTGCTGACCAATGTGAAAAGCCGCGGCATCTACGGCGAGGCGCAGCTCGGCGCGCTGCTGGAGCATGTGTTTGCCGCGGAGCAGTACGCCAGCCAGGTGGTGACGCGGCCAGGCACGCGCAATATGGTGGACTTTGCCATCAAGCTGCCGGGCCGCTCCGAATCCGGCACGCCGCTGTGGCTGCCAATTGACGCCAAATTCCCGAACGAAGACTACGAGCGGCTGCTTGACGCACAGCAACGGGCCGACGCGCCGGGCGTGGAGATGGCCGCCAAGGGGCTGGAGACGCGTATCCGCCTGGAAGCCAAGTCGATGGCGGAAAAATATGTGGAGCCGCCGCACACCACCGACTTCGCCATCCTGTTCCTGCCCACTGAAGGCCTGTATGCCGAGGTGCTGCGCCGCCCCGGGCTGATGGAGGCCCTGCAGCGCGACCACCGCATCACGCTGGCGGGGCCGACCACCTTGTTGGCCATCCTCAACTCGCTGCAGATGGGCTTTCGCACGCTGGCGCTGGAAAAGCGCTCCAGCGAGGTCTGGCAGGTGCTGGGCGCCGTCAAGACCGAGTTCGGCAAGTTTGGCGATGTGCTCAGCAAGGTCAAGGCCCAGACCCAGACGGTGCTCAACACGCTGGACCAGGCGCAGACGCGCAGCAACGTCATGACGCGCGCTCTGAAAACCGTGGAGGCTTTGCCGGAGCAGCAGGCCGCAGGGCTGCTACCGGGCGGGGAGATGGGTGGCGGTGCCGGCCAGGACGCCGACGAGGTTTGAACAGGGAACTGCTCCGCCTGATTGCAGCGCAGATTTGCCTGCACGCCTGCATGGCCGGTACCCGCATGGCCGCGCCTTTGCTGGCGCTGAAGCAGGGGTACAGCCCGGCAGCGGTGGGCGTATTGCTTGCGCTGTTTGCGTTGACGCAGGTGTTTCTGGCGCTGCCAGCCGGACGCTTTGCCGACCGCAAGGGGCTGCGCCTGCCGGTGACCCTCGGCGTGGTGGCCGCCGTGGCGGGTGCGGGCCTTGCCGTAGCCTTTCCCGTCTTCCCGGTGTTGTGCCTGGCCGCCTTGCTGACGGGTGGGGCCACCGGGGCTGCTTCAATCGCGCTGCAACGGCATGTGGGCCGGTCGGCGGAAAACACGACGCAGCTCAAACAGGTCTTCAGCTTTCTGGCGATTGGCCCGGCGGTCTCCAACTTTCTCGGGCCGTTTTGTGCCGGCTTGCTGATTGACTATGCGGGTTCAACATCGGGCGATCTGACGGGCTACCGCGCCGCGTTCCTGCTGATGGCCCTGCTGCCACTGGCCAGCTGGTTCTGGATCCGCCATACCCGAGAATTGCCCCCGGTAGAAGTCAGGGACGCAACCCGGCGCGCCAAAGCCTGGGACCTGCTGGCCGAGCCCATGTTCCGCCGCTTGATGCTGGTGAACTGGATGGTGTCTTCGTGCTGGGACGTGCATACTTTTGTGGTGCCGGTGCTGGGCCATGAGCGCGGGCTCAGCGCTTCCGTCATTGGCAGCATTCTTGGCTCGTTTGCCATAGCGGCCGCAGCCATCCGGGTGGTCATGCCGATGGTGGCTGACCGCCTGCGCGAGCCGGTGGTGCTGACCGCGGCAATGGCCGTCACGGCCGGGGTGTTTGCGCTGTACCCGCTCATGTATGCGGCACTGGCCATGGGCCTGTGCTCGGTGCTGCTGGGTTTTGCGCTGGGTTCGGTTCAGCCCATGATCATGAGCACGCTGCACCAGATCACGCCTGAGCATCGGCATGGTGAGGCGTTGGGCTTGCGGCTGATGTTCATCAACGCCTCAAGCGTGGCCATGCCAGTGCTGTTTGGCACTGCAGGCACGCTGGTTGGGGTGGGGGGCGTGTTCTGGGTGGTGGGCGCGGTGGTGGGGATGGGAAGCCGCGTCGCGTGGAAGCTCAAGGCCGCAGTTCATGATTGAGATTCACGGCTGAGCTTCACAGCTTGTAGAACGCCTTGATGAAGTCCCACGCTTCTGCGGGCTCGTCCGCATAGGTAAAGAGCTTGAGGTCCTCGGCCGAGATCGCGCCTTCTTCCACCAGCACGTCCAGGTTGATCAGGCGCTTCCAGTGAGCGGAGCCAAACAGCACGATCGGGAGCGGCCTGGCCTTTCGGCACTGCACCAGAGTGAGGGTTTCAAACAGTTCGTCCAGCGTGCCAAAGCCGCCGGGAAACGCCACCAGTGCCTTGGCGCGCATCATGAAATGCATCTTGCGCAGCGCAAAGTAATGGAACTTGAAGCACAGCGCCGGCGTGACGTAGGGATTGGGCTCCTCCTCTTTCGGCAGCACGATGGACAGACCCACGCTGATGCCCCCAGCCTCATGCGCGCCCCGGTTGGCCGCTTCCATGATGCCGGGCCCCCCGCCGGTGCAGATGAAGAGCTTGTCGGCCGGCTCTTTGTCTTTGCTGTAACCGGCCACCAGGCCGCCAAAGGCACGGGCCTGTTCGTAGAAGTGGGCGTTGCGGGCAATGGCGCGGCTGCGGGTGATCTCGCTTTCATCGCCGCTGGCCTGGGCCTGCGCCACCAGCGCGGCGCTGGCTTTTTCGCTGCGGTAGCGCGCGCTGCCAAACACCACCACCGTGTTTTCAATACCGTGCGCCTGCTGCTCCAGATCGGGCTTGAGCAGCTCCAGCTGGAAGCGGATGCCGCGCGTCTCGCGCCGCAGCAAAAACTCCGGATCGGCAAAGGCAAGGCGCCTCGGATCGGGTTCAAGCGGAACGGTTCCACCGGAATCGGATTTTAGGGCAGCCCAGGCATCGCCCAAGCGTTGATCGTGAAGGTCAGGTGTTGAATCCATGCGGGTATTTTGAGCTTAATTTGCTGGCTTTCTCCGGTATCCTTGCTGCTGGAGAGAGATAAAAAATGGATGTAAACACCAGCTCGAGATACCACGTCGTGCTCGAAGGGCAGCGCGTTGGGCCGTACGATCGCCGCACCATTGTTGGCATGCGGATCAAGCAGACGCTGAGCAGCTCGGACGTGCTGGTTGCTAGCGACGGCACCGAACTTTCCGTGGCCGACCTGCTGGGCAAACGCAGCGAGTCCACGGGTTTCAACCCGCCGGCAGGATTCAATCCGTCGCACAGCGGTACCTTCTCGCTGGCGCAGGCCACCTACTCAGCCAGCCTGATTGGCGTGTCAGGCCGGGGCCTGGCGATCCCGGATTTTCACGGTGAGATGGAAGTGCGTGTGCATTCCGATGTGCTGCGTCTGGCCGGCCGCGTCCGCCGGTTGATGGACGCAAGGGAAACCCGCGTCAAGATTCCACTTGGGCTGATCAGGCAAGCGCAGGCCCAGGGCTCGCGGGTGGACCTGTGGTTGCGTCCCTCCATGGCGGTGGTGGTCACGCCGGACACGCCGCTGCAGCGCGTCTCGCTGGATATGTTCAGCCTGGAGTCCGCCCGCGAGTTGCTCGCGTTGCTGCCCTCTGTGCCCGGGCCCGATGCGGCGCAGTCTCAAGCGGTCAACATGCCCGCAACCCGTGCGCTCATCACCTGGGGCGGCCTGATTGCCGTATTGCTGGTTATCGTGGTGGTGGTGCTGACGCTGTTGTTCCGCCGCCGGGTGTTTTGAGCGGGCCCAGTGCCCCGCGCGCCTCAAAGCGCAAGCGCCAGGGCCAGTGGAATGAACAGCACGGCCAGCGCATTGCCGAGCAAAATCATCGCGGCCACTTTCTCGGGCTCCTGGCCGTAGCGTTCGGCCAGCATGAACTGCAAAACTGCCGGCGGCAGCGCGGCAAACAGCAGCAACTGGCCCCTTGCGCCTGCGTCCAGGTGTAGCGCCCAGGCCAGGGGAATGGCCACCAGCAAGCCGGCCACTGGCCGCGCAAAGGCACCCAGCAAGCCCAGCGGAATAGAGCTGCGCCTGAGCGCTGTCAGCCTCACGCCCAAGGCAAACAGCATCATTGGCAGCATGGCCTCGCCCAGCAGCTTCATGCCCGACATGATCTCTGCTGGCGGCCGCAGGCCACTCCAGGCACTGGCAAAGCCCAGCGCTGTTGCGATCATGAGGGGGCTGAGCAGCAGCTCGCGCGTGCTGGCCTGTGCGCTGGTGATGCGTGCCCCAATCGAAAAGTGAATCAGGTTGCTGACGGAAAACAGCGCCACTGCGGCGCCAAAATGTTCAGGCCCGAAGGCCAGCAGCGCCAGCGGCAGGCCCATGTTGCCGCAGTTGTTGAACATGACCACAGGCACCAGCGTGCGCGGGTGTGCACCCGTAGCCCGTGAGAGCAGCCAGCCGATCAGGCCGCACCCCGCAATCAGCAGTGAGCCGCCCAGCAGCAGCGGCAAATGGTCCTGCAGGTGAAAGTCGCGGGAGGCCAGGGCTGAATAGACCAACACCGGCGCAAGCACGTCCAGCACGATGCGGTTGAAGGAGGTCAGGTCGGGCGCCTTGCGGCGGCCATACACAAAGCCGAGTGCCACGATGAAGAACACCGGGATGATGATCTGCGCAATGCGCTGCAGGAGTTCCATCAGCCCAAGTCCCCACTCAGCCAGGCCAGCAGTGGCGCGCGGGCTGCAGTGAGGTTTTTGTACGCGAGGACGGCTTGGGACATCGACGCCAGTGAATCGTGCAGCTGGCGCCCTTGTTCAGGTGTCTGGATGGCTTGCGTCAGGGGCTGCAACATGACGCGTATGGTGAAGACTGCCTGCTTCGTGCCGTGGCCTACTGGCAGAAACGTCTGCCGCTCGGCGCGCAGGTAGCAGGCGGCGGCGAAGGCTGCGGGCGTGTCTGTTTGCGGCCATGGGGTGCGCGGCTGGCGGGCCGGATGCTGGTCGTACCGGGCCGAGGGTGTGATGGTCCAGACAAAGCGCTCCCAGTGCCCGCCGCCTGTAGCCAGCTGGACCAGATGCGGCGTGGCTGCCATCAGCTGCGCGTTGTCAGCGACGCTGGCGTGAACCGCGCCCAGGCCAAGGCCCAGCTTTTCTTCAGGTGCCCAGTGCGAGGGCGCGCAAACGCACAGCCAGGTCAGCTGGCCGGTGTCGCCGTCCAGCACAACCAGGTCTTCTTCAAACGCCAGGGGGAGGTCGCTGGTGTGCTGGAGATGCGGGGCCAGTCCCTGTTGCTGCGCGTTCTGCGAAATTGCGCGGTAGGCGGGTTGTGGATCAAAGCCCGGCAACGAATGAAAGCACTGGCCCGCCTGTACCACCGCGCGCTTTTCAACGGCAAGCGGGGACGCCGGCTCCAGCCGCGTCAGATGCGACTCGCCCTGCGCCATGCGCCGCAAACCGGGCTGCATGCGAAAGGGGACGGCGATGTGCTTGAAGTCGAAGTCCATGGCAACGGTTAACTTGGGGGACCAAAACAAAAGGCTCCTTTCGGAGCCTCGTGTAGTCAATCAGGTAAAGATTCGCCGCGGCGCATCAGACGCGCTTGCGGTACTCGCCCGTGCGGGTGTCGATTTCCACCTTGTCGCCCTGGGCCACAAAAATCGGCACGCCGATTTCAAAGCCGGTAGCTATTTTTGCCGGCTTGAGCACCTTGCCGGATGTGTCGCCCTTGACGGCAGGTTCCGTCCAGGTGATCTCACGTTCCACGCTGGTGGGCAGTTCCACCGAGATGGCCTTGCCGTCGTAGAACACCACTTCAACCGTCATGCCGTCTTCAAGGTAGTTGAGCGCGTCGCCCATGTTCTCGGCCTCAACTTCGTACTGGTTGAACTCGGTGTCCATGCAGACATACATCGGGTCGGCGAAGTAGGAGTAGGTGCACTCCTTTTTATCCAGGATGATCTGGTCCATCTTGTCGTCCGCCTTGAACACCACTTCGGTGTTGAAGTTGGCAATCAGGCTCTTGAGCTTCATGCGCACGGTGGCAGAGTTGCGGCCGCCGCGGCTGTATTCGGTCTTGAGGACGACCATCGGGTCCTTGCCGTGCATGATCACATTGCCGGCGCGGATTTCTTGAGCGATTTTCATAGCGTTTCGAAGGGTGTTTGGCCGCTCAATGCATCAGGTGGCGATGCACGTCTTGCGACGGGGTGCGAACAAGGCTGTAAGGCGGTGGCCGGTGAGCTGTGTTTCGCAAAGCCTTGAATTTTAACGTTTTTTCAAAACGAATCTGATGAGCTGGCTCGTGAGGTCGTCTTGCAGCCAGAGTGACGCCCGCGCTTGTTGCATCGCAAGCCCCCAGGCGGGCAGGTCCAGTGGCGGCAACCGAGCGGGCACTGCTGCGTTCCAGGCGCGATGCATTTCCCGGAGCGATTCCGGCGCAGCCACGGCGCTGAGAAAGGCCTCCAGCTTGGCGTGATGCGCCCCATCGCTTTGAGGGTAGGCCTGCCAGACCAGCGGTTTCCCCGACCACAGGGCGCGGACCAAAGAGTCCTCGCCCCGCACAAAATTAAGGTCGCAAGCCCACAGGAGTTCGTCGAAGGCGGATTGCGGCAAGGCGGGTAGTTCCAGCAATGACAGGGCGCCCTGCGACGGTTCGCGGCCCAGTGCCTTGACTGCCTGCGCGGCGCGGCCCGGCGTGACCAGCAGCAGCGCAGGTTCAGCGCCATTCGCCAGCTGGTCCAGCAGCAGGGGCAGTGCCGCAGGCTCGTAGCAAAACAGCGAGATGAGGCGTTGACCGCGCCATGCGATGCCTTGCCCTGCAAGCCAGTCCGCACGATTGAACGCGGCCTGCCGGGTCGTCAGGTCCGGCTCAAGGATGAGCCCGCCTGTGCGCGCGGTGAAGCCGGGGTAGAAAAAGTGCTTCACCAGGCCGGTTGCCAGCCCGCTCATCACCGGAGAGGGCAGGCCGTGGGTGCGTTCGGCAAAAGGCTCGGCCGTCAGATATTCCAGGTTGATCCAGCTCACAGGGGCGCCATCAGCAGCGCTGCGCGCAATAGCGGCCTGCACCAGGCGGGGCAGCTCGCAGCCGAAGGCTTCAATGACGACATCGCCAGGCTTGGCGGAGGGCAGGGGCGTCACCGGGGACAGGGGCGTGAGGGAGGCTGCAGATGTTGGAAAGGCGTCAGCTTCAGGCCATGCAAGCACCTGGACACCCGTATGCCCCTGCGGCGCCAGCCAGCCCAGCGCCACCGGCTCGTTCACCCACAAACGCACCCGCTCGCCGCGGGAGGCGAGGTCGCGAGCCAGCCGCCAGCAAACGCCGATGTCGCCGAAGTTGTCAATGACCTTGCAGTAGATGTCCCAGAGCATGGGTTTGCGCTTGTCCACGCCGGATTGTCCACAATACGGATCTTGTGAAACGGGTTTTATGTCTGACGTGCATTCTGAACAACTGCTGAGTGAAGTGGCCGCGCTGCCCGCCATGCCGGGTGTGTACCGCTATTTCGATGCCGAGGGCCAGGTGCTCTATGTGGGCAAGGCGCGCAACCTCAAAAAGCGCGTGGCCAACTACTTCCAGAAGAACCACGGCGGCACGCGCATCGGCCACATGATCAGCAAGATCGCGCGGATGGAGACCACCGTGGTGCGCTCCGAGGCCGAGGCGCTGCTGCTGGAAAACAACCTCATCAAGCGGCTCAATCCCAAGTACAACATCCTGTTCCGGGACGACAAGAGCTACCCCTACCTCAAGATCACGGCCGCGGTCGATGGCGGGCCCCGCCCGCTGGTGTTCCCCCGCATGGCTTACTACCGCGGCGCGGTGGACCGCAAGCACCAGTATTTCGGTCCCTACCCCAGCGCGTGGGCGGTGAAGGAGTCGATCCTGATGCTGCAGAAGGTGTTCCGCCTGCGCACCTGTGAAGACACGGTGTTCAACAACCGTACGCGCCCCTGTCTGCTCTACCAGATCAAGCGTTGCAGCGGCCCCTGCGTCAACCTGATAGAGCCGGCTGACTATGCCAGCGACGTGCTCAATGCCCAGGCGTTTCTGCAGGGCGACACACAGGCCGTGCTGGACGCGCTGGAGCAGCGCATGGTGGTTCATGCCGAGCGGCTGGAGTTCGAGCAGGCGGCCGAGCTGCGCAACCAGATGTCGGCGCTTTCCAAGGTGCTGCACCAGCAGTCGATGGAGACGGGTACTGACAAGGACGTGGACATCCTCGCCGTCAAGGTGCTGGGCGGCAAGGCCTGCGTGAATCTGGCGATGGTGCGTGGCGGGCGGCATCTGGGGGACAGGGCGTATTTCCCGGTGCATGTGGATGATGCCCATGCCATCTTCATGCAGGACGAAGAAGAGGGGAATGGCAAGGGGAAAGAGCATGCGATAAACCAGCGCGTTGAAGTGCAGGTGCTGGAAGCCTTCATCGCCCAGCATTACATTGATGTGCCTCTGCCGCCGGCCCTCATTACCAGCGAGCCCGTGAGCAAGCAGCTGATGGAGGCGCTGTCGGAGCAGAGCGGCGTCAAGACCGCCGCGGTTCACAACCCGCGTGAGCAGCGCCGCATCTGGCTGGAGATGGCCGTGAAGAATGCGGCCATCCAGCTGGCGCGGCTGCTGGCCGAGGAAGGCTCGCAGCAGGCCCGCACGCGCGCGCTGGTCGACGCTCTGGACGTGGCCCCGGACAATCTGGACACCTTTCGCATCGAGTGTTTTGACATCTCGCACACGGCCGGCGAAGCAACGCAGGCATCGTGCGTGGTGTTCCACCACCACAAGATGCAAAACAGCGAATACCGGCGCTTCAACATCAACGACATCACGCCGGGCGACGACTACGCCGCCATGCGCCAGGTGTTGATGCGCCGCTACAGCAAGCTGGCCGAAGCCGGCCGGGACTCCCCCGACGCCACGCCGCCGGAAAGCGCGACGCCTCAAGCCCCGGCGCTTGAAAACCCGAAGCCGCCCGCAGCCAAAGAGTCCAACACGCTGCGCCTGCCTGACCTCGTGCTGGTGGACGGCGGCAAAGGCCAGGTCAGCATGGCGCGCGATGTGTTTTCCGAGCTGGGCCTGGACCTGGCGGTGATTGTGGGTGTTGAAAAAGGCGAGGGCCGCAAGGTGGGGCTGGAGGAACTGGTGTTTGCCAATGGCCGCGAAAAAGTCTACTTGGGCAAGGACTCCGCCGCGCTGATGCTGGTCGCGCAAATTCGCGATGAAGCGCACCGCTTTGCCATCACCGGCATGCGCGCCAAGCGCGCCAAGGTGCGGGTGGGCGGCAGCAAGCTGGAAGACATTCCGGGCATCGGCCCCAAGCGGCGCGCCAGCCTGCTGCAGCGCTTTGGTGGCATTCGGGGCGTGGCGTCAGCGAGCATTGAGGACATCGCCACGGTCGAGGGTATAGCGCGCGACCTTGCAGAAGAAATCTATCGCGCGCTGCATTGAGGGCGGGCACGGGGCACACCAGATGCCCGGGCCGCCCGCGTTGAAAGGGCTTATCGTTTCGCCCCTGCAGGCGCCGTGCCAGAATCGGGCATGTTCTTCAACATCCCCACGCTGTTCACCTGGACGCGCATCATTGCGATCCCCCTGATCGTCGGGGTGTTCTCGCTCCCCGTAATGGAGACAACGCAGAACCTGACGGCGACCATCATGTTTGTCGTGTTTGCGCTGACGGACTGGCTGGACGGTTTCCTTGCGCGCAAGCTCAATCTGACCTCATCGTTTGGCGCCTTTCTTGACCCGGTGGCAGACAAGTTCCTGGTGTGCGCTTCGCTGTTGGTGCTCGTGCACCTCAAACGCGCGGATGTGTTCGTGGCCCTCATCATCATCGGCCGCGAGATTGCGATTTCTGCGCTGCGCGAATGGATGGCGCAGATCGGTGCTTCCAAAAGCGTGGCCGTGCACATGGTGGGCAAGGTCAAGACTGTTGTGCAGATGGTGGCGATCCCCTTTTTGCTGTTTGACGGCAGGTTGTTTGACCTGATCGACACCGGCGTGTGGGGCACCTGGCTGATCTGGATATCAGCGGTGCTGACGGTCTGGTCCATGGTGTATTACCTGCAAAAAGCGCTGCCTGAAATCCGGGCCCGGGCCAAATGAGCCTGCAGGAGAAAGAGGGCGCCTTGATCAGGGCGATGCCCGCCGTCTTCGTGCTGATCTGGAGCACCGGCTTTATCGTGGCGCGCTTTGGGATGCCGCATTCGCCGCCGATGAAGTTCCTCGCGATGCGCTACATCCTGTCTTTAATCTGCCTGGTCATCTGGGCGTTTGCAGCACGCGTGGCCCTGCCTGTGGGGCGGGCTCAGTGGGGGCACCTGGCTGTCACGGGGCTGCTCATCAACGCAGGGTACCTGGGCGGTGTCTGGTCTGCGGTCAAACTCGGCATGGGCGCGGGGCTGGTGGCCTTGCTTGTCGGCTTGCAGCCTGTGCTGACAGCCATCTGGGTGTCGTCACAGGGCGGCAAGGTTTCGGGCCGCCAATGGGGCGGGCTCGCGCTGGGTTTCGCGGGCCTGGCCATGGTGGTGTGGCAAAAGCTCGGGTACGGGGAAGTGAGCAACACGAACTTTCTGCTCGCCATTCTCGCGCTCCTCAGCATCACCACCGGCACGTTGTATCAAAAGCGCTTCGTCAAGCCATGCGATGTGCGCACGGCCAACATGGTGCAGATTGGGGCGGCCTTTTTGCTCACCTTGCCTCTGGCCCTGCTCGAGTCAGAGTCCATCCAGTGGACGGTCGAGATGGCCGGTGCCATGGCCTGGTCGGTGCTGGTGCTGACGCTGGGCGGAAGCTCGCTGCTGTACATCCTCATCCAGCGCGGCGCCGCTACGTCCGTGACCAGCCTGATGTATCTCGTGCCGCCCGCTACCGCAACATTGGCCTGGCTGCTGTTCAACGAGCCCATCACGGCCTGGACGATTGCCGGCATGGGGCTCACGGCGTTTGGCGTGGGCCTCGTGGTGCGCTCTGCTCAACCGCGCGGCTAGACTTGGATGGCAGACTGGACTTACCCCGTGCCCCACCACTTCCCAAGCCGCCGCGATGCTTGACGCATTCGCCACCACACGCATTGAGCGCGCCGGCGTTGCGCTGCATACGCGCGTGGCGGGCCAGGGTCCCGGGCTGCTGCTGATCCACGGCCACCCTCAGACGCACGCCATGTGGCACCGTGTGGCGCCGGCTCTCGCAACAAAATTCACCGTGGTGCTGATGGACCTGCGCGGTTATGGCGATTCCGGCCGGCCTGCGTCAGATACCGCGCACCTGCCTTATTGCAAACGCGAGATGGCGCTGGACGCCCTGGCCGTCATGGCACACCACGGCTTCACGCGCTTTCAGGTCCTGGCGCATGACAGGGGAGCCCGCGTGGCGCACCGCCTGGCTGCCGACCATCCGCAAGCCGTTGAGCGCCTGATGCTGCTGGACATTGCGCCCACGCTGGCCATGTACGAGCGCACCGGTGAAGCCTTTGCGCGCGCCTACTGGCACTGGTTCTTCTTGATCCAGCCGCAGCCGCTGCCCGAGATGCTGATCGACGCAGGCCCCACCACGTATGTACGCAGCGTGATGGGCAAGCGCCATGCCGGCCTTGCCGCGTTTGCGCCGCAGGCGCTGGCCGAGTACGAGCGCTGCGCGCTAATCCCCGGCACCTCACATTCCATCTGCGAGGACTACCGCGCCTCGGCCAGCATCGACCTGGACCATGACCGCGCCGACGTGGCGCAGGGCCTCAAGCTGGCGCAACCCCTGCGCCTGCTGTGGGGCGAGCATGGCGTGGTGGGGCAGTGCTTTGATGTAACGGCCCTGTGGCATGAGCGCGCAACCGCAATGACCGGCCGCGCAGTGCCCTGCGGCCACTACATCGCCGAGGAAGCGCCCGACATCCTGCTGGATGAGGCCCGTCAATTTTTTCATCTCTAGAGGAGACAACATGAACACCAATATCAGCAAAAAAAGAATCGCCGTCATCGCCGGTGACGGCATCGGCAAGGAAGTCATGGTCGAGGGCATCCGCGTCATGGAAGCGGCGGCCAGCAAGTTCAACATCGACCTGCAATTCGACCACTTCGATTTTTCCAGCTGGGACTATTTCGAGAAGCACGGCAAGATGCTGCCGGACAACTGGAAGGACCAGATCGGCGGACACGATGCCATCTACTTTGGCGCCGTCGGCTGGCCCGAAAAAATTGCGGACCATGTGTCGCTTTGGGGCTCGCTGCTGCTGTTTCGCCGCGAGTTTGACCAGTACGTCAACCTGCGGCCTGCGCGCCTGATGCCCGGCATCATCGCGCCGGTGGTGCGGCGTGACGGCAGCGCGCGTGCGCCTGGCGAGATCGACATGTACATCGTGCGCGAGAACACCGAGGGCGAGTATTCCAGTATCGGCGGGCGCATGTATCCCGGCACGGAGCGCGAGATTGTCATGCAGGAGACAGTGATGTCCCGCATTGGTGTGGACCGCGTGCTGAAGTTCGCGTTCGAGCTGGCGCAGTCGCGCCCAAAGAAACATCTGACCAGTGCAACCAAGTCCAACGGCATTGCCATCACCATGCCGTACTGGGACGAGCGCGTGGCAGAAATGGCCAAGGCCTATCCCGGCGTGAAGCAGGACAAGTTCCACATCGACATCCTCACCGCGCATTTTGTGCAGCGGCCTGACTTCTTTGATGTGGTGGTGGCCAGCAATCTGTTTGGCGACATCCTGAGCGACCTGGGCCCGGCCTGTACAGGCACCATCGGCATTGCGCCCAGCGCCAACCTCAACCCGACACGCAGCATGCCCTCGCTGTTCGAGCCGGTGCATGGTTCTGCGCCTGACATTGCCGGCAAGAACATTGCCAACCCGATTGGCCAGGTGTGGTGCGGCGCGATGATGCTGGAGTTCCTTGGTCACAAGGACGCGCACGATGCCGTCCTGGCGGCCATTGAAAAGGTGCTTGATCCCCAAAGCGGTGCGCCTCGTACACCTGACATTGGCGGCACTGCAGGCACCACGGATTTGGGCAAGGCGATCGCTGCTGCGCTGTAGAATCCGCGGCCGCGCTGTTGTAAACCTGCTTGCCTTATTGACACGGTGAAACTCCGTGGCTTTAATGGGTCTCAAGCAGTCAACCGCTGCCACCGACGTCTTCTCAAAGCCCTTGTCAAAGGGCGGGAAGACTGAATTCTTTGACGAGACAACCAATCAACTCATATCTGTACGAGGGGCCCTTGTGAACAAAACCGAACTCATCGAGCACATTGCAAAGCACGCAGACATCTCCAAGGCGGCCGCTACGCGCGCCCTTGAATCAACCATCGGCGCAGTGAAGACGACGCTGAAGAAAGGCGGCTCCGTGTCGCTGGTGGGTTTTGGAACGTTTGCTGTGGGCAAACGTGCTGCGCGGGCAGGCCGCAACCCCCGTACCGGCGCTGCGATTAAAATAAAGGCTGCCAAGGTCCCCAAGTTTCGTCCGGGCAAGGCGTTGAAAGACGCCCTGAACTGACACAATGATCAGGTGGGGTGCTTAGCTCAGCTGGTAGAGCGGCGCCCTTACAAGGCGTAGGTCGGCGGTTCGAACCCGTCAGCACCCACCACCCGATGCAAAGGCGAACAGGTTGTTCGCCTTTTGTTTTTTTAACGCGTCATTCGCAAGAGAGTCCGAGCATGTTTGAATTCGTCCGCAAGCACAACAAGGTCATGCAGGTCATGCTGTTCCTGCTCATCGTGCCTTCGTTTGTGCTGTTTGGCCTTGATGGCTATCGCAACTCGGGCGAGCAGGGCGCGGCCGTCGCCAAGGTGGATGGTCGGGACATCAAGCAATCAGAATGGGACGCAGCGCACAAGAGTGAAGTGGACCGCCTGCGCGCGTCCATGCCGTCGCTGGACCCCAAGCTGCTTGATTCGCCCGAAGCCAAGTACGCCACCCTCGAACGGCTGGTGCGCGACAAGGTGCTGGCAGCAGCGGCTCAAAAATCGCACCTTGTGACCAGCGACGTGCGGCTTGCTCGCGACCTGCAGGACAACCAGTCCATTGCGTCCCTGCGCCGGCCCGATGGCACGCTTGACATGGACCGCTATCGCCAGCTTGTGGGCAGCCAGGGCATGACGCCTGAGATGTTTGAAGCGCGCGTGCGGGCCGACCTTTCCACCCGGCAGGTGATCCAGGGCGTGGCGGGCACCGGCTTTGCCTCTGGCGCGCAGGCTGATGTGTCGCTCAATGCGTTTTTTGAAAGGCGCGAGATCCAGGTTGCGCGCTTCAATACATCTGACTACGCGAGCAAGATCAGCCCGAGCGACGCTGAACTTGAAACCTACTACAAGAACAACCCCGCGCTGTTCCAGGCGCCCGAGCAGGCAGACATTGACTTTGTGGTGCTTGACCTGGACGCGGTCAAGCGGAACATCACCATCAATGAAGCGGACTTGAAGACCTACTTCGAGCAGAACTCGGCCAAGCTCAGTGGACAGGAAGAGCGCCGCGCCAGCCACATCCTCATCGCCTCGCCCAAAAGCGCAGCGGCTGCCGAGCGGCAGAAGGCAAAAGCCAAGGCCGATGAGCTGCTCGCCACGGTGCGCAAGTCACCCGACAGCTTTGCGGATGTTGCCAGGAAGAATTCGCAGGACCCCGGCTCTGCGGTGAACGGCGGCGACCTGGACTTCTTTGCCCGCGGCGCCATGGTCAAGCCCTTTGAGGATGCTGCGTTCACGATGAAGAAGGGTGATGTGAGTGATGTGGTGGAGTCCGACTTCGGCTTTCACATCATCAAGCTGACCGACGTCCGCGCGCCCAAGGCGCGTAGCTTTGAGGAGATGAAGCCCGAACACGAAGCCGACCTGAAAAAGCAGCAGGCGCAGCGCAAGTTTGCTGAAACTGCCGATGCCTTCACCAACAGCGTCGAGCAGGACGACACCATGAAGCAGATTGGTGAGCGGCTCAAGCTGGAAGTCAAAACCGCCCAGGGGGTTACCCGCAAGCCGGCTGCCAATGTGATTGGTGCGTTGGCGAATGCGAAGTTCCTGTCGGCTGTTTTCTCGCCCGACTCTGTGGAAAAAAAGCACAACACGCCGGCCATTGAAATTGCGTCCAACCAGATCGTTGCGGCTCACGTCAGCAAATACACGCCGGCACGCACCTTGCCACTGGCAGAAGTCAAAGACCGCGTGCGTGAGCGTGTGCTGGCCGTGCAGGGTGCAGAGCTGGCAAGGAAAGAGGGCGCAGGCAGCCTGGCCAAGTGGAAGGCCAGCCCGGCGGCTGCAACACTGCCTGAAGCGGTGGTCGTCTCGCGTGAGCAGACCCAGAAGCTTCCCGCTACGGTGGTGGAAGCCGCCATGCGGGCCGATGCGTCTGCCTTGCCGGCTTTTGCCGGCATTGATCTCGGCAATCAGGGGTATGCAGTCGTCAAGGTCAACCGCATCGTGCCGCGCGAGCCGGCCACTGAAGCATCTGCCAAGCAGGACCGCAGCCAGTATGCGCAGTGGTGGACCTCGGCGGAGAACCTGGCCTACTACGCGCTGCTCAAGGACCGCTTCAAGGTGCAGATGAAGGTGGCCAAGCCGGCCATTCGCACTGCTGAGGAAATGATGCAGCCGACTATGACCCAATAAAATAAATCGACCAACGAAAAAGCCCTCCTGTTTTGCAGGAGGGCTTTTTTATTTGGGGTGACTGATGGGGCTCGAACCCACGACAACCAGAATCACAATCTGGGACTCTACCAACTGAGCTACAGCCACCGTAAGGCCGTGATTATAGCCGAGCCCGGCACGCCGATCATCAGTTGACCATCACCAGTTTGCCCATGACGCCGCGTGAGCCCATGTGGGCATAGGCGGCCTTGAGTTCAGCCATCGGCATGGTGCGGTCAATGACGGGCTTGATCTTGCCTTCCAGGTACCACCGGGCCAGTTCGGCCATGGCCGCGGCGCTGGCCTTGGGTTCCTGTTTGGCAAAGCCGCCCCAGAACACACCGACGATGGAGGCGCCCTTGAGCAGCATCAAATTAAGCGGCAGCGAGGGGATGGGTCCAGAGGCAAAGCCCACCACGAGGTAGCGCCCACGCCAGGCAATGGAACGGAAAGCGGGCTCGGCAAAGTCACCGCCAACCGGGTCATAGATCACATCGGGGCCCTTGCCATCGGTGGCGGCCTTGATCGCGTCGCGAAGGTTTTCGGTGCTGTAGTTGATGGTGATGTCAGCGCCTATGGATTTGCACAGCGCGCATTTTTCGTCTGTAGACGCAGCGGCAATGACCTTGGCGCCCATGAGCTTGGCAATCTGGATCGCTGAAGTGCCCACGCCACCGGCTGCGCCCAGCACCAGCACCGTCTCGCCGGCCTTCAACTGTGCGCGGTCCACCAGGGCATGGTGCGAAGTGGCGTAGATCATGATGAAGGCTGCTGCATCCACATGCGGGAAACCCGGCGGCAAGGGCATGCACAGTGCAGCCGGCGCCAGAGTGTGGCTGCCAAAGCCGCCGGTGCCCGACAGGCAGGCGACGCTCTGGCCGACCTTCAAGTGCGACACGCCTTCACCCACCGCTTCGACGATGCCCGCGTATTCCGAGCCCGGGACGAAGGGCAGCGGCGGCTTCATCTGGTATTTGTTCTGCACGATCAGCAGGTCGGGAAAGTTCAGGCTCGCCGCCTTGATGGCGATCAGCACCTCGCCCTTGCCGGGCGTGGGGGTGGGCAGTTCTTTCCAGGTTAGCGCATCAACGCCAACAGGGTTTTCGCAAAGCCATGCATGCATGCAGTTCTCCAGTGAAGTTAGGCCCATCATAGGGCGTGCGGGCAGGTGGAAATGTCCCTGCCGTGACGCCGGGCGCGCACCTACAATCATGGCTTATACCCCCCCTGCAACATGAAAATCCTGATCTGCAACGACGATGGCCACCGGGCTCCCGGCATCGTGGCGCTGTACGAGGCGCTCAAGGACGTGGCGGCCTGCGAAGTCGTCGCACCCGAACACAACAACAGCGCCAAGTCCAACGCGCTGTCCCTTCATTCCCCGCTCTATGTGCATGACGGCGCCAACGGCTTTCGTTATGTGAATGGCACGCCTGCCGATTGCGTGCACATTGCGTTGACGGGTCTGCTGGGCTACCGGCCCGACCTCGTGGTGTCCGGCATCAACAACGGCGCCAACATGGGCGACGACACGATTTATTCGGGCACGGTGGGCGCTGCGATGGAGGGCTATCTTTTTGGCGTGCCCGCCATTGCGGTCTCGCAGGTGGAAAAGGGCTGGGCGCATGTGAACGCGGCGGCGCAGAAGGTGCGAGAGCTGGTGCTGCAGCTTGAGCGCGAGCAGTTGTTGGGCGGCAACCCGTGGCTGCTCAACGTCAATATTCCCAACCTTCCGCTGGAGCAGATCAAGGCGATGAAGGTGTGCAGGCTCGGGCGCCGCCACGCAGCAGAAAAGGTCATTACCCAGCCCAATCCGCGTGGCGACACCATGTACTGGATCGGCAGCGCCGGCGCCGCCAAGGACGATGCAGAGGGCACGGATTTTCACGCCACGGCGCAAGGCCATATGGCGATGACGCCGCTGAAGGTGGACCTGACCGACCGTGACCACCTTGGCTATTGGGCGCAGACTGCGGCCCGGCTGGCGGGCGAAGCCGTGAATGCGCCGCCGCTGGAGCGCGCGGCATGAGCCAGCGGCCCAGCTTTCCCGCGCGCATGGTGACAGGCGCGGCAAAGCCGGGTGTGCAGGGCAGGCCCGCCGCCACCGTGCATGGCACCGTATTGCCGAAGGCACACGTCCAGCTGTCAGGCCAGGACACGACAGCCATTCGCGCCCGCATGGTGCAAAAGCTGGCGGAGCAGGGCATCAGCGATGCGCAGGTGCTGGGGGCCATGCGGTCCATAGAGCGGCACCGCTTCGTTGATTCGGCATTGATGAACCAGGCCTATGAAGACACCAGCCTGCCGATTGGCCTGGGCCAGACCATCTCCAAGCCCAACGTCGTGGCGCGCATGATGGAGTTGATGCTCGGCGCGCAAAAGGATGCACAGGGCAAGCTGGGCCGGGTACTGGAGATCGGTACCGGCTGCGGCTACCAGGCGGCCTTGCTGAGTGAGGTGGCGCGTGAGGTCTACAGCATCGAGCGCCTGCGCGGCCTGCATGACAAGGCGCGGGAAAACCTTCGCACCTTGCGTGTTGCCAACCTGCACCTGCTTTTTGGCGACGGTATGGTGGGCTACGCCAAAGGCGCTCCGTATGCGGCCATCATTGCGGCAGCGGGTGGTGAGGCTATCCCGCAGGCCTGGATCGACCAGCTTGCCCCGGGTGGGCGGATTGTGGCCCCGATGGTCACCACGGCCGGTAAACAGGCGCTGGTTGTCATTGACAAAACACCGCAGGGTTTGAAACAAAGTGTGCTTGAGGCAGTGCATTTTGTCCCCCTAAAATCGGGTACTGCGTGAAGGAAACACAAATGCTCGGTTTGCGAAGTCAGGGTTGGAAACTTGCGGTGATCATCGTCACGCTTGGCGTGCTTGCGGGCTGTGCCAGCCGGGGTGTCAACCGGGCGCCGGTTGAAGACCGCGGCGCGAGTGTGGGACGCCCGGCCGTAGTGATCGCAAACGATGCGCCCCTCAAGCCCCCACCAAGTGTCGAGAACGCGGGCAAGCCCGGTTACTACACGGTCAAGCCCGGCGACACGCTGATACGCATTGGCCTGGATGCCGGCCAGAACTGGCGTGACATCGTCCGCTGGAACAACATCGAGAACCCCAACCTGATCGAAGTGGGGCAGGTGCTGCGCGTGGCGCCACCCGGTGTTCCGCAGGAGAGCGTGGCGTTGGTGCGGCCGGTGCCGCAGTCGGCTGTGTCGCCGCCAGGTTCTGCAACGCCATACCCTGCTGCCAGCTCTGCAAGGCCAGCGGCGGCAGCAAGTGGAACTTCAGGTGGGGCCAATGGGGAGGACGATGTGGCCTGGATCTGGCCCGTTAACGGCGGCAACCTGATTGCCGGCTTTGATGAGGTCAAGAACAAGGGGCTGGATATTGGCGGCAAGGTGGGCGAGTCGATTGTGGCCGCCAGCGATGGCCGCGTTGTGTATGCAGGCGCGGGCTTGCGCGGCTATGGCAACCTCATCATCCTCAAGCACAACAACACCTTCCTCACCGCTTACGCACACAACCAGACGCTGCTGGTCAAGGAAGACCAGACGGTACGCAAGGGCCAGAAAATTGCCGAGATGGGCAGCAGCGACGCGGACCGCGTCAAGCTGCATTTTGAAATCCGCAAGCAGGGCAAGCCGGTCGATCCGGCGCAGTACCTGCCCGCCAGGTAGCGTCATGAAAAAGCGCATCGGACACAGCCCCAAGGCTTTGCCGGATGCGCATGAGGCTGAGGTTGTGGACATTGGCGCTGCGCCCACCAACGCGTCACTCCCGAGGCAGGCCAGTGCAGCCAGCGAGGCCAGGGAGGGCGGTGAGGCAAGCGACACCCTGTCGCTGTACCTGCGCGAAGTGCGGCGCACCCAGCTCTTTACCCCCGACGAAGAATTTGAAGTTGCCACGCGCGCCCGCGCCGGCGACTTTGCTGCGCGCCAGTCGATGATCGAGCACAACCTGCGCCTGGTGGTCAGCATTGCCAAGTTTTATCTCAACCGCGGCGTGCCGATGGACGACCTGATCGAAGAGGGCAACCTCGGGCTGATGCATGCGATCGAGAAGTTCGAGCCCGAGCGGGGCTTTCGCTTTTCGACTTATGCGACCTGGTGGATTCGCCAGTCGGTGGAGCGCGCGGTCATGAACCAGGGGCGCGTCATCCGCTTGCCGGTTCATGTGGTGCGCGAGCTGCAGCAGGTCTTGCGGGCGCGGCGCACTTTGGAGAATGACCCCCTGTTTGCCACCAGCCGGCCGGACGGCGTCAAGGTCGACGACATTGCCGCCTTGCTCGGCCGTGATGCCCAGGAGGTGGCGCAGCTGCTGGCCATGGCGGAGACACCCCGGTCGCTGGACGCTGGTCTTGACAAGTCGGACGACGAATACACGCTGGGGGACAGCATGGCTGACGAGCTGACGGTGGACCCGCCAGGCATCACCCAGTCGCATGAGGTGGAGCGTCTGCTGGAGAGCTGGATTGACGCGCTGACGGTCCGCGAAAAGGAAGTGCTGGAGGGCCGCTTCGGGCTGCATGACCGGGAGCCGGAGACGCTGGAGATCCTGAGCGAGCGGCTGGGCCTGACGCGGGAGCGCGTCCGGCAGATCCAGAACGAGGCACTGGTCAAGCTCAGGCGTAACCTGGCTCGCAACGGCATCTCGCGCGACGCCTTGTTCTGATCGGCTTTCAACGTTGAGGGCTTGAGTGCGCGCGTGCGTGCGTGCGCGCGCGCAGGGGGGAGCAGGGGCCCTGCTACATTCAAGCCATGAGCTGGCCCGTACTTGTCTTCGATATCGAATCCATCCCCGACGTCGCGGGCCTTCGCGCCCTGCGTGATGCGCCTGCCGAAAGCACCGACGCCGAGGTCTACGGCGCCTGGGCGGCCGAACGCAAGGAGCGCGGGCAGAGCGACTTCATGCCGCTGTATCTGCAGCGCGTGCTGGTCATCAGCTGCGTGTTCCGCAATGCAGACGGCCTGCGCATCCATTCATTTGTTGACAGGGACGGCGCCAGCGAAGGCAAGGTGATCCAGACCTTTTTCAATACCGTTGAAAAGCATGTGCCCCAGCTTGTGAGCTGGAACGGCGGCGGGTTTGATTTGCCGGTGCTCCACTACCGCGGCCTCAAGCATGGCGTGGTGGCGGACACCTACTGGAGCATGGGGGAGGGCGGTAGCGCCGATGACCGCGAGTTCAAGTGGAACAACTACATCAGCCGTTACCACATGCGCCATCTGGACCTGATGGATTTGCTGGCCATGTACCAGCCCAAGAACAATGCGCCGCTGGACTCGATGGCCAAGCTCTGCGGCTTTCCCGGCAAGCTGGGCATGGACGGCTCCATGGTGTACCGCGCTTACCTGGACGGAAAGCTGGAAGACATTCGCCGCTATTGCGAGACCGATGTGATGAACACCTACCTCATGTACTGCCGCTTCCAGAAAATGCGGGGCGGCTTGCTCGAGAATGAGTACGAGCAGGAAATTGCGCTGGTCAAAGAGACGCTGGGCAATCTCGCACCCACTGAGTCACACTGGGACGAATACCTCAAAGCCTGGGTTTAAGTCCCCTGACGGCCTGAGACAATCAGGCCATGACAGACCAGAGCAACACACAAAAAACATTACCTGAGGGATGGCTGCAGGTCGAATCCCTGGACATTGACGCGCAAGGCGTTGCCCACCGGCCGGACGGCAAGGTGGTATTCATCGAGGGCGCATTGCCCTTCGAAACCGTCAGCGCCAATACCCACCGCAAGAAGGACAGCTGGGAGCAGGGGACGGTGACTGCCATCCACCATGAGTCGTCGCAGCGGGTGCGGCCCGGTTGCCCGCACTTCGGCCTGCATGCGGGCGCTTGCGGCGGCTGCAAGATGCAACACCTGCACGTCGCGGCGCAAGTGGCCATCAAGCAGCGCGTGCTGGAAGACAACCTGTGGCACTTGGGCAAGGTCAAGGCGCAAACCATCCTGCGTCCCATTGAAGGGCCGGCCTGGGGCTACCGCTACCGGGCCAGGCTCTCGGTGCGCTGGGTGGCCAAGAAGGGCACGGTACTGGTAGGTTTTCATGAACGCAAGAGCCGTTACGTGGCGGACATGCAGGTCTGCCCGGTATTGCCCGCGCATGTGAGCGCCTTGCTGTTACCGCTGCGCGAGTTGATTGGCAGTATGGATGCCCGCGAGACTTGCCCTCAGATCGAACTGGCATGCGGCGACGACGTGACGGCGCTGGTCCTGCGGCATCTTGAGCCGCTCAGCGCGGGCGACATCGCCAGGCTGAGCCAGTTCTCTCAAACTCACCCTGAAGTGCAGTGGTGGCTGCAGCCCAAGGGGCCGGACACTATTCATCTGCTGGAGCCCGGAGGCCGGCAACTGGCTTATGCGCTGCCGGACTTCCAGATCAACATGCCGTTCAGGCCGACCGACTTTACCCAGGTCAATCCGAAAATCAACCAGGTGCTGGTCTCGCGCGCCTTGAGGCTGCTGGGTGCGCGCCGGACCGAGCGTGTCATCGACTGGTTTTGCGGCCTTGGCAATTTCACGCTGCCTCTGGCCACTCAGGCCGGCGAGGTGATCGGTGTTGAAGGCAGTGAAGTGCTGATCAAGCGCGCCATTGCGAACTACCAAAGCAACCGGGACCTGGCCGGCCGTGCGGAGCAGTTGGCGGCAACGCAGTTTGTAGCGCGCAACCTCTTTGACATGACGCCAGAGTTGCTGGTCGCCGATGGCGTGGCAGACAAATGGCTGGTCGATCCGCCGCGCGAAGGCGCGTTCGCATTGGTCAAGGCGCTGGTGGACTTGCATGCGCAGGCAGTCGAACGCACCGAAGCTGGCCTGGCGCCTTCAAGCTGGATGCCGCCCCGGCGAATCGTCTACGTGAGTTGCAACCCGGCAACCCTGGCCCGCGATGCCGGCTTGCTGGTGAGTCATGCGGGGTACAAATGCTCGGCCGCAGGGGTAGTGAACATGTTCCCTCACACCTCGCATGTGGAGAGCATGGCGGTATTTGACCTGGAATGAAAAAGGGGCCCGCAAGGGCCCCTTTTGTTTGTCCGAGTGCATACGGTCAATCGCGCTCACCACCAGCGATGCCGAGCAGGGCCAGCAGGCTCTGGAACACGTTGAAGATGTCGAGGTACAGCGCCAGCGTGGCGCTGATGTAGTTGGTCTCACCACCGTCCATGATCTGCTTGAGGTCATAGAGCATGTAGGCGCTGAAGATGACGATGGCCGCCACCGAAATCGCCATCATGCCGGCGGACGAGCCGACAAACACGTTGATGATGCCGCCGATCATCAGCGCGATCGCGCCAACAAACAACCATTTGCCCATGCCTGAAAGGTCGCGCTTGATCACGCTGGCGAGGCTCGCCATGACAAAGAACACACCAGCCGTGCCGCCGAACGCCGTCATGACGAGGTCAGGGCCGTTCTTGAAACCCAGCACCGCGCCAATAAGGCGCGAGAGCATCAGGCCCATAAAGAAAGTGAAAGCCAGCAGAACCGGCACGCCGGCCGCCGAGTTCTTCGTCTTTTCGATGGCGTACATGAAACCAAAGGCGCCTGCCAGGAACACGACGAGGCCAATGCCGCCCGTCAATGCGGCAGTGATGCCAGTGGCAACGCCGATCCACGCCCCCAGCACCGTGGGAAGCATGCTGATCGCCAGCAGCCAGTAGGTGTTGCGCAAAACCTTGTTGCGCTGCTGCAGAGCAGTGCCGTAGCCTAAACCGCCAGAGGGGTCGATGGTTTGGATGTTGTCGTTCATGTGTCAGGCTCCTAAAAGGAAGTGCAAAGGCACAACTGGGGAAATTCTAGAACTTTTCAAGCGGTGGCCCGGATTTATTAAACAGCCGGTACCTACATTTTGTAAGGGTTCTTTTGCTGGCAAGTGCCCCATTGCCAACCCTCGGCTCCCGTTATGCTCAATCACCTTTCAACCATTGCGGCCTTGCCGGCCCCACCCTCATGAAAACCAAACCCTCGCTCGAATTTTCGGACGTTGCCGCCATTGCCGCCGCGGCGCAAGCTGAAGCACTGAAGAACAAGTGGGCAGTCACCATTGCCATCGTTGACGACGGCGGGCACATGCTGTCGCTGCAGCGCCTGGATGGCGCCGCCCCGATCTCCGCCCACATTGCAGCGGCAAAGGCCAACACCGCTGCGCTTGGCTGCCGCGAGAGCCGCATCTATGAAGAAATGATCAACGGCGGTCGCGTGTCGTTCCTGAGCGTGCCTGAACTCAAAGGCCTGCTCGAAGGCGGCGTTCCCATCATGAAAGACGGCCAGTGTCTGGGCGCCGTCGGCGTGAGCGGTGTGAAGTCGACCGAAGATGCGCAGATTGCCAAAGCCGGGATTGCCGCAATCGGCCTTTAAGTCCTGCAGATCAGTTTTTTGGTTCGGTGATAAAGCCAATCTTTCGCACACCGGCCTTTTGCGCAGCCGCCATGGCCTGCGCGACCCGTTCGTAGCGCACTGATTTGTCGCCCCGAATATGCAACTCAGGCTGCGGGTTCTGGCGGCCCGCCGCCAGCAGTTGCCGCTCCATGGTGGCGTCGTCCACCTTGCCTTCGTTCCAGTAATAGCTGCCGTCGGCATCCACGCTCAGGCGGATCGTCTCCGGCTTGGCATCCTGCGGCTGGTTGGTCGCGCGTGGCAGATCGATGTTGACCGCGTGCTTCATCACCGGCACGGTGATGATGAAGATGATCAGGAGCACCAGCATGACGTCCACCAGCGGCGTCATGTTGATCTCGTTCATGACCTCGTCTGTTTCGTCCTGGGTTCCGAAGGCCATGCTCAACCTCCCTTTTTCATTGGCACCACATTGCGGTTGGCGTTGGCCGCTGTCGGTACCCGCGCACCGGTCACATAGTAGGCGTGCAAGTCGTGGGCAAAGCGGTTCAGCCGCGTCAGCACGCTCTTGTTGCCTCGCACCAATGCGTTGTAGCCCAGGACAGCCGGGATGGCGACGGCGAGGCCTAGCGCCGTCATGATGAGCGTCTCGCCAATCGGCCCTGCAACCTTGTCGATGGTGGCTTGCCCGGCTGCGCCGATGGCGAGCAAAGCGTGGTAGATGCCCCAGACGGTGCCGAACAGGCCCACAAAAGGGGCTGTTGACCCTACGGAGGCCAGAATCGCCAGGCCCGACTGCAGCTTGCCGGTGGAATCGTCAATCGAGTTGCGCAGGCTGCGCGTCACCCAGTCGCTGAGGTCCAGCGAGTCGTGCAGCTGAGGCTTGGCCGCGCCGTCCAGATGCAGCACGTGGGCAGCAGCCTCGCGGCCCTCGGTGGCCAGTTGGCGGAACGGATTGGAAGGGTCGGCGCCCAGCTTGGCCAGCCCGTCTGCAAAATCAGCACTGTGCCAGAACGATTCGGTGGCCCTGCTTTGCGACATGGCACGCCGCAGGTCCAGGGCCTTGATGATGATCACCATCCACGAGGCGAACGACATGCCGAGCAGCAGCAGCGCCACCGCCCGGGTGACGATGTCGCCCTGCGTCCACATGTTGATCAGGCCAAATTGCGAATCCATAAGCTTCTAGCTCCACTGTTATTGTTCGAGAACGAAGTTGACCGGGGCGGGGTACCACATGGCTTGCGGCACGCCGCCCACCTTGCCCGGTACGTAGCGGCACTTCATGACGTAGTCGATGGCGGCGCGGTCCAGCCGGTCAAAGCCGCTGGAGCGTGTGATTTCTGCCTTTTGGGGCAGCCCGTCCGGCCCGATGAGAACCCGCAACATGGCCTTGCCCTGCTCGCCGAGGCGCTTGCTCATGGGGGGGTAAGTGGGGCTGGGGTTGCTCAAATAGCTTGCATCGCTGGAGGGCAGCTCGACTTTCGGCGGGCCGGGTGGCGCTGCCGGTACAGCGGCAGTGGCGGCTGCGGCAACCGGCGCAGCAATCGGCGGCGCCGGGGGCTGGGGCGTCGTCACGCCGATGGGTGCGTTGGGCGCGGGCGTCGGGTCGGCGATGGCCATCGGCATCGGGGGCGGCGGCAAAGACGCTACTTTTTTGACAACCGGCTGCTTGACGGCTGGCGGCGGCTCGGGCGGTACTTCAATTTTCGGCGCCGGCGGCGTGATGATTTCGCTCAGGATTTCTGCAGGAACGATCACCTCGATCGCGCGGCGCAACAAACCTGTCTGAAGCGCCCAGATCACAACCACGTGCAGCAGCACGACGCTGCCAGCGATCGCGGCATTGCGGCTGATGCGGGGAGCAGATGAGGCGGGCAGCTCAAGTGAGGTCATAGGGGAATAGATACTGCCCTGCATCCAATCGCCACGTTGCTGGCTGCGGCATTCGCGTGGGTTATGCGCGAAATACCAGCCAGGTGCAAGCCAGGACGAGGATCAGGCTGCCAAGTGTTGTGAGGAGTTCCACGCCCTGCTTTCCGTGATGGAGGAGGCAAGCTGTATCACGGCCTGCACGCCGGCTATGGCTGCGGACTGCACCGCGCCCGGTTGCGACTCGCAGTGCAAAGCCGCGACAGGATTCGTGGCGCTGCACTGCGCCACCACGTCTCTGGCACAACCTTCACATTGCCCGCATTGGGTCGCTACGCCAAGTTCAAACTGGATTTCCTCAAAGCCCATGCCCGCGCGAGCGTGGCGGGCAATGTCGCGGTCAGAGATGCGGTGGCAAACACAGACGATCATGGTGCAGGCAGTGTGGGCTGGCTGTTGAAGATAAACCAGTATAGATGCGAATGTGTCGCATTTGCAATGGCCTGCTGAACAGCCGGGGAATAGACCCTTATTGCGCGATGCAATTGCACGGTGCAATGGCGCGATTCAATGGCGCGATTCAATGGCGCGGTGTAACTGCGCTGTGCAAGAGCGCCATGCAATCAGCGGCTCAGCTGATCTCGCCCATCTGCGACTGCAGGTAGTTTTGCAGGCCCACCTTGCCAATCAGGTCGAGCTGGGTTTCCAGGAAGTCGATGTGCTCTTCGGTGTCGTCCAGGATGCCTCGCAGCAGCTCGCGGGACACATAGTCACGGGCTATTTCACACGCCGCAATGCCGTCCTTGATGGTGGCCTGCGCGACCTGCTCGCTGCGCAAGTCGCATTGCAGCGCTTCGGGTACGTTTTCGCCAATCATGAGCTTGCCCAGGTCCTGCAGATTGGGCAGGCCGTCCAGCATGAAGATGCGGTCCATCAGCTTGTCGGCGTGCTTCATTTCGCCAATGGACTCCTCGTATTCCTTCTTGGCCAGCTTGTCCACGCCCCAGTGCTTGAACATGCGGTAGTGCAGGAAATACTGGTTGATGGCCGTGAGCTCGTTCTTGAGTTGGGCTTGAAGCTGTTGAATGACTTGGGGGTCGCCTTGCATGATGGGGTCCTGGTTGCCGTGTGGAAGTGGCTGTGATTGTCTGCGCAATACGCCGCAGGTTTGAAGGTCAGTAAGTCAGCCGGTCCGGCATGATTTCCTGGAGGATCGTCGTCGCGATCTCCTCGATCGACTTGGTCGTCGTCGACAGCCAGCGTATCCCCGCGCGGCGCATCATCGCTTCGGCATTGCTGACTTCCGCACGGCAATTCTCGATCGAGGCGTATCTGGAGTTTGGCCGGCGTTCATTACGGATCTCGCTCAGGCGGTCGGGCAGGATCGTCAGACCAAATATTTTCTGGCGATGCGGCACCAGCGCAGGCGGCAGTTGCCGGCGCTCAAAATCCTCAGGGATCAGGGGATAGTTCGCGGCCTTGAGGCCATACTGCATCGCCAGATAAAGCGAGGTCGGCGTCTTGCCGCTGCGGCTCACGCCCACCAGGATCACATCCGCACTTTCCAGGTCACGATTTGACTGCCCGTCGTCATGTGACAGGCTGAAGTTGATAGCCTCTATGCGGTCGTTGTATTCCTTGCTCTTGCTCACATCGCTGAAGCGGCCGATGCGGTGGTTGGAGGTCAAGCCCAGCTCGGTTTCAAGCGGCCGCACAAAGGTGCCAAACATGTCCAGCAGCATGCCCTGGCAGCCCGCCTTGATGACACCCAGCACTTCCATGTTCACCAATGTCGTGAAAACGATCGGCTTCTTGCCTTCCAGCACGGCGGTGTGATTGATCTGGCGTACAGCCTGGTGAGCCTTGTCGGCGCTGTCGATGAAGGGCAGCCGCACATGGCGGGCCTTGAGCTCGAACTGGGCCATGATGGCATTGCCAAATGTTTCGGCCGTAATGCCCGTACCGTCGGAGATGAAAAAGACTGTGCGGGAAGGCAGCATGTTCAAATGTTCTTTCGGTTGCGCAGGCGTGTGATGATTTATGCGCCACCTACAATCGGTTCATTATCCAAACTTACTGCGATACCGCTCATTTTTCATGGCTTGCGCTGACCCATTCCAACAAATACAAAGTTGCAGCGCCAGCCTGTGCGAAGCAGGCGCCTTGGGCGCCGCCCTGTTCGCAGACCCGGTTTCAACTTCTGGAGTTTCCCCATGTCTGCATTATTCAGCCCGACCGCCCTGGTCGTACCGTTTGAAAACCTGAGGATGACCGACGTCGAGTCGGTCGGCGGCAAGAACGCCAGCCTCGGCGAGATGATTTCCCAGCTGCCGCAAGGCGTGCGCGTGCCCACCGGTTTTGCCACAACGGCCCACGCGTTCCGTGAATTCCTCAAGCATGACGGCTTGCACGAGCGCATCAACGCCCGCCTGGCTGCACTGGACACTGAAGACGTCCGCGCCCTGGCGCTAGTCGGCGCCGAGATTCGCGCCATGGTGGAAGGCCAGCCCTTTCCAGCCGACCTGCAAAAATCCATTGGTGAAGCCTTCGCCACCCTCAGCGCGCAAAACACGCAGGCCAGCTTTGCAGTGCGTTCCTCTGCAACAGCCGAGGACCTGCCCGATGCGTCCTTCGCGGGTCAGCAGGAAACATTCCTCAATGTTGTTGGCATTGAAGATGTGTTGCACAAGATGAAGGAAGTATTTGCCTCGCTCTACAACGACCGCGCCATCAGCTATCGGGTCCACAAGGGCTTTGCCCATACGGATGTCGCCTTGAGCGCCGGCGTGCAACGCATGGTACGTTCTGACCTGGGTGCGGCGGGTGTGATGTTCACCATCGACACCGAGTCCGGCTTTGACCAGGTGGTCTTCATCACCTCCAGCTACGGCTTGGGCGAGACGGTGGTGCAGGGCGCCGTGAACCCGGATGAGTTCTACGTCCACAAGCCGATGCTGCGGGCCGGCAAGCGGGCCGTGATCCGGCGCAACCTGGGCTCCAAGCTGATCCAGATGGTGTTTTCCAGCGCCGAAGAAAAAGCTGGTACCGGCAAGCTGGTCAAGACCACAGACGTGCCTGCCGAGCAGCGCAACCGTTATTCGTTGACCGATGCCGATGTGGAGCAACTTGCCCGCTACGCCCTTGTGATTGAAGAGCACTACGGACGTGCGATGGACATCGAATGGGGCAAGGACGGCACCGACGGGCAGCTGTACATCCTGCAGGCCCGGCCCGAGACGGTCAAAAGCCAGCAGGAAGGCAAGGCCGAGTTGCGCTACAAGCTCAAGGGCAAGGGCACCGTGCTGGCCGAGGGCCGGGCTATTGGCCAGAAAATCGGCACCGGGCCTGTCCGGCTGGTGAGCCACATCAGCGAAATGGACAAGGTCCAGGCCGGCGACGTGCTGGTCACTGACATGACCGACCCGAACTGGGAGCCCGTCATGAAGCGCGCCAGCGCGATCGTGACCAACCGGGGCGGGCGTACCTGCCACGCCGCCATCATTGCGCGCGAATTAGGCATACCCGCCGTGGTGGGCTGCGGTGATGCGACCAGCATGCTCAAGGACCGCACGCTGGTCACCGTGAGCTGCGCCGAGGGAGACACCGGCTTCATCTACGACGGCCTGATCGAGACCGAAGTGTCCGAGGTGGAGCGCGGCACCATGCCCGACATCAAAACCAAGATCATGATGAATGTGGGCAACCCCCAGCTGGCGTTTGACTTCTGCCAGCTGCCCAATGAGGGCGTGGGCCTGGCCCGGCTGGAATTCATCATCAATAACAACATCGGGGTGCATCCCAAGGCCATCCTGGACTATCCCAATGTGGACGCCGACCTGAAGAAGGCGGTCGAGTCAGTGGCGCGGGGCCATGCCTCGCCGCGTGCTTTTTATGTCGACAAGGTGGCTGAAGGCGTGGCCACGATTGCAGCTGCGTTCTGGCCCAAGCCCGTGATCGTGCGCATGAGCGACTTCAAGTCCAATGAATACCGCAAGCTTATTGGCGGCTCCCGTTACGAGCCGGAGGAAGAGAACCCGATGCTTGGTTTCCGCGGTGCTGCCCGCTACATCAGCGCCGACTTCGGTGTGGCATTCGCGATGGAATGCGAGGCGATCAAGCGGGTGCGCAACGACATGGGCCTTGGCAATGTGCAAGTCATGGTGCCCTTTGTGCGCACGCTGGGCCAGGCTGAAAAGGTGACCTCGCTGCTGGCGCTGCACGGGCTCAGGCGCGGTGAGCTGGACCTCAAGATCATCATGATGTGCGAGGTGCCAAGCAACGCCATCCTGGCTGATGAGTTCCTCCAGTACTTCGACGGGTTCTCGATCGGCTCCAACGACCTCACGCAGCTGACCCTGGGACTGGACCGCGACTCCGGGCTCGAGTTGCTCGCAGCTGACTTCGACGAGCGCGACCCCGCCGTCAAGGCGCTGCTGAGCCGGGCGATCAAGGCCTGCAAGGCGCAAGGCAAATATGTGGGCATCTGTGGCCAGGGCCCCAGCGACCATCCGGACTTTGCCCAGTGGCTGGCGGATGAAGGCATCGAGTCCATCTCGCTGAACCCGGACAGCGTGATTGAAACCTGGAAACAGCTGGCGACCAGGCAGGCATGACATGAGGGCAGGGCGCTAGCAAATACCTAGTCGCTGCGCCCGGCGCTGATGCGATGATTCGCGCATGCAAGCTGCCTCGGCAACCGAACAACTCAGCACCCAGGTGCTGGTCCTGAAGGCGTCGCTGCTGGCGCTATGGGCCGCTGTGTCATTCGGCTTCTGCTTTTTCGCGCGAGAGTTCGACTTCATGGTGGCCGGCTGGCCCTTCAATTACTGGATGGCCGCGCAGGGCGCCGTGCTGGTCTTCATTGCCATCCTCGCCTTTTATGCCTGGGCGATGAACCGGATTGACGATGCACAGCAGGCGGCAGGAGACCTGCCCGATGCCTGACGCCTGGCCGCCTGCGCAATACGCGGCCTACAAGCGGCGCCTTCACCGGACACTGGCGACGTTCACATTGGGACTTGTTGCGTTTCTTTCCCTCATGGCGTGGGCAGAGGAGCAAGGTCTCTCCCGCCAGTGGATCGGCCCCATCTTCCTGTTTTTCACCGTGATGGTTTATGCCGGCATCGGCATCTACGGCCGCACCAGCGATGCGGAGGAGTATTACGTGGCCGGCCGGCGCATCCCGGCCATGTACAACGGCATGGCAGCAGCCGCCGACTGGATGAGCGCTGCATCATTCATCAGCCTCGCAGGAGGTCTTTATTTGCAAGGCTTTTCGGGCTCGGACGGGCAACCTGGGGGCCTGGCCTACATCCTGGGCTGGACGGGCGGCTTCTGTCTGGTCGGCCTGCTGGTGGCGCCGCACCTTCGCCGCCTGGGCCTGTACACCGTGCCGGATTATTTCCAGCTGCGTTTTGGCGGGCGGTGGCCACGCCGCCTGGCAGCGGGGGCTGCGGTGCTGTGTTCATTCACCTATGTGGTGGCGCAGATTTATGGCATTGGGCTGATTGCGTCGCGCCTGACGGGCGTGCAGTTCGAGATTGGCATCCTGCTGGGCCTGGGAGGGGTGTTGCTGTGCTCATTCCTCGGCGGCATGCGGGCCATCACCTGGACGCAGGTGGCGCAGTACGTGGTGCTCCTGATGGCGTTTCTCATCCCTGTTTCATGGCTGGCGTACAAGCAGCTTGGCAACCCGCTGGCCCCTCTTGTGTACGGCACGCAGCTGCAGAAAATTGCCGAGCTGGAAAAGCAGTTGATCGACTCGCCCGCAGAAAAGCAGGTGAGCGCTGAATTTCTCCGCCGTGCGCACGACTATGAAGCACGGCTGCAGGACATTGACGCCGCCTTGCTGCGCGAGAAGCTGGCGGGCCAGGATCGCATCCGTGCCCTCAAGGCCAAGGGCGCCGACCTGGCCGTCATCGTGGCTGCCAGCCGGGAGCTTGCGGCTTTGCCGCATGACGCGGCGAGCGCCCGCGAACTGTGGACCCGGGCCATGCGCGAAAGCTACGAGCGCGCCAAGCCGCTGGGCGGATCGCCGCTGCACAGCCAGGCGTTTAGCGGGGACCCGAACGGCACGCCCCTTGAGCGTGAAAAGTTCAGCAACTCGCGGCTGAATTTTCTGGCGCTGATGTTCTGCCTCATGGTGGGTACAGCGGGGCTGCCGCATTTGCTCACGCGTTACTACACAACGCCCACGGTACGCGAAGCCAGAACGTCTGTGGCCTGGTCGCTCTTTTTTATTGCCCTGCTGTACGCGAGCGCGCCGGCGCTGGCGGTACTGGTGAAGTTCGAGGTCATGCAGGGGCTGGTGGGCAGCAGCTTCGAAGCCTTGCCGGCCTGGATCGCGCAGTGGGCCAAGGTGGACGCGTCCTTGATCTCGGTGAGCGACGTCAACGGTGACGGAATTTTGCAATGGGGAGAAATCCGCCTGGGCGCAGACCTCATCATGCTGGCAACGCCTGAACTGGGCGGCCTGCCGTATGTGTTGTCCGGCCTGGTTGCAGCCGGGGGGCTGGCTGCAGCCTTGTCCACAGCCGACGGCCTGTTGCTCACGATCAGCAATGCATTGGTGCGCGACATGTACTTTGCTGAGACGACCCGCCCGGTGAGGCCGCAGCATCGCGTGATCCTCTCCAAGTTCGCGCTGCTTGCGGTTGCCATGGTGGCCGCCTTTGTCGCGGCACTCAAGCCCGCTGAAATCCTGCCGCTCGTCTCGGCCTCTTTTTCGCTGGCTGCCTCGGCTTTTGTGCCCGTCATGGTCCTTGGCATTTTCTGGAAGGGCACGACCCGGCGTGGTGCGGTGGCCGGCATGCTGTCGGGGCTGGGCGTCACCCTGGCTTACATGCTGCTTAATGCCGGACCGCTGCGATCCTATTCAGGCCTGCCATCGGGCGGTGACTTGTGGTTTGGCATCCATCCGGTTTCCGCAGGTGTGTTTGGCGTGCCGCTGGGATTGTTGGTTGCCTGGGCGATCAGCATCGGCGACAGGCCGCGCAAACCCACTTGAACGGGGGAATGCCCTATTGGGGATTTCCCTTGCTTGAACGCTGATATGCAGGGGACTGCAGTGCAAGTGCCGCTTCTGTCAGCGCTGCGTCAGATGCGATTTCAACACTCTACCCGCTACATCGCGATCTAAACAACTAACAGGAGACTTTCATGGCCACAGCAGCTGCACGCCCCATGACACCGGAGGAGCGCAAAGTCATCTTTGCTTCGTCACTAGGAACCGTATTCGAGTGGTATGACTTCTACCTGTACGGATCGCTGGCGGCCATCATCGCCAAGCAATTCTTCAGCGGCCTGGATTCAGGCTCGGCCTTCATCTTTGCCTTGCTGGCCTTCGCGGCGGGTTTCATCGTGCGTCCTTTTGGCGCGATTTTCTTCGGCCGCATCGGCGACATGATCGGCCGCAAATACACCTTCCTGGTCACCATTCTGCTCATGGGCCTGTCCACGTTCATCGTGGGTATCTTGCCCAACTACGCAACGATTGGCGTTGCGGCGCCGATCATCCTCATCGTGCTGCGTCTGCTGCAGGGCCTGGCACTCGGCGGTGAGTATGGTGGTGCGGCCACTTATGTTGCCGAGCATGCACCGCACGGAAGGCGCGGCGCCTACACCTCATGGATTCAGACCACAGCCACGCTGGGCCTGTTCCTCAGCCTGCTGGTCATCCTGGGAACCCGCACGGCGCTGGGTGAAGCCGCCTTTGCCGACTGGGGCTGGCGCATTCCTTTCCTGGTCTCGATCCTGCTGCTGGCTATTTCCGTCTGGATCCGTCTGAGTCTCAGCGAGTCGCCCGCATTTCAGAAAATGAAGGCTGAGGGCAAGACCTCCAAGGCGCCTCTGACTGAATCCTTCGGCCAATGGAAGAACCTGAAGATCGTGATCCTGGCACTGATCGGCCTGACCGCCGGCCAGGCCGTGGTCTGGTACACCGGCCAGTTCTATGCATTGTTCTTCATGACGCAGGCACTCAAGGTGGATGGCGCGTCGGCCAACCTCTATGTTGCGGCTTCACTGATCCTTGGCACGCCGTTCTTTTTGATCTTCGGTACCCTGTCGGACAAGATCGGCCGCAAGCCCATCATCATGGCCGGTTGCCTGATTGCGGTCCTTACGTACTTCCCCGTGTTTGAAGCGCTGACCAAGGCGGCCAATCCCGACCTCTACGCTGCGCAGGCGAAAAATAAGGTGATCGTCACCGCTGACCCGAATGAGTGCTCGTTCCAGTTCAACCCCACCGGCACGGTCAAGTTCACCAGCTCTTGCGACATTGCCAAACAGGTGTTGGCCGGCGCGTCGGTGAGCTACGAGAACGTGGCTGCCCCAGCCGGAACGCCTGCCACCATCAAGATTGGCCAGACTGCCATCCCCAGCTACAGCAGCAAGGGCATGGCACCGGACGACCTGAAAAAGCGTGATGCCGAGTTCAGGAAGCTCATTGCAGACGACCTGAAGACAGCCGGCTATCCGAGCAAAGCTGACCCGGCCAAGACCAACACGCTGATGGTCATCGCCATCCTGACCTACCTGGTCATTCTGGTGACGATGGTCTACGGTCCTATCGCGGCGATGCTGGTCGAGATGTTCCCCACGCGCATCCGCTACACGTCAATGAGCCTGCCCTACCACATTGGTAACGGCTGGTTCGGCGGGCTGTTGCCCACCACGGCATTCGCGATCGTTGCGCAGACGGGCAACATGTACAACGGCCTGTGGTATCCCATCATCATTGCCGGCGCGACCTTTGTGATCGGCACGCTGTTCATCAAGGAAACCAAGGACGTCGATATCTACGCAGGCGACTGATGCGCGCTGTGCCGGGCACGAGCCCGACTTGATACGAAAGGCCCTCCATGCGAGGGCCTTTTTACTTCAGAAAGCGCCGAATTTTTACACCGTTGCTTAAGGGATTTGCTGTGTGTAGGCCAGCCCCAGCTCGATATCATGGTGTTGTGACAAGACAGATATAAGCCTTTACGGGCGCAACAACCGGCCTACGGTGAGATCGACGAAAACACCATGAACTACGTCAAAACGGAAAGAGGACAGCAGGTACTTAAGGACCGGTCCGTTGCGTTGAGTCCGCGCCAACGTTCTGCATTCATACTTTGCGACGGAAAGCATTCCGCGCAGCAGTTATTGACGTCCCTGGCCGCCATGGGAATTACGGCGGATGACATTGAGCAAATGGTCCAGCTCAGCCTGCTGGAACCCGTACGTGACGCTGCGGCAGAAGCCGAAATGCTGCGCGTCAAGGTTTCACACGAAAGATCACCGCAACAGCGCTATCAGGACGCCTACCTCATCGCAACACGCCTCACCGCCAACCTGGGCTTGCGCGGTTTCAGGCTTAACCTGGCAGTTGAAAGCGCCGGAAGTTACGAGCAGTTGCGCGATCTGGCACCGAAAATCCGTGACGCCATCGGGCCGCAGAAGTTTGCGGTGCTGGAAGAGGCGCTCAATAGCTAGGCTCTTGGGTGGCGCGTTGCGGGCTATAATCATGCGCTTCGCCTTGCCACACCACAACTTGTGCATCCGCACCTGACGCAGTGGGTGGCTTTAACCTCAAGGAGAGTCTATGCGTCATTACGAAATCATCCTGCTGATCCATCCGGATCAAAGCGAGCAGGTCCCCGCCATGCTGGAGCGTTACAAGAGCATGATCACCACCGGCAACGGCAAGGTGCATCGCGTTGAAGACTGGGGCCGCCGCCAGTTGGCCTACCAGATCAACAAGCTTGGCAAGGCGCACTACCTGTGCGTCAACATCGAAGCCGATCAGGCTGTGATGGCTGAACTCGAACACGCCTTCAAATTCAACGACGCCGTCCTGCGCCACCTCACCGTGGTCAAGAAAAAGGCCGACACCGGCCCGTCGTCGATGATGAAGACGGTGGAACGCGAAGAGGCCCGCAAGGCCCAGCAAGCCGAATACGCTTCCTGAAGCTTGAGGTAACCAGCAGACAGTGAACCACGTTGTCCTGACCGCCTGTATCGTCGAGCTGGGCTCGATGCGCTACACGCCCGCCGGACTACCCGCCCTGGATCTGCGGCTCGAACACGAGTCGGATGTTGAGGAGGCAGGGCAGGCAAGGCAAGTCAAGGCGGCAATCAAGGCAGTGGCTTTCGGGGCGGGCGCAGAAGCGATCCGGATACACCCCCTGGGCAGCACCTTCAGGTTCACAGGTTTTCTGGCCAACCCGCGCAACGGCAAGCACGTCGTCTTCCACATTCAAGAGTTTGTTCAGAGTTAAGTAACCCCGTAACAGGGCGCAGGCGGCAGGCCTGGCCCCCAGACACATTTAAGGAGTCCATCATGCCCGGACCGAAACGTTTCAATAAAGACAAGCGCCCCAAGCGCAATACCCAGTCACTGCTGTTCAAGCGCAAGCGCTTTTGCCGCTTTACAGTCGCTCACGTTGAAGAGATTGACTACAAAGACGTAGACACCCTGCGCGACTTCATCGCTGAAAACGGCAAGATCATCCCGGCCCGCCTCACCGGCACCCGTGCGATCTACCAGCGCCAGCTCAACACCGCCATCAAGCGCGCCCGCTTCCTGGCACTGGTCCCGTACAGCGACCAGCACCGCATCTAAGGAGCTTTCGATCATGCAAATCATCCTGCTCGAAAAAATCATCAACGTCGGCGCGCTCGGCGATATCGTCAAGGTCAAGGACGGCTTCGCCCGTAACTTCCTGATCCCCAAGAAGCTGGCTCGCCGCGCAACTGAGGCCAACAAGGCCGAGTTTGCCGCCAAGCGCGCAGAGCTGGAAAAAGCCGCTGCTGCCAAGCTGGCCGAGTCCCAGGCCCAAGGCGAAAAGCTCGGCGGCACGACCGTCAAGCTGACCCAGAAGGCCGGCGTTGACGGGCGCCTGTTTGGCTCCGTCACCAACGGTGACATTGCTGAAGAGCTGAACAAGTTGGGCTACAAGGTTGTCAAGTCGCAGATCCGCATGCCCAACGGCCCGATCAAGGTGACCGGTGACAGCTCGGTCAGCGTTGCGCTTCACACCGATGTGGTTGCCGATATCACGGTGACGGTTTACGGCGAAACCGCTTAACACGCATTCGGTCATTCAAAGCCGCCGGGTTCGCGCCCGGCGGCTTTTGTTTTTCTGCGCGGTGTTATCCACAAGCTGCGGCTTAAATCCACAGCCATTCTGCAGCCTTGTACACAGTCTTTTCCCTCGACGCTGCAAGGCCGGCGTCGTAGCATCAAACGCATTCCCAGGAAGCATTCATGGCAGCAGTATTCAGCACCCTAGACGACGCCTACACGACCGATCAACAGATCTCCCAGCTGCGCATCCCGCCGCATTCGATCGAGGCGGAATCCAGCGTGTTGGGCGGCCTGCTGCTGGACAACGGCGCTTGGGACCGGGTGGGTGACCTGCTGGTAGACAGCGATTTTTACCGCTACGAACACCGCCTGATTTATGGCGTGGTCGGCACGCTGATCAACGCCACCAAGCCAGCCGACGTCATCACCGTGTATGAGCAGCTGCAGAACCTGGGCAAGGCCGAGGAGGTGGGCGGCCTCGCTTACCTCAACTCCCTCGCGCAATATGTTCCGAGCGCTAGCAACATCCGCCGCTATGCCGAGATCGTGCGTGAGCGCTCCATCCTGCGCAAGCTGGTCAGCGCGAGTGACGAGATCGCCACCAACGCCTTCAACACACAGGGCAGGCCCGTCGCCAAGATTCTTGATGAAGCGGAGCAGAAGATCTTCAATATCGGCGAAGAGGGCTCGCGGATGAAGCAGGGCTTCCAGGGCATGGACTCATTGGTCGTGCAGTTGCTGGACCGTGTGCAGGAGATGGCCGACAACCCGAACGACGTAACGGGTGTGCCCACCGGGTTCTACGACCTGGACCGTATGACCTCCGGTTTTCAGGCAGGCGACATGATCGTGCTGGCCGCCCGCCCTTCCATGGGTAAAACCGCGCTGGCAATCAACATTGCCGAGCACGTGGCGCTGAATGAAGGCTTGCCTGTTGCAGTGTTCTCAATGGAAATGGGTGCGTCACAACTGGCTGTGCGTATCGTCGGCTCGATTGGCCGTATCGACCAGACCCACTTGCGTACCGGCAAGTTGACAGACGACGAATGGCCTCGCCTGACTGAAGCCATCGAGAAGCTGCGCAACATCTCGCTGCATATTGACGAGACGCCCGGCCTCACCGTCAGCGAACTACGCGCCAATGCGCGGCGGCTGGCTCGCCAGTGCGGCAAGCTGGGGCTGATCGTGGTCGACTATCTGCAGCTGATGAGTGTGTCCAGCAGCATGAATGACGAGAACCGTGCGACTGCCGTGGGCGAGATTTCACGTGGCCTGAAGATGCTGGCCAAGGAATTGCAGTGTCCGGTGATTGCGCTGTCCCAGTTGTCGCGCGGCGTGGAGTCCCGCACTGACAAACGGCCCATGATGAGCGACCTGCGTGAGTCCGGCGCCATTGAGCAGGACGCTGACGTGATCATGTTCATCTACCGCGACGACTACTACAACAAGGACTCCAAGGAGCCCGGCGTCGCGGAAATCATCATCAGCAAGCAGCGTAACGGCCCGACAGGCACCTGCAAACTGGCCTTCCTCAAGCCGCTAACCAAGTTCGAGAGCCTGGCTGGCGGCGGCGGCGGAGGAAATTTTTAAGCGCCCGCACGCAAGTCTCTGTAGCCGGGCTACTTGAACGCCTGCATGGATTGCGGATCTAGCCCGCAATGACAGAACTGCTCGCCATAACAAAATCATGTCATCCCGGACTCGATCCGGGATCCATCGTGGCGTGAGATTCGCCTACAGTACTTCGCTGGCGAAGTCTGCGAGCCTGGAGCGCTCGCCACGCGCCAGCGTGATATGTCCGCCATGCGGCCAACCTTTGAACTTGTCGACTGCGTAGGTCAGACCAGATGAGCCTTCTGTGAGGTAGGGCGTGTCGATCTGCGCCAGATTTCCCATGCAGATGATCTTGGTGCCGGGCCCCGCGCGCGTAATCAGCGTTTTCATTTGCTTGGGCGTCAGGTTCTGGGCCTCATCCACAATCACGTACTTGTTCAAGAAGGTGCGGCCGCGCATGAAGTTCATGCTCTTGATCTTGATGCGCGAACGGATCAATTCATTGGTGGCGGCCCGGCCCCATTCGCCAGCGCTGGTTTCGGTCTTGGCAAGAACCTCCAGGTTGTCGTCAAGCGCGCCCATCCACGGGCCCATCTTTTCCTCTTCTGTGCCAGGCAGGAAGCCGATGTCTTCGCCCACGCTGACAGTCGCGCGGGTCATGATGATCTCGGTATAGCGGCGATCGTCCAGCACCTGCGTGAGGCCGGACGCCAGCGCCATCAGGGTCTTGCCGGTGCCCGCAGTGCCAGCGAGTGTCACGAAGTCCACGTCCGGATCCATAAGCAGGTTCATCGCGAAATTCTGCTCCCGGTTGCGCGTGGTCACGCCCCACACAGAATTTTTCAGGTGGCCGTAGTCCTTGAGCGTCTTGAGCACCGCCGTCTTGGCGCGAATTTCAGTGACCCGCGCGTAAAGCGATGGCTCGCCCGGCGCTTCAAAGTAAACAAACTGGTTGATCATCAGGCTGGGCACCACCGGGCCGCTGATACGGTAGAAAGTGTTGCTGCCACTCTGCCAGCTCTCTACCGTTTTGCCATGCTTGGCCCAGAAGTCCGGCGGCAGGGCCAGAGAACCGGAGTACAGCAGGTCGCCGTCTTCCAGTGTCTTGTCGTTTTGGTAGTCGTCGGTGGCCAGGCCCAGTGCCCGGGCCTTGACCCGCATGTTGATGTCCTTGGACACCAACACCACTTCGCGCGGCGCATGCTGCACGCGCAGCGCCTCGACGACGCCCAGGATCTGGTTGTCGGCCTTGCCCTGCGGCAGGCTGGAGGGCAGGGCGTAGTCCAGTTGCTGGGTCTGAAAGAACAGACTGCCTTTCGCTTCCCGGTGTCCCGTGGTGTCCAGCTTGAGACCCAGCGCGATGTCTGCGCCTGCGGCCCCGGCCAATGCGTCCAGCGTGCGGCTGGTTTGGCGGCCGTTACGGGCTACTTCGGTCATGCCTTTCTTGTGGCCGTCCAGCTCTTCCAGGACGATCATCGGCAGGAAGATGTCGTGTTCTTCAAAGCGGAACAGACACATCGGGTCGTGCAACAGCACATTGGTGTCCAGCACGAACAGCTTGGCGGGGCCTGTGGACTTGGCTTTCTTCGGCCGTGGTGCAGGTGATGGCGCTTCGGCACGCCTGCGGCCACCAGAGGCATTGCTGGACGCACCACCTGCGCGTGTCGATTCAGGGCGCGTCGCCTCGGTTTCCCGAGGCGCAAAAGCCACCGGCGCGGCTTCTTCTGCAAGGGCTTGAGTGTTGCTGCTGCCCCCCGCGCGCGGATCAAACAGGTCGTCGGCCTGCGGCCTTTCGGGCAGGGGACTCCTGTCGCTTGCCTGAGCCTCGGATTTTCGCGATGCCCGTGAAGGTGTGCGGGCCGGAGCTTCGTAAGCTTGCGGCGAGAGCAGGGCGGCGCGCTTGGAGGGGGCGGGAGGCAGTGGCATGTGGTGTGGGGCTCTTGGAAGTTGAGGGAAGGACAGCTTGAGAAAACAGGTTTAAAAAGCGAAAAAGCCGCCTGGAGGCCAGGGCGGCTTTCGTGGGGGGCGCGGTTGCATGTTCCAACGGCATGAATTCATTATGCATGAGCCGGATGAGTTTCAAGCCCTTTGTGGAGACTGAACATCAGGGGAATCAGCCTGAATTATTTCGAGGTGTTACAGCTCTTGCTGCAGAGCCCGGGCCGTGAAGCTCAGGCCGCCTTCTTCAACGTCTTCACGGCCTTGAGCACGTCGTCAACGTGACCGAGCACTTTCAGGCCGCGCCATTCGTTCTTGAGCACGCCGTCAGCGCCGATCAGGAAAGTACTGCGCTCGATGCCCTTGACCTTCTTGCCGTACATGATTTTGTTCTTGACCACGCCAAACATGTGGCACATCTTTTCTTCCGTGTCGGCGATCAGTTCAAAGGGCAGCTCGAGCTTGGTTTTGAACTCATCATGCGACTTCATGTTGTCGCGCGACACGCCGAAAACGGTCGCACCGGCCTTCACAAAATCCTTGTACTTGTCGCGAAACTGCATGGCCTCCGTGGTGCAACCCGGGGTGTTGTCCTTCGGGTAGAAGTACAGCACAACGACCTTGCCGAGGTGGGTTGTATTGGAAACTTTGATGCCGCCAGTGGCGTTTGCTTCAAATTCGGGGATGGGTTTGTTGACAACGATCGCCATGGAATTTGTATCTCGTGTGACAGGTTTTGCTGGTTGCTACTCCGGGACGAAGCTTCCCGCTACAACGCGAGATTTTAACCTGAAATAAGCGGCTCTCAGCCAGCTTGCTCAAGAAGGAGTGCTGCAATCACGTGGCGGCCTTCGCCCGCCAGAATGTTGTAGGTGCGGCAGGCGGCCGGTGTGTCCATGGTTTCAAGCCCTGTGCGGCGGGCCATCAGGTGTTGCAGCCAGCTGGGGTGCGGAAAGCGGATTCTCGAGCCGCTACCAAAGATCACCAGTTCGGCCCCCAGCGTGGCCAGTTGCTCGAAGTGAGCGGGCGTCAGGTCCTCAAAGCGCTTGCAGGGCCAGTTAATCCGCTCTCCCCTGGAGCCAATGATCACGCTGGAGGTGATTTTTTCGCCATTGACAGCCACCCAGCCTGGCCCGTGGCCGTTGATGGTTTGAACGTCCGATTTGTCTGGTTGTAGTTTCATGATGCCCGACTCCCTTGGACGACCGTTGCTGCACCGCACTAAAGCAGTGCGGAAGTGTGGTCAAATTATAGGCTTCGCCTCTCTCAAAACCGCCCCCGGAGGGACATTGAAATCCATATCCAAATCCGCCAAGCTTGCCAACGTCTGCTACGACATTCGCGGACCAATCATGGACGCCGCCCGCCAGATGGAGGAAGACGGCCACAAGATCATCCGTCTGAACATTGGCAACATGGCGCCGTTCGGTTTTGATGCGCCCGAGGAGATCCAGCAGGACATGATCCGCAACCTGCCCACGTCGGCCGGTTACTCGGACAGCAAAGGCATCTTCGCTGCTCGCAAGGCGGTGATGCATTACTCGCAGCAGCAGGGCATCAAGGGTGTGACCCTGGACGACATCTACCTTGGCAATGGGGCGAGCGAGCTCATCGTCATGGCGACCAACGCCTTGTGTGACGATGGCGATGAACTGCTCATGCCCGCGCCCGACTACCCGCTCTGGACGGCCGCTGCGAGCCTCTCGGGGGGGACGCCCGTACATTACTTGTGCGATGAGGCCAACGGCTGGATGCCTGATCTGGAGGACCTTCGCTCCAAGATCACGCCACGCACCAAGGGGATCGTCGTCATCAACCCGAACAACCCGACCGGCGCTCTGTACTCAGACGCCTTGCTTGGTGAGATTGTCGAGATCGCGCGTGAGCATGGTCTTGTGATCCTTGCGGACGAGGTCTATGACAAGGTTTTATATGACGGCGTCAAGCACACCGCCATAGGCAGCCTTTCGCAAGACGTGCTCACGCTCACCTTCAACTCGCTGTCCAAGAGCTATCGTTCCTGCGGCTATCGCGCAGGCTGGATGATCGTGTCGGGCGACAAAAAACCTGCGGCCGACTACATCGAAGGCCTGAACATGCTCACCAACATGCGTCTGTGCGCCAACGTGCCGGGGCAATGGGCGATCCAGACGGCGCTGGGCGGCTACCAGAGCATCAATGAGCTGATCGCCCCGGGCGGGCGCCTGCGCCGCCAGCGGGACCTCGCTTATGAACTTATCACCGCCATTCCGGGCGTGAGTTGTGACAAGCCATCTGCGGCACTCTATATGTTCCCCCGGCTGGACCCGGTGGTGTACCCGATCAAGGACGACCGCCAATTCTTCCTGGAGGTGCTTCAGGAGACGCGCGTCATGCTCGTCCAGGGCACGGGCTTTAACTGGGCCGCGCCGGACCATTTCCGCATCGTGTTCCTGCCGCATGAAGACGACCTGCGCGAGGCCATCAACCGCATCGCCAAATTCCTCGAGCAGTACCGCAGGCGCCACGGTACCAACTGACATGTCGCCGCGCCCGGGCGCGCGGTGAACAGCAAATCAAGACATCACAAAACAAGCAGTCATGAAATCCATCCAAGTAGGCCTTCTGGGCATAGGCACCGTCGGCAGCGGCGTGTTCAATGTATTGCAGCGCAACCGCGAAGAAATCACGCGCCGCGCCGGGCGCGACATCGAAGTCACCATGGTGGCTGACCTGGACACCGCCCGCGCGCAAGGCATCGTCGGCCCGGGCGTGAAGGTGGTGAACGATGCTCGCGCCGTTATCGCCAACCCGGACATCGATATCGTCATTGAACTGATAGGCGGCTACGGCATTGCCAAGGCGCTCGTCATGGAGGCCATTGCCGCCGGCAAGCATGTGGTCACCGCCAACAAGGCCTTGCTTGCGGTCCACGGCACCGAGATATTCGAGGCCGCCCACCGCAAGGGCGTGATGGTGGCGTTTGAGGCAGCAGTGGCCGGTGGCATCCCCATCATCAAGGCGCTGCGCGAGGGCCTTACGGCCAACCGCATTCAGTGGATCGCCGGCATCATCAACGGCACGACCAACTTCATCCTGTCCGAGATGCGCGACAAGGGCCTGGATTTTGCCGTGGCGCTGAAAGATGCGCAGCGCCTTGGCTATGCCGAAGCCGACCCGACCTTTGACATCGAAGGTGTGGACGCGGCGCACAAGGCGACCATCATGTCGGCGATTGCCTTTGGCATTCCGGTTCAGTTTGACAAGGCCTATATTGAAGGCATCACCAAACTGGGTGCGCAGGACATCCGCTATGCCGAGCAGCTGGGCTACCGTATAAAGCTGCTGGGCATCACCAAGAAAACCGCGAAGGGCGTCGAGTTGCGCGTGCACCCCAGCCTGGTGCCGGCCAAGCGCCTGATCGCCAATGTCGAGGGCGCGATGAACGCTGTCATGGTGCAGGGCGACGCCGTGGGCACGACGCTCTACTACGGCAAGGGCGCAGGCAGCGAGCCCACGGCCAGCGCGGTGATTGCCGATCTGGTCGACATCACCCGCCTGCACACGGCCGATGCGGCGCAGCGCGTGCCGCACCTCGCTTTCCAGCCTGATTCAATGAGCGATGCGCCCATCCTGCCGATGGACGAGGTCGTGACCTCCTACTACCTGCGCATGCGCGTGGCCGACGAAGCCGGCGTGCTGGCCAAGGTGACGGGCATTCTGGCCAGCAGCGGCATCAGCATCGACGCCGTGCTTCAGCGCGAGGCGGATGATGTCGGCGGCGCAGAGACCCATCAGACCGACCTCATCATCCTCACCCACGACACGCGTGAAGGCACCATGAACTCGGCCCTGGCGCAGATGCAGGCGCTGCCCACGGTGGTCGCGCCCATCACCCGCATCCGCAAGGAAGAGCTGGCGTGACACGCAGCTCCCCGCCATGAAATACATCAGCACGCGCGGCCACACGGACCGCAAGCAATTCTGCGAAATCCTGCTTGAAGGCCTGGCGCCCGACGGCGGCCTCTATCTGCCCGAACACTACCCGCAGGTTGACGCCGCCACGCTCGCCACATGGCGCGGCCTGCCGTATGCCGATCTCGCGTTTGAAATCCTCTCGCTGTACATCGACGACATTCCACCGGCCGACCTCAAGGCCCTGTGCCGCAAGACCTACACCCGGGACGTGTTCGGCACCGAAGCCATCGTGCCCCTGAAAACCCTTGAGGCCGGGATGCACCTTGAAGCTTTGTCCAACGGTCCGACGCTGGCCTTCAAGGACATGGCAATGCAACTGCTGGGCAACCTGTTCGAGTATGAACTGGGCCGGCGGGGTGAAGAACTGAACATCCTGGGCGCCACCTCCGGCGACACCGGCAGCGCTGCTGAATACGCGATGAAGGGCAAGCACGGCATGCGCGTCTTCATGCTCAGCCCCAACGGCCGCATGAGCCCGTTCCAGCAGGCCCAGATGTTCAGCCTGATGGACGAGAACATCCACAATCTGGTGGTCGACGGCGTGTTCGACGACTGCCAGGACATCGTCAAGGCCGTCTCAAACGACCTGGCGTTCAAGCGCCAGTACCGCATTGGTACGGTCAACTCGATCAACTGGGCGCGGCTGCTGGCCCAGGTGGTTTATTACTTTGCCGGGTATTTCCAGTCTGGCGCTGAAAAGGTCAGTTTCGCCGTCCCTTCGGGCAACTTCGGCAACATCTGCGCCGGCCATGTCGCGCGGATGATGGGCTTGCCCATCGAGCAACTGGTGCTGGCCACCAACGAGAACGACGTGCTCGACGAGTTTTTCCGCACCGGCGTGTACCGCGTGCGCGCGAGCGCCGACACGCACGAGACCTCCAGTCCGTCGATGGACATCTCCAAGGCCTCCAACTTCGAGCGCTTTGTGTTTGACCTGCTGGGCCGTGATGGAGAGCGCGTCAAGTCGCTGTTTGACGACCAGCTCAAGGCCACAGCGCGCTTTGACCTGAGCGGCGACGCTGCTTTCCAAGCTGCCAGAACGAAGTACGGTTTCGTCAGCGGCAAGAGCAGCCACGCAGACCGCCTCGCCACCATCCGCGACACCTGGTCACGCTTTGGCCTGATGGTGGACACGCACACTGCCGACGGCCTTAAGGTCGCGCGTGAGTACCTGCAGCCCGGTGTGCCCATGATCGTGCTGGAGACGGCCTTACCGATCAAGTTTGCCGCCACGATTGTTGAAGCGCTGGGTCGCGAGCCCGAGCGGCCCGCCAAATTTGCCGGCATGGAAGCCCTGCCGCGCCGCGTCAAACTTATTGCAGCTGACGCGTCCGTCGTCAAGGCGTTCATTGCCGGGAACTGCGCATGATGAAGGTCATCGGCTTTGCAGGCTACTCCGGCTCGGGCAAGACAACTTTGGTGGAGCGCCTGATCCCGGCACTCAAGGCCCGTGGCCAGCGCGTGTCGGTGATCAAGCATGCGCACCACAGCTTCAACATAGACCACGCGGGCAAGGACACCTTCCGGCACCGCGAGGCGGGTGCCTTTGAGGTGGTGGTGGCTTCAAACAAACGGCTGGCGCTGATGCGCGAGTACGAACAGGCGCACGAACCCTCTGTGCACCAGTTGATTGCCGAGCTGTATGACGGCGTCGACTGGGTGCTGGTCGAGGGCTTCAAAAACAGCGACCTGCTGAAGATGGAAGTATGGCGCGCGGCCTCTGGCCAGCCGGTGCGCTACATGGACGACGACTTCATCGTCGCCATCGCCACCGACTCTCCCGCCGAGCTGCCGCACGCCACCCTGCGCCCGGTGCTGGACCTCAATGATGCAGGCGCACTGGCGGCCTGGTTGGCTGACAATCACGAACGTTTTGAATACCGGGCCGAGTTGTACCAATGAACGCACCCCGCCAGCCCTTGAAGTCGCTGGATGACGCCCTGGCCGAGCTGCTCTCGCATGCCGCGCCTTTGCCGCAGACAGAAACCCTCTCGACCTTTGATGCAGATGGGCGCGTGCTGGCTCAGGATCTGGTTTCTGCCCTGCAAGTGCCTCCGCAGGACAACAGCTCGATGGACGGCTACGCCGTGCGCAGCGCTGATGTCGCAGAAGCGGGCGCCGTGCTTCAAGTCACGCAGCGGATTCCAGCCGGAACATCGGGCGCAGCGGTAGGGGCGGGCACTGCAGCGCGCATCTTCACCGGCGCGCCGGTTCCGCCGGGGGCCGACGCCATCGTCATGCAGGAAGACTGCGAAGCCCTGCAACAGCCTGCTGGCGCGGTGCGCGTCAACATCGTGCCCCAGCCCGGCCAATGGATTCGCCGATCGGGCGAAGACGTGACGCGCGGCGCCGTCGTCCTGCAGAGCGGGGCGCGCCTGACGCCAGCGTCTTTGGGTCTGGCAGCAAGCATCGGCCTGCACGAACTGAAGGTTGCAGCCAGGCCGCGAGTCGCCCTCTTCTCCACCGGCGACGAGCTGGTCATGCCCGGACAGGTCGCACCAGCCGACATGCCGGCCGGTGCCATCTACAACTCCAACCGCTTCTTCCTGCGGGCCCTGCTGCAGCGCCTGGGCTGCGAGGTCACCGACATGGGCATCGTGCCTGACCAGCGTGAGGCGACTGTGCAGGCGCTGCGCAATGCCGCTGTCAGCCACGACCTGATCCTCACCAGCGGCGGCGTCTCGGTGGGCGAAGAAGACCATGTGAAGCCTGCTGTCCAGTCGCTGGGCGAGCTGAGCCTCTGGCAGATCGCCATCAAGCCTGGCAAGCCGTTTGCCTACGGCAGCATCCCCGGCACGGCGCACGGTATCTGCCACTTCATCGGGCTGCCTGGCAACCCGGTCTCCAGCTTCATCACCTTCCTGGTTCTCGTGCGCCCCTTCCTGCTCAGGCTGCAAGGGGCGACGCAGTGGCAGGAGGCGCCCGTGCCCATGACAGCCCACTTTTCCTGGCCGCGCGCGGACAAGCGCCGCGAGTTCCTGCGGGTGCGCCGCAACGCGCAAGGCGGGCTCGATCTTTTTCCCAACCAGAGCTCTGGCGTACTGACTTCTGCGGTGTGGGGCGACGGCATTGTCGACAACCCCGCGGGCCAGACCGTTGCGCCAGGTGATACCGTGCAATTCATTTCCTTCGCGGGCTTGCTCGCATGAAAGTCCGCATCAAGTATTTCGCGTCGATCCGTGAAGCCATCGGCCAGCCGGGCGAGACGGTTCAAACTGATTCGCCCGATCTTGCGACATTGCGCCGCGAACTGATCGCGCGTGGTGGCGCTTACGCCGAGGCGCTCGCGCCCGGCAAGGCGGTGCGGGTCGCGTTGCAGCAGGTGATGAGCGATGAGTCGTCCCTGCTGTCCGACGACGCTGAAGTTGCTTTCTTTCCACCAGTCACGGGGGGCTGATACCTTGAGCGCGCGCGTCTCCATCCAGACGGAAGACTTCAATCTCGCCGCCGAGGTGGACGCATTGCGCGCCGGCGACAGCCGGGTCGGCGCAGTCTGCAGCTTCATTGGCACCGTGCGTGACCGCAACGACGGAAGTGAGGTCAGTGCCATGGAACTGGAGCATTACCCGGGCATGACCGAGAAGGCCATCGAAGCCATGATCGATGAAGCCCATCAGCGCTTTGCCATTCATGCAGCGCGCGTCATTCACCGGGTGGGTCTGCTCAAACCGCTGGATCAGATCGTTTTGGTGGCGGTGACCTCAGCGCACCGCGGTGAGAGCTTTCGCGCCTGCGAGTTCCTGATGGACTACCTCAAGACCCAGGCGCCGTTCTGGAAGAAAGAAGAAACGCCAGAAGGCGCGCGCTGGGTTGATGCGCGAGTCAGCGACGATGCGGCACTGGCCAAGTGGGGCATCACCGCGCGAAACGGTTGAAATCCTCAAGCCGGATGGGGCACCTCAGGCGGAACAAAAGCCGCCCGCGCGCTGCCTTCCAGCCCGGTTGCCAGAATCTGCAGCAAGTCCAGCAGCTGTGTTTGCTGCTCGGCTGTGAGCGGCCCCATCAGCCGCCGGTAGGCAGTCTCGGCAGGTTTCTGCGCCAGCTCCAGCAGATCGACCCCGGCGGGTGACAGCGCAATCGACAGGTTGCGCCGGCTGAATGGCGAGGGCGAGCGCTCCACCAGGCCGCGCCCCTCCAGCCCGCGCAGCACGCGCAACACCGTGACCTTGTCAAAGCCCAGCGCACGCGCCAGGCTGGATTGGTCTACGCCAGGGTTGGCCCGCAAAACGGTGAGCACGCCAAACTGGGCCGGTGTCAGCCCCACGATGCGGCATTCGTCTTCAAACACGGCGGCTGAAATCTGGTGCGCGCGGCGTAGCAGGAAACCGGGCCGGGTATACAGCCTGGCAAGACTCTGGATTGGCACGTGGGCAAACTTTCAAACTAGGGGAATTCGGAACTGTGCCGCTGAAGCATAGGGTCATAATAGTTGGCATGCAAACTATCTTTTGGCGGAGACCCCTTATGAACGCTTCCCGCATCCTCCGGCGCGCAGCCTCGGCAGTCAGCCTGCTGGCTTTCGCCTGGACAGCCTCCTGCGCCTTGGCGCAAACGCCCTCTGCCCAGGCGCCGCTGCGCCTGATCGTGCCGTTCACGCCTGGCACGGGCATTGACCTGATCGCCCGTACCGTGGGCCCCAGGCTTGCCGAGCGGCTGGGCCGCCCGGTGGTGGTGGACAACCGGCCCGGCGCGTCCGGCAACATCGGTACCGAGGCTGTGGTGCGGGCTGCGCCCAACGGCACGACGCTGCTGGTGAGCGTCAACACGCTGGTCATGAACGCGAGCCTCTACCCCAAGCTGCCGTTTGACCCGGTCAAGGACCTGGTGCCGGTATCGCTCACGAGTTGGGGCCAGCTCATTTTGGTGGCCAGCACGCAAAGCGGCATCAAGTCAGCGGCCGATCTGATCGCTTCTGGCAAAAAGAACCCGGGCCGAATCAACTACGCATCGCCCGGCGTCGGCACGCCTCACCATCTGGCGATGGAGCTGTTCAAGTCCACCAACGGTGTGTTCCTGACCCACATTCCGTACCGCGGCACCGCGCCCGCGGTAAGCGACCTGCTGGGCGGCCAGGTTGACGCTGCGTTTTTGCCGATTCATGTAGCCCTGCAGCAGATCAAGGGCGGCAGGCTCGTCGCCTTGGGCATTGGCAGCGAAAAGCGCCATCCCCTGCTGCCTGACGTTCCCACGCTGGCCGAAGCCAAAGCCGGCAAAGTGAATGTGGACATGTGGTACGGCGTTTTTGCGCCGCCCGGCACGCAAGCTGCCGATGTGGCGCGCCTGAACCGCGAGCTCAAGGAAATTCTGGCCAGCGACGACGTCAAGCGCGCCTTCCAGACCCAGGGCATGCACCCGGCCACGAGTACGCCGGAAGAATTCCAGAGCCTGGTCGCCCGTGACGCGGTGCGCTGGGCGACGCTGGTGAAGTCCCAGAACATCACGGCGGAATGATGGCCACGTCAACCACCCAAACGGGCAAGCGCATTGCCATCATCGGCGGCGGCATTGGCGGCCTGAGCCTGGCGCTGGCACTGCACAAGCTGGGCATGACCTGCGACGTGTACGAGACCGTGCCCGAGGTCAAGGAACTGGGCGTGGGTATCACGCTGCTGCCACACGCCATGCGCGAGCTGGCTGCCCTGGGCGTGCAGGCGCCGCTGGAGGCCGCAGGCATCGAGAACCTGGAGAGCGTGTTTTTCAATCGCTGGGGCCAGTACATCTATAGCGAGCCGCGTGGCCGACACGCCGGCCACGCGCTGCCCGAGATCGGCATCAACCGCGGCCGGTTGCATCGCATCCTGTATGACGCGGCTGTTGAACGGCTGGGTGCGGACCGCATCCATGTGAACCACCGCTGCGTGCGCGTGGACCAAGGCGAGGCGGGGGCGACGGTGCACTTCACCCGCAGCTCCAACGGCACGGCGCTGGCGTCCGTACTGGCTGACGTGGTGGTGGCTTGCGACGGCGTCAATTCCTCAGTGCGCCGGCAGTTCTACCCCGATGAGAAGGTGGCCTTCGCCGGCATCAACACCTGGCGCGGCGTGACGGTGCACAAACCCATCCTGACCGGCAAGAGCTACATGCGCATCGGCTCGATCGACACCGGCAAGATGGTGATCTACCCCATCAAGGACAACGTGGACGGCAACGGCAACCAGCTGATCAACTGGGTGGCAGAGATCCAGCGCGACAACGCCAGCATGAACGACTGGAACCGGATGGGCAACGCCAGCGATTTCCTGGACATCTTCAAGGACTGGCGCTTTGACTGGCTGGACGTGCCCGCGCTGATTTCGGGCGCCTCCGAGATTCTGGAATACCCGATGGTGGACCGCGACCCGGTCGAGCAGTGGAC
>JACMQX010000154.1 GCA_014376765.1 Ramlibacter sp. | reverse complement strand
TTACTCGTCACTGGCTGAAGTGGAAATTGCGCCGACTTACATCGCCGATGTGGTGCGCAACCTGCTGCAGATCATCACCGAGGAAGCCGCATTTGAAGCGGGCGTCAAGCCACCCGAGGTGCCCGCGCTGATGCAGGAACTGGGCTGGGTGTTGCACGGCAACATCTCCCACCTGGGCATCCGCCGGCATGTCTACAAGGACACGACTTCGGTACCGGTTGACGTCGTCGTCGAGATGCATGTGACGGCGTTTTTGGCGAGTATTCCGCTGCTTTGCAAACGGTGAGTTGCTCCCTCTGCGGGCTTTGGTACACCGCTGCTCTTTGCTAGCAGTGCCTGCGGCGCTGAGAGCAGGTAGCCGCGCTGGCGCGCGGTGTGCTGGCCACTTCATATGGTTTCTGCCCCGCAGGAAGGCGGGGGCGAAGACAACCTCCGAGGCGCGGGGCGGAGCTTTGGGGTCGGATCGAAATTCAGGACAGTGATGTCTTCGAAGCGCGCGGTGGTGAACGAAATTTCGCTCTGACCCCAATGCGGTGAGACCAAGAGCCTTTCAGCCGCCAGCGCAAAACGTTTTTTACCCCGACCGCATTGGGGTCGGAGCAAAATTTCGGCGATGGGCTACCTGCTCCGACTGAATTACTGTCCTGAATTTTGATCCGACCCCAAAGCTCTGCCCGTAGCGCCATCGAAGTTATTTCCTCCGCGTGAAACACGAGAAGCGGGATGACGGTGGCGGGTGCGTGCCGCAGTGAGGTAAAGGAGGAGCGCGCAGCGCGGGGGACACGAACGAAGGCAGGCACCCGCTGCCGCCGTCCTGCGAGGCAGAAATCAGGTGCAGCGGCCAGCAAACCGCACGAACAGCGCGAACAGCGCGGCAACCAACTCGCAGCGCCGCAGGCGCTGCTATTGATACAGGGCGTTAAAACCGCTCAGTATCAACTTCACTATTCGCCTGCGCCGTATAGCGGTCCCCCGTCACGGTGCGCTGATTGATCAACGCCTCAAGCCGCTCCATCACCTCGGGCGACAACTTGACCGCAGCGGCACCCAGGTCGTCCATCAGATGCGGCAGCGTCGTGGTACCGGGGATCGGGATGATGTGCGGCGCCTTGTGCAGCAGCCACGCAAGCGCCAGTTGCGATGGGGTGCAGCCAACTTCCTGCGCGAGCTGGTTGTAAGTCGGCAGCAGCTTGAGGTTCGCGGCGAGGGCCTCGGGCGCAAAGCGGGGCATGGTCTTGCGAATGTCCTTGGCTTCAATAGCCGCTGCGTCCGTCACAGCGCCGCTCAAAAAGCCGCGCGCCAGCGGGCTGAAGGCGACAAACGCCGCGCCCAGTTCCCTGCATGCATCGAGCACCGCGATTTCGGGGTTGCGCGTCCACAGCGAATATTCGGTCTGCACGGCAGTGATGGGGTGCACCGCATGTGCCTTGCGCAAGGTGTCGGCCGACACTTCGCTCAGGCCGAGCGTGCGCACCTTGCCTGCGCGCACCAGGTCGCTCATCGCGCCAACGCTGTCTTCTATCGGTACTTTTTTGTCCCAGCGGTGCAGGTAGTACAGGTCGATCGCGTCCGTGCGCAGGTTGCGCAGGCTGTCTTCGCAGTTCTTGCGGATCGCCTCGGGGCGGCCGTCGATCACGCGCTTTATGCCGTCGTCAAACTGCACGCCGGCCATGCCGCCCTTGCTGGCCAATGTGAAACGGCTGCGGTGCCTGGAGAGCACTTTGCCGACAAGTTTTTCATTTTTGCCGAAGCCGTAAAGCGCTGCGGTGTCGAACATCGTGACGCCTGCATCCAGCGCGCTGAGCAGCACGCGTTCGCCGTCTTCTTCAGATGGTGGGGTGCCGTAGGCGTGGCTGAGGTTCATGCAGCCCAGGCTGATGGCCGAGACGGTGAAGGGGCCCAGGTTTCTTGTTTGCATCTTTTTTCCGTATCAGGCCAGCTGTTGTTCCAGCTCGTGCAGCACCTCATAGCAAGGCAGCACTTTGGCCACACTGCTGTTGGGCTCACGGCCTTCCTTGATCGCGGCGAAGAACTCGCGGTCCTGCAGCTCGATGCCGTTCATGCTCACATCCACCTGGCTCACGTCGATTTTTTCTTCCTTGCCGGTGAACAGGTCGTCATAGCGCGCCAGGTAGGTGGCCGTGTCGCCGATGTAGCGGAAGAAAGTGCCCAGCGGGCCGTCGTTGTTGAAGCTCAGGCTCAGCGTGCAGATCGCGCCGTTGGCGGCCTTCAGCTGGATGCTCATGTCCATCGCAATGCCCAGCGTGGGATGGATCGGGCCCTGCACCGCATTGGCTTTGACGATGGGGCTGCCGCACTGATAGGCAAACAGGTCCACCGTGTGCGCCGCGTGGTGCCACAGCAAGTGGTCGGTCCAGCTGCGCGCCTGACCCAGCGCATTCATGTTGGTGCGGCGAAAGAAATAGGTCTGCACATCCAGCTGCTGGATCTTGAACTCACCCGCCGCGATTTTCTTGTGCACGTACTGGTGGCTGGGGTTGAAGCGGCGCGTGTGACCGCACATCGCGACCAGCCCGGTTTCCTTTTGCATGGCCACCACGGCCTGCGCGTCCTTCAGGCTGTCTGCCAGCGGGATCTCGACCTGGACATGCTTGCCAGCCTTCATGCAGGCCATCGCCTGCGCGGCATGCATCTGGGTGGGCGTGCAGAGAATGACGGCGTCCACTTCCTTCATGGCCAGGCTGTCGGCCAGGTTGGTGGTGACGTGGCCGATGCCGTACCTGGCGGCGACTTCTTTCGTCTTGTCCAGATCACGGCTGATGAGCGACACCACTTCCACGCCATCAATGTTCTTGATGCCTTCAATGTGTTTGATGCCGAACGCGCCTGCGCCAGCGAGAGCTACCTTGATCGTCATTTTGTTTCCTCAAGAATCAGGTGGCCCACGGCGGTGTTTGACGCAGGGACATGGTAGAAGCGGTGCACCACCCTGGGCGCAGGACCACCGGCCAAATCCGACATCGCGCCGCGCGCCACCAGCCACATCACCAGCTCGACACCTTCGCTCCCAGCCTCGCGCACGTAGTGGATGTGGGGGACGGCGGCCTGCCCTTCCGGGTCTGCAATCATGCGGTCCAGAAAGGCGTTGTCAAAGTCCTTGTTGATGAGGCCGGCGCGCGGGCCCTGCAGCTGGTGGCTCATGCCGCCTGTGCCCCAGATGTGCACATTCAGGTCATCGTCGTAAGACTCGACGGCCTTGCGGATGGCCTTGCCCAGGTTCAGGCAGCGCTGGCCGGACGGCACGGGGTACTGCACCACGTTGACGGCAAACGGGATCACCGGCACGGGCCATGCTTCAGGCTGGCCGCACATCAAACTGAGCGGCACCGTGAGGCCGTGGTCCACATCCATCTTGTTGACGATGGTGAGGTCAAAGTCCTGCTGGATCACCGACTGCGCAATGTGCGAGGCCAGCTTGGCATGGCCGTGCACCACAGGCACAGGGCGCGGGCCCCAGCCTTCGTCGGCCGGCATGTACTGCTCGGCGCAGGCAATCGCAAAGGTGGGGATCATCTCCAGGCTGAAGGCGGTGGCATGGTCGTTGAAGACCAGGATCACGACGTCGGGCTTGTTGTCCTTCATCCACTGCTTGGAGAATTCATAGCCCTTGAAGACCGGCGCCCAGTAGGGCTCTGCCGTCTTGCCCATGTCAAGCGCCGCGCCAATGGCGGGGACGTGCGAGGTGAAGATGCTGGCGGTAATGCGGGCCATCAGGTGTTGCTCCCCGGCAGGTTAGAAGCGGCCTGTGCCGATGCGGCGGGCAGGCTTTGCGCCTGCTCATGGGTATAGCGATTGCCCTCCACCGAGCGGCCGCCGGCAATCATCATGTTGCGATAGGCCTCTTCGGTCATGCCGGTCATGCTGCCGGCCATCTGCTGGAAGCTCTTGCCGTCGGTCGCACCGATCTTGGCCAGGAAGTAGATGTTGCCGCCGGCCTTGATGCAGCGGTTCAGGTCGCGCGTCAGAACACCCTGCTTTTGCTCTTCGGTCATCGGCCATTCATCAAGATAGGCCCGCTCGTTGGCCTTGAAGCGCTCGCGGTTGTCTGCCTTCATGAGCGACATGCAAAACTGGTTGAGGTGGTAGCCCAGGCGCGACTGCTCCGCGTCAAAGATGGTCGTGCCGGGCACGTCGAGGTAGGGTTTGTCGAGAGACATAAGTTCAGCTCCAGTGTTGCTTTACGACCAATACAGCCGCGTGGGGTTGTCCACCAGCAGCTTGTGCTGCAGCTCGGCCGTGGGTGCGATCTGCGGGATGTAGTCGACCAGCAGGCCATCATCGGGCATGTGGTCCTTGAGGTTGGGGTGCGGCCAGTCGGTGCCCCAGAGCACACGCTCGGGGAAGGTCTCTACCAGGTGCCTGGCGAACGGCACCACGTCCTGGTAGGCATGCATCTGGCCATTCAGCGCGGGCGGGCCCGAGACGCTCAGCCGTTCGGGGCAACTCACCTTGGACCAGATGTTGGGGTGCTCGGCCATCATCTTCAGGAACAGGCCGAACTCAGGACCGGTGACGGGCTTGGTCACATCGGGGCGGCCCATGTGGTCCACCACCACCGTCGTCGGCAGCCTGGTGAAAAAGTCATAGAGGCCGGGCAGGTCCTGCGCCTCGAAGTAAATCACCACATGCCATCCCATCGGCGCGATGCGGGTGGCGATTTCCATCAACACCTCGGGGGGCGTGAAGTCAGCCAGCCGCCGGACAAAGTTGAAGCGCGTGCCGCGCACGCCGGCCTCGTGCATTTCCTTCAGCTCGGCATCGGTCACGTTGCGGTTGACGGTGGCCACGCCCCGCGCCTTGTTGCTGGAGTGCTTGAGCGCATCCACCAGAGCGCGGTTGTCCGAGCCGTGGCAGGTGGCCTGCACGATGACGTTCTTGTCAAAGCCCAGGTGATCGCGCAGTGCAAAGAGCTGGTTTTTGGACGCATCGCAAGGCGTGTACTTGCGCTCTGGCGCGTAAGGGAACTGGTCGCCCGGGCCGAAAACGTGGCAGTGTGCGTCGACAGCGCCTGCGGGCAGTTTGAAGCGGGGTTTGCTGGGGCCGCTGTACCAGTCGAGCCAGCCGGGGGTTTTGATGAATTCAGTGGTCATGTCATGTCTCATTGATGCTGGTTTTACTCCCTCCCCCAGAGGGGGAGGGAACAGAAGGCGTGGTGCTGGCTTCCATTGGCTTCCATTGGCTTCAGTCGATGTACCTGAGACCGGCTTTTTCGAGCGGCTCGCGCATCTTGTACATGTCCAGCCCCAGCACACCGGCCTTGAGCTTGGCGCGCTTTTCGCCTTCATTCGCCTCGCGAGCTTCTGCCGCGTCGGCGACTTTTTGCGCCCACCCGGCAGGCACGCAGACAACGCCATCGTCGTCAGCCACGATGACGTCACCGGGGTTGACGTTCGCACCCGCGCACACCACCGGGATGTTGACCGAACCGAGTGTGGACTTGATGGTGCCTTTGGCGCTGATGCCTTTGCTCCAGACCGGAAAGCCCATGGCGGTGAGGTCTTTCACGTCGCGCACACCCGCGTCAATCACCAGGGCCTTTGCGCCGCGCGCCATGAACGAAGTGGCCAGCAGGTCGCCAAAAAAGCCATCGCAGTTCTCGGCGCTCAACGCGGCAACCACGATGTCGCCCGGTTGAATCTGCTCGGCCACCACGTGCATCATCCAGTTGTCGCCGGGGTGCAGCAGCACCGTCACTGCGGTGCCCGCCACCAGAGCGCCCGGGTAGATGGGCCGCATGTAGCGCTGCATCAGCCCGACGCGGCCCATGGCCTCGTGCACGGTGGCCACGCCGAAGCGGCCGAGTTTGTCGACGGCAGTTGCGTCGGCACGCGTGATGTTGCGTTTGACGACGCCAAGGGTGTTGGCGAGATTGCCCATGTTCATTTGCCTTTCTTCTTCAGCGCCGCATCCAGCCGCGTGAACACACGGCGCGCATTGCCTTCATAGATCTGGTGCTTGTCATCGGCGCTCAGGATTTTTGATGCTTCGATGTAGCGCCTGGTGTCGTCGTAGTAGTGGCCGGTCTCGGGGTCAATGCCGCGCACCGCGCCGATCATCTCCGACGCAAACAGCACATTCTTCACCGGGATCACGGTGTTGAGCAGGTCAATGCCGGGCTGGTGGTAGACGCAGGTGTCGAAGTAAATGTTGTTCAGCAGGTGCTCGGTGAGCAGCGGCTTCTTCAGCTCCTGCGCCAGGCCCCGGAAGCGCCCCCAGTGGTAGGGCACCGCGCCGCCGCCGTGCGGGATCAGGAACTTGAGCGTGGGAAAGTCCTTGAACAGATCGGAGGTCAGGCACTGCATGAAGGCTGTCGTGTCAGCGTTCAGGTAGTGCGAGCCGGTGGTGTGAAAGGCCGGGTTGCAGCTGGTGCTGACGTGGATCATGGCGGGGATGTCGTACTCCACCATTTTTTCGTAGATCGGGTACCACTGCCGGTCCGACAGCGGCGGGGACGTCCAGTGGCCGCCCGACGGGTCGGGGTTCAGGTTGATGCCGACGTTGCCGTATTCCTTGACGCATTTTTCCAGCTCGGGGATGCAGGTCGAAGGATGAACACCGGGGGATTGCGGCAGCATCGCAGCAGGGGTGAAGTTGTCAGGGAAAAGCTGGCTCACGCGGAAGCACAGCTCGTTGCAGATGGCCGCCCAGGTGGACGAAACATTGAAGTCGCCAATATGGTGGGCCATGAAGCTGGCGCGCGGCGAGAAGATGGTGATGTCGCTGCCGCGCTCACGCATCTTGGCCAGCTGGTTGGCCTCGATGGTTTCGCGCAGGTCGTCGTCGCTGATCTTGAGGTCACTCACCTTCGGCATCATTGCCGGGTCCTTGATGCCGGCGATCTGCCGGTTGCGCCAGTCTTCCAGCGCCTTGGGCGCGGTGGTGTAGTGGCCATGTACGTCGATGATCAAGCTCATTTTTTCTCTTCCTTTGTTGTGGGTGCCGCGCCTTGCAAGGGCAGACTTTATGCGGGCTCCATGCCGTGGCGGCGCTTGGTGGCCGCCGTTGCTGCCGATGCCATGAAAGCAAGCATCGCCCGCGCCGCCTTGGGCTGCTGCGACGCGCTGCAAACGCCGCCTGAAAAAGTCGTGGTGATCTGAACCGCATCCGGCAGCGGGCCGATCACGTCAATGCCCTCCACATTCAGCATTTCGCTCAGTTGCTGAAAGCCCAGTGCCACGTCGCCGCGCGCCACCATTGTGGCAACGGGAATGCCGGGCCTGGCCTGAACGAGGCAGCTGCGGATTTCGTCGGCAATGCCCCAGCTTTCAAACAGCTTGATGAGGGCTACGCCGCTAGGGCCGGTGGAGTAGCCGAGACTTGGCGCGGCCAGCACGGCTTGGCGCAAGGCGGCCTCCGA
>JACMQX010000153.1 GCA_014376765.1 Ramlibacter sp. | reverse complement strand
CTCGCGCTGCACTACGAGGCGCGCTTTCTCAAAACGCCAGGCTCGATTGCGCGCGCCAACGCCGGCTTTGACAACATTCTTGCGCGCTATGGCAACCCTGCCGCTGCAACCGCAGCCTCCACCGCAACCGTAGCTGCCTCCCCCAAATCCCCCAAGCTTTCCAAATCGAAGGAGTAACTCCATGCCCACCTACACCCCACCCCTGCGCGACATGCAATTCATCATGCACGAGGTGCTCGACGTCACCGGCGAGCTGCGGCCCTGCCCGCGCCATGCCGAGATTGACGCCGAGACCATCAACGCCGTGCTGGAAGAAGGCGGCAAGTTCGCCACCGAGGTGACCTTCCCGCTCAACATGAGCGGGGACGAAGAGGGGTGCACGCTGGACAGGACCACGCATGAGGTCAAGCCGCCCAAGGGCTTCAAGGAGGCCTATGCCAAGTTTGTGGAAGGCGGCTGGCCCGCGCTCTCGTGCGACCCGGAGTTTGGCGGCCAGGGCTTGCCCTTTGTCGTAAACCAGTGCTTTTATGAAATGCTCAACTCCGCCAACCAGGCCTGGACCATGTACCCCGGCCTGTCGCACGGCGCCTATGAAGCGCTGCACGCCCACGGCACCGACGAGCAGAAAAAGCTCTACCTGCCCAAGCTCACCAGCGGCGAATGGACCGGCACCATGTGCCTGACGGAGCCGCATTGCGGTACTGACTTGGGTATGCTGCGCACCAAAGCCGAACCGCAGCCTGATGGCACGTACGCCCTCACCGGCAACAAGATCTTCATCAGCGCCGGCGAGCACGACATGACGGAGAACATCGTGCACCTGGTGCTCGCCCGCCTGCCGGACGCGCCTCAGGGCAGCAAGGGCATCAGCCTGTTTGCGGTGCCCAAGTTCAACATCAACAAGGACGGCAGCATCGGCTCGCGCAACCCGATCTACTGCGGGGGCCTGGAGCACAAGATGGGCATCCACGGCAACGCCACCTGCCAGATCGTGATGGACCTCGCCATTGGCACCATGGTGGGCAAGCCCAACAAGGGCCTGGCAGCCATGTTCGTGATGATGAATGCCGCGCGCCTGGGCGTGGGCAACCAGTCCCTGGGCCTGACCGAAGTGGCCTTCCAGAATGCGCTGGCCTATGCCAAGGTCCGCATCCAGATGCGCTCGCTCTCGGGCGTCAAGGCCAAGGACAAGGCGGCCGTCCCCATCATCGTGCACCCCGACGTGCGCAAGATGTTGCTCACCGCCAAGGCCTATGCCGAAGGGGGCAGGGCCCTGTCGATTTACTGCACGCTGCTGCTGGACAAGGAGCTCTATCACCCCGACGAAAAGGTGCGTGCCGATTCGGCCGAACTGGTGGCGCTGCTCACGCCCATCGTCAAGGCGTTCATTACCGATAACGGCCACATTTCCACCAATGCCTGCATGCAGGTGTTTGGCGGTCATGGCTACATCAAGGAATGGGGCATGGAGCAGCTGGTGCGCGACAACCGCATCAACATGATCTATGAGGGCACCAACACCATCCAGTCGCTCGACCTGCTGGGCCGCAAGGTGCTGGGCAACAACGGCGCCACGCTGCAGAAATTTGGCAAGCTGATAGGCAAGCTCGTCGCGGAAGAAGGCGTGAACGAGAAGATGGCCGAGTTCATCAACCCCCTGGCGATGCTGGGCGAGCAGATGACCAAGTTCACCACCGAGATCGGCTTCAAGGGCTTTCAGAATCCGGACGAAGTGGGCGCTGCGGCGGTGGACTATTTGCGTGTGGCCGGGCACCTGGTGTTTGGTTATTTCTGGGCCCGCATGGCGCAGGTGGCGCTGCGCGAAATTGCCGCAGGCAATACCGACCCGTTCTACAAAGGCAAGCTGCAGACCGCACGCTTTTACTTTGCCAAACTGTTGCCCGAAACCGCGACGCTGATGCGCACGGCGCGCGGCGGCAGCAAGGTCTTGATGGACACGGAAGAGGCGCTGGCTTGAGGGCCGCAATGACCATGTCCAGATTCAATGTCAAAAAAGTCGCCGTGCTCGGCGCAGGTGTGATGGGCGCGCAGATTGCGGCGCACCTTGTCAACGTCAAGGTGCCGGTCATCCTGTTTGATTTGCCGGCCAGGGAAGGTCCGAAGAATGGCATCGTGATGAAGGCGGTTGATGGCTTGAAGAAACTCAAGCCATCACCGCTGGGCATCCCCGAAGACGCCGTACTGATCCAGCAGGCCAACTACGAAGAGGACATGGAGCTGCTCAAGGAGTGCGACCTCATCATCGAGGCGATTGCCGAGCGCATGGACTGGAAGCTGGACCTGTATCACAAGATCGCGCCCTTCATTGCGCCGCATGCCATTGTTGCGTCCAACACCTCGGGCCTGTCGATTACCAAGCTGAGCGAGGCGCTGCCAGAAGCGATCAAGCCGCGTTTTTGCGGCATTCACTTCTTCAACCCGCCGCGTTACATGTACCTGGTGGAGTTGATCAACACGCCCACCACTGAGCCAAAGATCCTGGACGACCTGGAAACTTTTGTCACCAGTGGCCTGGGCAAGGGCGTGGTGCGCGCGCATGACACGCCCAACTTCATCGCCAACCGCATCGGCATTGCCGGCATGCTGGCAACGATGAAGGAAGTGGACAACTTCGGCCTGACCTATGACGTGGTGGACGACCTGACCGGCAAGAAGCTCGGCCGCGCCAGCTCCGGCACCTTCCGCACGGCGGACGTGGTCGGGCTGGACACCATGGCGCACGTGATCAAGACGCTGCAGGACACCCTGAACCCCGAGACCGACCCGTTCTACGCAAGCTTCGGCACGCCGCCGGTGCTGAAAGCTTTGCTCGAGATGGGCCACCTGGGCCAGAAGGCCGGCGCCGGCTTCTACAAAAAAGTCGGCCGCGATGTGCTGCGCTTTGAGCTGGAGAGCAAGGAGTACGTGCCCGGCGGCGAGAAGGCTGATGAAGTTTATGGCCGCATGCTCAGGAAGCCAGCCGGCGAGCGGCTGAGACTGTTGCGCGAGGCCGATGGCAAGCCAGGCCAGTTTCTCTGGGCCATCATGCGCAACAGCTTTCACTACGCGGCGTTCCATCTGGCGACTATTGCCGAGACGGCGCGCGATGTGGACTACGCCATGCGCTGGGGCTTTGGCATGAAGCAGGGCCCGTTCGAGCTGTGGCAGGAAGCGGGCTGGTTGCAGGTGGCCAACTGGATCAATGAAGACATTGCCGCAGGCAAGACCTTGTCCAGCGCGCCGCTGCCGGAGTGGGTGTTCAAGGGGCCGGTCGCCGATGCAGGCGGTGTGCATACGCCCGAGGGTTCCTTCAACCCGAACACTGGCAAGTTCCAGCCGCGCCGCGTCCTGCCCGTCTATGAACGCCAGCACTTCCCCGAGATGGTCTACGGCAGCAAGGCCACAGGTTTCGAGACAGCGGGCAAGACGCTGCATGAAGACGCAGCCGTGCGCTTGTGGACTTTGGCCGACCGGGACGATCCCTCCGGTCAGGGTGATGTTGTGATCGCCAGCATCAAGACCAAGATGCATGCCATCAGCCCCGATGTGGCTGAGGGTTTGTCGATGGCGGTGGACATGGCGGAGGCCGGCTACAAGGGCCTCGTGATCTGGTCAGGCGACGAGCCCTTCAGCGCCGGCGCGGACCTGCAGGCCATGTTGCCCGGCTTCATGATGGGCGGCGTGGCCGCCATCGACGAGGCAGAAGGCGAACTGCAACGCATCATGCTCAAGCTGCGTTATGCCAACGTGCCGGTGGTCTCGGCCATACGTGGCCTGGCGCTTGGCGGCGGGTGCGAGATGGCGGTGTACTCGGCGCGGCGCGTGGTGGCGATGGAAAGCTACATCGGCCTGGTTGAAGTCGGCGTGGGTCTGGTGCCCGGCGCCGGCGGCCTGACCTACATCGCCCGCCGCGCTGCCGAGAACGCGGCCGCCTCCACCGACAAAGACCTGCTCAAGTTCCTGACTGAAGGCTTCACCGCTGCGGCCATGGCCAAGGTGGGCACCAGTGCGATTGAATCGCGCAAGCTGGGGTATCTGCTGGACAGCGATGTGATCGTGCCCAACAAGGACGAGCTGCTGTTCGTGGCGTTGAATGAAGCCAGGGCGATGTTCAACAGCGGCTACCGCGCGCCGCACAAACGCCAGTTCCCGGTGGCTGGGCGCAGCGGTGTGGCAACGATCAAGGGCTCGCTGGTGAATATGCGCGACGGCGGGTTCATCAGCCAGCATGACTTTCATATTGCATCGCTGATTGCAGGCATTGTCTGCGGTGGGGATGTGGATGCCGGGTCGATGGTGACGGAGGAGTATTTGATGACGCTGGAGCGGCGTGCGTTCTGCTCGCTGCTGGAGCACCCCAAGACCCAGGAACGCATCATGGGAATGATGT
>JACMQX010000152.1 GCA_014376765.1 Ramlibacter sp. | reverse complement strand
GGCGCGATCCAGCTCGGGCAGCTGATGCAGATCTCCTCCGCCTTTGGACAGGTGCAGGACTCCCTCAGCTGGCTGGTTGACAACTACAGCTCGCTGGCCAGCTGGCGCGCCACGGCCGACCGCTTGACCAGCTTTGACGAAAACATGACGGCCCAGGCCCGCCGCGCCAACGCGAACGAGGCGCAGCCGGGAGCCGACGCCAACGCGCTGTCCACCCACGGCCTGACGGTGCAGTTACCGTCCGGCGCGACGCTGCTGCAAAATGTTGCGCTGCAGGCGCGCGCTGGCGACAGCATCCTTGTCAGCGGCCCCTCGGGCAGCGGCAAGTCGACGCTGTTTCGCGCGCTGGCCGGTATCTGGCCTTACTCGCAGGGGCGCATCGAACAACCCGGCAATGCGATGTTCATCCCGCAGCGGCCTTACTTTCCCAACGGCTGCTTGCGGGATGCGCTGGCCTATCCCGAGCCTGCGGGCACTTACCCGGACGATGCGCTGAACCAGGCTCTGACCGATGCGCTGCTGCCCCATCTGGCGGGGCACCTGGACGATGAGGATGCATGGGGCCAGAAGCTCTCGGGCGGCGAACAACAGCGCCTGGCCATTGCCCGCGTGCTGCTCAAAAAGCCGGCCTGGATATTTGCTGATGAGGCTACCAGCGCGCTGGATGAACCCGCTGAAAAGGCGCTTTATGCCAGGCTGGTGGCTCAAGTTCAGCAAGCGGGCGGTGCGCTCATTTCCATTGCGCACCGGCCCACCGCAGCGGCTTTTCACAACACGCGCTGGCAGCTTGAAAAACTGCCCGAAGGCGCGACCGCCTTGTACAAGTTAAACGCTGTCTGAGACGCGTTGCACAGCCACCCGGCCTAGGCAGCCGGTGGGCAATCTGGCCATGAGAACGGTTGAGCCACCAGAGGCGAATCCACACAATTCATGAATACGCCCGTGGGGGTGACCAACCATGAATGAGCTGCTTTCGCCATGAACTTCAGGCCCTCCCTAATTGACTTAAACATCGGCGACTTGCCAGTTGGCGACTTGCCCCTTGGTATCTACGCCGTCATCATCCTGATGGCTTGCGCCATAGTGGCCGGCCTTGTTCGCCGGCTTGTCTCGCGTCAACGCAAACCGCGCAGAGGCACTTCCGGCACAGGCACATCGCGCGTTGTCAGCCCCCGTCGCGTTAAATCTCCCACCGCGCGCCGCATGCAGACCCAGTGGCCTGAAACAGTCCAGAACACCATGCCATTCGACACGCAGATCCTGTCGCAGTTTCCGTACGAGGCGCACGAACGCAAGCCCATGAATCCGCTTACCGATGCCGAGGTCTACCTTGCGTTTGGCAACGACCGCGATGCAGAGGCTTTGCTGCTGGAAGCCATCAACACCGCGCCAATGAAGGTGGGCCTGCGGATCAAGTTGGCCGAAATTTATGCCCAGCGGCGCGATGGCCAATCGTTTCGCACGGTTGCCCTGAAGCTGAGCGAAATGGTGGACCACAGCGGCCCGGTCTGGGAGTACATCTGCGACCTGGGCCGCCGGTCTGACCCGGACAACCCCGACTACCGTCGTGCCACAGAGCCATCGCCAGAGACCACCGCCTACCTGTGCACGGCCTTCAACACCGGTGGCGATGGCTTCGCTGACACCTGCATCGCCTCACTACCCATGATGTATGCAGGCGAAGGTTACGGGGATGGCAACAAAGATGACGAGCACCGCGAACGCATGCACCAGGAGCATGCCGACAGGAAGTCAGCCGTGAGCTTGCACTGACGCCGTCACGGCTCAGCTCAACTCAGTCACACAGGCGCCTTCGTCAAACCTTCTGGTCTTTGGCGCCAACCCACCGCTCGTAGCCACGGGCCCGCAGCTCACAGGCCGGGCAGGCCGCACAACCGTAGCCCCAGGCATGGCGGTGCACACGATCCCCCAGATAGCAGGTGTGGGTGTGTTCCACGATCAGGTCCACCAGCGCCGTACCGCCCAGGCCTTGCGCCATGGCCCAGGTTTCGGCCTTGTCGATCCACATCAACGGCGTCTCGATCAAAAAACGCTTGTCCATGCCAAGGGATAGGGCTAGCTGCATCGCCTTCATGGTGTCGTCGCGGCAGTCGGGGTAGCCTGAAAAGTCGGTCTCGCACACCCCGGTCACCATCACCTCCAGGCCGCGCCGGTAGGCCAGCGCTGCTGCCAGCGTGAGGAACAGCAGGTTACGGCCCGGCACGAAGGTGTTGGGCAAACCCGAGCTTTCCATCTTGAAAGCCATGTCGCGCGTCAGCGAGGTTTCGCTCACGCTGCCCAGAACAGCCAGGTCCAGCATGTGGTCGTCGCCCAGCCTGGCGGCCCAGTGCGGGAACTGCGCGCGGAGCTGGGCCAGCACCTGCACCCGCGCCTGCAGCTCGATGCCATGGCGTTGGCCGTAATCAAAACCAATGGTTTCCACCCGCTCGTAGCGGGACAGCGCAAGCGCAAGGCAGGTGGTGGAGTCCTGCCCGCCAGAAAAAAGAACAAGAGCGGTGGTGTGGTGCATCAATGGGTTCCTTACAGATGCTTATTTTGCCCGCCCCGCGTGTGTCCAGGCGCTGCAACAGCCTCAACGGAATTTACGAAAGGCGTCCAGTGCCAGGCCCGTGCCGATGCTGCCAAAGAGGTCACCCTCCACTGCCCGCGCACCGGGCAGGCGTGCGGCGATCCGCTCGCGCAGGAGGGGCACACCACTGGAGCCGCCAGTGAAGAACACGGTGTCCAGCTGGTCTGCGCGCAGGCCTGCATCGCTGAGCAGACGGGTCACGGTGGCCTCGATTTTTTCAACCAGGTGGCCAATCGCGCGGTCCAGGTCGGGCCGGTGCAAAGTGAGGGTCTCACCCATCGCAATACGGCCCAGGTCCATCTGCGTGAGCGGCGCATCCGACAGCGCGATCTTGGCCGCTTCCACCTGCATCGCGAGCCAGTGGCCGGCGCGCTCCAGCACCAGGTTTTGCAAGCGCTCGATTTTTTCAGGCTCCATCGAGTCGCGCCGCACCTCACTGATCAGCGTCCAGGACTTGCGGCTGTATACCTGGTTGATGGTGTGCCAGGTGGCCAGGTTGAAGTAAGGCCCCGACGGCACCACCAGGCCGGTCTGCAGGCGGCTGTCCAGGCCCAGCGAAGGCATGACGCTTGCCAGGCTCAGGTATTTGTCAAAGTCGGTGCCGCCTATGTGCACGCCGCCGCTGGCAAGGATGTCGTCGCGCCGCTCGACCTGGGCGGCCCGCTCGGGCGACAGGCGCACCAGGCAAAAATCCGAGGTGCCGCCGCCAATGTCCACCACCAGCACCAGCTCTTCGCGGTTGATGTGCGACTCATAGTCAAACGCCGCAGCAATCGGCTCGTACTGGAAGGCAATGTCGGTCAGCCCAGCGGAGCGGGCAATGCCGGCCAGCGTGTCCTGAGCCAGCTTGTCAGCGGCCGGGTCGTCATCCACAAAGAACACCGGCCGCCCGAGCACGGCGCGGGTGAACGCTTGCCCCGCCTGATGCTCCGCGCGGCGCTTGAGCTCGCCGATGAACTGCGTCAGCAATTCGCGAAACGGCAAGGCGCGGCCCGCGACCTCGGTGTGGTCGTCGATCATGGAGGTGCCCAGCAGGCTTTTAAGCGAGCGCATCAAACGCCCCTCGTCGCCCGACAGATAGTCGGCCAGCGCCTCGCGGCCGTAACTCACCCGCGCGTCTTCTGCGTGAAAGAACACGACAGAAGGCAGCGTGGCCTTGCCGTCTTCCAGAGGCAGCAGGGTGGCGCGCCCTGCCGGCGCCCAGGCCGCTGTGGAATTGGACGTGCCAAAGTCAATGCCGCAAGCGGCGGTCGCCAACCCCATCAGCGTGCCTTCGGCCGGGCGAAGTCGTTTTCTGCCCAGGCAATGGCGCTGGCGCGGCTGAGCTTGAAGGACGCGGCCACCTTCACCCGGGCCAGTTCCTCACCCGCTTCGTCATGGGCTGCCAGCCAGGCATGCGGGCTGTCTTCGTCCGGCACGATGTCCAGCGCCACCGCGATCCTTGCGCCGCGCGCGGTGACGGTAATGGCCTGATGCAAGCTGGCGTGCAGTTGCTGCTCGTGGCGCCGCACAAACTCTGACGCCGTCTTTACGAGGGTGCTGAAAGCAGGCCCGTCCAGCGGCTTGGGGTTTTTCTTGTCGCGGCCCATGGTCCAGGGCCCGATCAGGGCGGGCTCGGGTTCGCCGTCCTTGATCATCGCCACGGCCCAGCCGTCGTCGTCTTCGTTCTTGATGACGCGCGCCGTCCAGCCGTCGCCTGTCCACAGACGGGGCTCGTGAATTTTGGGGATGTCCTGCACTGCTTCAGCGGCAGGCCCGGATGGCTCGGAGGGGGGAAGGTCGGCGTCGGGATGGGTCAAGGGAACACTCGTGAGCTAAAAGGCGGTGAAATGCACAGGCCGGGGCAGGTACCGGCACGGGGCTGCGGATTCTACGTTGCCCGCAAGCTGTCGCGCCTGCGCCCGCGTGCGGACAGGGGCTGCATAGAATCAGTGTGCGCCCGATCACAGACACCGGACGGGCAACCCATTGCAAAGCGACCATGAAACAGACTGACTACACCATTTCCCTCAAACCTGCTGCCCAGGCTGCCGCGTACGTTCCACAACCTCTGCCTGCCAGCACCCGCGTGGCGTTCATCGAGGCCTGCTGGCACGCAGACATCGTGCAGCGCGCCCGGGAAGCCTTTCTGGTGGAGATGGCGCGGCATGGCGTTGCGAACGAAAACATCGAGGTGATCCGGGTGCCGGGGGCCTACGAGATTCCGCTGCACGCGCAGCGGCTGGCCCGGTCGGGCCGCTACCACGCCATCGTCGGGTGCGCGCTGGTGGTGGATGGCGGTATCTACCGCCATGACTTCGTGGCCCGCACGGTGGTCGATGCCTTGATGCGGGTGCAGCTGGAAACCAACGTGCCGATCATGTCCGCCGTGCTGACGCCCCACCACTTCCATGAGCATGCCGAGCATCGGAAATATTTCAGCGACCACTTTCTCATCAAGGGGACGGAAGCAGCCCAGGCCTGCGCGCAGACGCTGCTCAATCTGGCAAAAATTGCAGCCTGAGACCTTTCGTGTGCTGGCGCACGGAGGCTGACATCCCAGGGGTTTAAGCTGATATTTTTTGAAATTGGAGAGCTGCTATGGAAGAAACAGTTTTGGTCAACGCGGCCGTGAAAGAAGCTGGCGCAGATGTGGCCACTGACCTCAAAACCGTTATCCGTGACATCCAGACGCTGCTGAAGTCAGCTGCTGCCAATGGCACGGAGATGGCGTCCTCCGTGCGCGGGCAACTTGAAGCTGCGTTGCTGAAGCTGCAGGCGCAGCTAATTGACCTTGAAAAGGCCGCCGCTGCACGCGCCTCGGAAGCCGGCCGCGCTACAGAAGCGTATGTCCGGGAAAATCCGTGGCGCGCGATTGGTGCTGCAGCAGGCGTTGGCCTGATTGTCGGCATGCTGATCAGCCGCCGTTAGAGAGCACGGGCGTTCAAGCCGGCGCTGGCAACAGCGCCGTCAGGGCGTCATTTGCGGCTGAGCAGCGCCGCAAGCTCGGTGCCTTGCAAAATCTGTATCCCGTTGTCGCTGGCAAACTGCCGGGCGCCCAAAGTGATTGATCCCAGCGCAATGCAAGCCATGCGCTGGACGTAGCCCTGCCCTGCAGCAGTCGCCAGTTCGCGAAGAGTTTCCACACCCAGGTTGGCCGCCTTCCAGCGCTTGGCGCTGACCATCGTAACCTTGCCGGATTGGCTCAGGCGAAAGTCGCCGCCGCGCGTCGTCCTTTCCACGTCATAGCCATCACGCCTGTAAGCGGCCTCAAGCGCATCGGCGAACTCGCGCCAGGGCATGCGGGCTGCTGCATCAAGCGCTGCAGTCACCGCCTTCTCGCTTGGCCGCCTGAACTGCCGCCACCCTGCAATACCGCCAATCACGATGAATGGCAAAGCGCCCATTGCCCCGAAAACCACGTAGGCGGGCGGCAGCGCCATGCGGGACACTGCGGCCAGTAGCATCGCGATGCCGATGCTGTACCACCACGGCGAGCGCAGCAGCACGGCAAACAGCGAATTGGGAGCCATCTTCAATTTCACATCAGGCTTTCTTGGAGCGGGTTGATCGGGGGAGCATGGTTGTACCATGCGGCCCGCAGCGGGCCCCCCTTCAGACTGGCGCCCCGCTGAAAAGCTGGGCTCGCGCAGCGCGCGTGATGGCGGCAACACAGGGGTGGCTGATCCGCCTTTCCACCGAGATGGCAAAGAATTCTTCCATCAGCTCATCCGTTCGCCCGATAACGCTCACACCATACTGCGCCTCGATCTCAGCCTCCAGCACCGAGGGCGTCATGAACACGCCGCGCCCTTCGCGGCCAAAGGCATTCATCAGGGCGCCGTCGTCAAACTCGGCAATGATGCGCGGGCGGATCTGGTGGCGGGCCAGCCACTGGTCAAACTGCTGGCGCATGGCCGACGACGCGCCGTGGATGAGCATGGGAACGCCGTCCAGGCAGGCGGGAAACCGGCCTTTGAGTTGCGGCTTCAGGGAGGGGGCGCAGACAAAGCTGGTGGCGCTGTTGCCCAGCGAATGGTTAAAGGCCTTGACGCTCACCCGTTTGGGTAGCCGCTCGTCAGCAATGACCAGATCCAGCCGGTGCAGCGCCAAGCGGGCCAGCAGATCATCAAACTTGCCTTCATGGCAGATCATGCGGACGGGCTGACCCACGGTGAAGGCGGGCTCAAGCAGGTGATAAGCCACTGACTTGGCCACCGAGTCGGCCACACCCACCCGCAGCTCCAGCGACCGGCGCCCGCCCTGCGCATGGTGTACGGCATTCTCCAGCTCGGAGCCCAGGGCAAAGATCTCCTCCGCATAGCCCAGTGCAAGTTGGCCTTCGGTCGTCAGCTCCAACCGGCGGCCGTTTTTTTCGAACAGTTTGTAACCCAGGGTTTCTTCCAGCAACTTGATCTGGCCGGACAAGGTCTGCGGCGTGGTGTGCAACTGCTCGGCCGCACGCATGACACCCCCGGCCTTGGCCACCACCCAGAAATACCGCAGATGTTTGAAGTTCATAGTCTTCACTTACTTCGTATTTTATGAAGTAAATTCTTTCAAAATACGAATATACGCGAAGTGTTTGCAGGTGTAGATTGCCTGAGTCGACTCTCGACATTTAAAGGAGATTTCCATGCGTCTTACCACCCGGGGCCGTTTCGCCGTTTCGGCGATGATTGATCTGGCGCTTCGCGATCAACGCGGCGCCGTGGCGCTGGCCTCGATCGGCACGCGCCAGCAGATATCGCTGTCCTACCTTGAACAACTCTTCAGCAACCTGCGCCAGGCGGGGCTGGTTGTCAGCACCCGCGGGCCCGGCGGCGGCTATGGCCTGGCGCGCAAGGCGTCCGATATTTCTGTCGCAGAAATTTTGGTGGCGGTTGACAAACCCAGCGCTGCGGCCAAGCGCACGCGTCACAAAAACGACCCTGTGACAAGCGAACTGTGGGACAGCTTGAATGTACGCATGACGCAGTACCTGCAATCCATCACGCTGCGCAGCCTGGCGGATGAGCAGGTGGCCAAAGGCGCGGTGGTTGATGTTGCGCCCCCGCGTGTTGCGCACGGCGTCAAGGCCAAGCCCACGCCAATGAGGGTCACAGCCCCCAATTCGGTTTTTGCCCTGGGCAAGATGTTCGCGCTGGGCCGCTGAAAAAAGCTCGGGCGCGCGACTGTTCGCTGCGCGGAAATTACTTCGCTTTCAGCATCCAGTCCACGAGCTTCTTCGCGTCAGCCGCAGAAAGCTTGGATTGGGCTGGCATGGGCATGTCACCCCACTTGCCAACACCTCCATTTCGGACGCTCTCTATTTGCATGCAGCGGCCACGGCCATCGCGCGGCTGGTTGTTGATGGCCATGTTCCCGGTATGCACTTCCTTGTAGCAAAGTTTGGTGCCGCCTACGGTCTTGCAGATCCAGGCAGGCAAAGCAGCGAAGTCCTTGGCTACGCGCCAGGTGCCCGAGGTGGTGCGCTTGTCGAGCCAGGAGAGCTGGCCTAAGGACTTCCATTCGTCGTTGATGAAGGTCGCGCTTGAAAAAAGTCATATTTCGCCATGTCATTTATCCTTGTTGTGTTTGTTTTTATGGAGGGCGATCAACCCATGCAAGGGGCCGGGCTGGCCTCTTTGGAGGGCGCCGGGAGCCACTTCAGGTCCTGAAAGCCACGGGTGATGTAGCCGCCTTTTCCCAGGCGTACCTGATGTTTCACCGAAAGCCTGCGCGCAGGTGGTAGCTGCATACTTAGAGGGCAAACCCTTAAGCCAGTTGTAGAGCGAACGTCGAAACTACTTTTCTGGCCCAACACCTAACGATCGCAAGCATTGAAATGAGTCACGGGATGAGCAATGGGATGAAGAGGTGGATGTCGTTTACGCATGACAGCCAACCGGGTTTTGGAATAAGCGACGGCGAGACGATCCAGCTGCACACGGGGAGCCTGTTCGATGCGCCCCAGCCCACTGGCCAGCAACTGCGCGTTGCCGATGTGCAATATCGCCTGCCCTGCCAGCCCGGAAAGTTGATTGGCTTGTGGAACAACTTTCACGCGCAGGCCGCGAAGCAGTCGCTACAGATTCCCGCCGAGCCGCTGTACTTCATCAAAGCCCCCAGCTCCTGCAGCGCGCATGGGGAGGCCGTCTACCAACCCGGCAGTTATGACGGCAGGGTGGTGTATGAGGGCGAACTCGGCATCGTCATCGGCAAAAGGTGCAAGGATCTGACGGTGGAGCAGGCCGCGTCGGCCATCTTTGGCTACACCTGCATCAACGACATCACCGCACTCGACCTGATTGCAAAAGACGCGTCGTTCGCCCAGTGGACGCGCGCCAAAAGCTTTGACGGCTTCGGCGCAGTGGGCCCGGTGATCGCGACCGGTCTCGACTGGCGAACCCTCAGCGTCAAGACCCTGCTCAATGGACGCGAGCGGCAAAACTACCTCTGCAGTGACATGATTTTTTCGCCAGCGCAGATCGTCTCGGCATTGTCCAGGGACATGACCCTGATGCCGGGCGACATCATCGCTTGCGGCACCTCATTGGGAGTGTTGCCGATGAAGCCCGGATCTGTCGTTGAGGTCGTCATTGACGGCATCGGCAGCCTGAAGACGCATTACACAGAAAGCCCGGAAACATGAGAATTTGCATCGTTGGCGCAGGCGCGATCGGCGGCATGGTGGGCGCCAGGCTTGCCTTGAGCGGTCATGAGGTGACGCTGATCCTGCGTGGCGCCAACCTGGAAGCCGTCAAGGCCAGGGGGCTGCAGCTGATTGAAGAGAACGGCAATCGGCTCGTCGTCCAACCTGCCCGGGCGACCTCGGTGATCGCGGAGGCCGGGGTGCAGGACGTCATCATTCTGGGCATGAAAGCGCATCAGGTCGCAGCGGTTGCGCCTGAACTGCCGGCGATCATGGCCTCCCACACGCGCGTTGTGACCATGCAAAACGGTATCCCCTGGTGGTACTTCCACAAGTTGCCCGGCGACACAGCCAAAGCGTTTGCCGGTGCGAGCGTGCCGTCGGTAGACCCGCACGGAATTATTGCCCGGCATATCCCCATCGACAGCGTGATTGGCAGCGTGGTGTACCCGGCCAGCGAGGTCATTGAACCCGGCGTGATCAAGATCATCGAGGGCAACAAGTTTTCCCTGGGCGAACTCGATGGCGCGGATTCGGGCAGCCTGAAAGAGATCGCCGATGCCTTCAAGGCGGCAGGGTTCAAAACGCCGATTTCCAGAGACATCCGCTCGGAGATCTGGCTGAAACTCTGGGGCAACCTCAGCTTTAACCCCATCAGCGCGCTCACCCACGCCACACTGGAAGACCTGTGCCTGTACGCACCCACGCGCGAACTGGTCGCGGCCATGATGACTGAAGCGCAAGCCATCGGACACAAGCTGGGGGTGGAGTTCAAGGTCAGCATCGACAAACGGATTGCGGGCGGGCAGGC
>JACMQX010000151.1 GCA_014376765.1 Ramlibacter sp. | reverse complement strand
GCCACCAGAATCCCCTCGCCATTGGGCACGGCCTGCATGCTGAGCACCGGCTGGTGCGCATTGACCTGACCGTAGAGCGTGGCAAACGCAATGTCCGCCGCGTCCCGCCCGGTGCCAAATCGAACAAACGCCATAGGAATCGCGGTGTGCGCCGGGTCAAACAACACCCATCGGCCCAAGCGATTTTCAGCGTCTTGCGCGGCCTCATTGCCGACGTGAGCGGCGGCATCCGCCAGATACACCTCCACATAGGCATGAAAGTCCAACGGGCCTAACGCCGGGTCGGCGCCGTAATCCATGCCGCTGGCCATGCGCGCCGGAATGCTCATCGCCCGGCACAGCGCCACCATCAGATGGGCAAAGTCTCTGCATACCCCGGTGCGGTCCACCACGGTGTCCAGTGCAGACGTGCCGCTATGGCTGCTATTGCTTTGAAACCGAACATGCTGACCGACCCATTCGCAAATCGCCTGCACGCGGCTATACCCCGGCGGTAAGTGACCAAACTCGGCATAAGCCATGCTCATCAGGCGGTCTGACTCGCAATACCGGCTGGGCACGAGGTAGGGCAGTACGTCGCCCGGCACATGCAGAGGACTGACCTCCACCAAGTTAATAGGCTCGCCCTGCCAGAAGTCCAGGTCCAGCGTGGCGGTGTAGTTCAGCACGAACAAGCCAGGCCCCGCCGTCAAACGCAGAAAACGGCTATGGGTCACCGGATCGGTGTAATGGTTGGCGTGCAGGCCAGAAGGAAGCTGAAGGCACTCCTGCACCACCCTCTGCCGGGCGGTGTGGGCAGCTTCAATGTTGAAGATAAAGCTGCACGGCGCATCGAAAATTTCGTAGCTCAATTGGGTTGACAGCTCAAGCCTGACCATAGACAGCTTTCAAGGGGAGGAAAAAAAAGGCGCCAACATCAAACGGCAAGCGCTGTTCGTAATGAGCGCTGTATTGGGCTACGGGCGCGGGCCGCTTCGAGAAACTCGCGCCGCTGCCGCAGGGCCAAAACCTGAGAAGACGACCTGCGTGCAGATTGACCACTGACCCCAGTGGCGGCATCAGGTGATTTTGACCGCGCGGCCAATGAACTGGATGGGGCCGCTGGGCTTACCGGTCGGTGAGCCGCCCGACGGCTCGAGCGTCAACTCAAACAGCTGGTTGGGCAGCAGCGGTGGTAGGTTGTCCAGCCGAATCTGGAGGGTTTGGCCGGGTTGGACTAATCCCAGCGACACAGGGCCACGCCAATTGTTGCCCTTGGTCCAAAATTGAAGGGTTTTGCCTGCCGGAACCGCGTCCACACCCAGCGGAATTAGGCGAATCTGCCGCCCAGCGTCCTGCACGTTGGCCTGCACCACCCAGCCCGGCGCCTTGTCTTGCGGCGCCACCAACACCACCAAAAACTGCGGCGCAAGCGCAGCGCCCATGCGCGTGACCAGTACCGCCGCCAAAATGGCAGCAGCGGCAAAACCAGTGCCCGCTAGAGTCCGCCACAGCGGCAAGTTGTCCCACCACCTTTGCAACGCAGACGATTCAACGGCACGCCGCTGCCGCGTTGGCGGCAATCCATGCGCTGCAGCCGGAACATCCCCATCAGTCTGGATGTTGGCCCGTACGCTCCCCGCAATACGTTGCCATAGCTGCGCTGAAGGTTCCACCGCCTCGGCCAGGGCGGCCAAGGGCAGCAATCGTTCCTGCCACGCCTGCACGGCGGCGCGCAACGGCGCGTCATGGGGCAGACGCTGCTCGACTGCCCGGCGGCTGGCCGCTGACAGCGTCCCCAGTACGTAGTCACCAGCCGCCTCGTGACGGGCGTCAGCGGTGTCAAGGGTGTCAAAGTTCAGTGCACTCATGCCATGCACTCCCGCAGCGTGCCCATGCTGCGTTTGATCCAGGCCTTGACGGTGCCCAGCGGCGTTTGCGTGCGCTCGGCAATTTCACGGTGCGAGCAACCATCCACATACGCGTAAAGAATGCAGTTGCGCCGCACGGGCTCCAGGCGCTGCAAGCAGTCGTTCAGTTTGCCCATGTTGGCATTCAACTCAAACGCGTCCAGCGTGTCACGGTGCACCGCCATCGCGCTTTGCGCGTCCACCGCTTCAGCGGTTTCTTCGTCCACCGAGACCTCACGGACATTGCTGCGCACGGCGTTGAGCGCCTGGTTTCGCACCACGCTGTAAATCCACCCCCGGCCCGAGCCGGCGGCGGCGTCAAAGCTGGCAGATTTGGTCCATATATTCATGAAGGCGTCGTGGAGCACGTCTTCGGCCTGCTGACGCTGACGCACGATGCGCAGCGCCACGCCCAGCAAGTAACGGCTTTCATGTTGATAAATGCGTTGCAAGGCCTGATGGTCGCCGCGCGCGCAAGCCTGAAGTGCCTGCGCGTGATTGAAGGAATTCGGGGGGTCCAGCGCGCTCGCTGTGTCGGTCTCAAGGGGTGGAGGCATCAGGGTGGACTCAATCGTCTTCAAGGCGTGAAACAACCGGGATCGCCACCAAACGTGACGTGCGGAACCGACGAGTACGATGGTAGCCGACCCCCACGCCACTTGCCCCGCAGAGTAAGAGGCTCGCTTCAAAGAAGAAGCGAGCCCCCCGTCACCTCTGCTTTGCCTGCAGATGGCAGGATTACGCCGCTTTCCAGAAGATGTAGTCGGCTTGGTACTTCACGATTT
>JACMQX010000150.1 GCA_014376765.1 Ramlibacter sp. | reverse complement strand
GCGGTGCTCAGGCCCAGCGGCGCCTCAGTCTGGCGTTCGAACAGCGCGAAGTGCACAAGCGCTATGTAGCGGTGGTGGACGGAATTTTGAATGCCCCAGGGGAGACGCCAGACGGCTGGGCCGTCATCAACCTGCCCATCATCGTGGACTGGCCCAACCGGCCGCTGCGCATCATTGACGCGGCCATGGGCAAGCCGAGCGTGACGCGGTGGCGCGTTCTGTCGCATGACGAGGCCGCACGCACCACCCGCCTGGAACTGGAGCCTGTCACTGGCCGGTCGCACCAGCTGCGCGTGCACCTCAAGGCGCTGGGCCATCCCATCCTGGGCGACACGCTGTATGCCGATGCACGCGTCCAGGCGCGGGCGCCACGGCTGCTGCTGCACGCCTCTTCGCTGTCTCTGGCGCATCCGGAAAACCAGGAGCCACCAACCTTTGAAAGCGCTGTGCCTTTTTGAGTCGCCGGCATTGATTGCACGTTCAGTCAACAAGCCGTTGCGCGCTACGATGCGGCCATGATCCAACACCTCTACATCCTCACCGGCGCCTCGCGCGGCATGGGCGCTGCCCTGGCATCGCAACTTCTCCAGGCGGGCAACCAGTTGCTGTGCATCTCGCGCAGCGTGAATGAATCGCTGCAGGCCGAGGCCACCGCCAGCGGCGTGCAGCTTGAACAATGGCAGCAGGACCTGGCCGATGGCGCGCTGGCGGCCACGCGGCTGGGCAACTGGCTGGCGCTGCAGGACGGCGCCGCATTTGCCAGTGCCACGCTCATCAACAATGCCGGCGTCATCGCCCGCATCGGCCCGCTGAGTGATGCCGAGCCGGAAGACCTGGCCAATGCGCTGCGCGTCGGGCTTGAAGCGCCGATGCAGCTGACAGCCACCTTTTTGCGTGAGACGGAAAGCTGGAAGGCACCGCGCAAGGTGCTCAATATTTCATCAGGAATGGGACGCCGGGCGATGGCTTCGCAGTCGGCCTACTGCGCGGCCAAGGCGGGTATGGATCACTTCACGCGGTGCCTGGCGCTGGATGAAGCACTCAAGCCCCACGGCGCACGGGTCTGCTCGCTCGCGCCCGGCGTGATCGACACCGGCATGCAGGTGCAACTTCGCAGCGCGCCTGCAGCCGACTTTCCCGACCAGGCGGGGTTTGCCAGCCTCAAAGCCAAGGGCCAACTCAGCTCGCCGGAAGACGCAGCCGGCCGCATCATCGGTTACCTGATGCGCGCTGATTTCGGCAGCAATCCGGTGGCTGACGTAAGGGATTGACGCGTCTTGAAGGAGCGAAAGCCTCTCAGTTCAACATCTGAACGAGTTCGTCCTTGAGCTTCAGCCGCTGCTTCTTCAACTCTTCCAGGGCTTCATCTGCCATGGCGTTGCCGCCCAGCTCTGACTTCTGGATTTCGCGGTTGGTTTCGTCGTAGCCCGTGTAGAGCTTGGCGAAGTGCGCGTTGGTGGTTTTCATCTCGTGGATTTTGTCCGAGAGATGCGGGAATTCAGTGGCGATATCATGTTTGAGCAGGTCCATGCGGGCAGCCTTTCAGGGTAGTTTGACCCATTGTGAAGGCAGCCGCGCCGGGCACAGTTGAGCAAGGTCAATGCAGCGGCGTCTGCGCCGCCTTATCGTGTCAAGAACCATCCCAGGAGTACCCCCATGACCCGTGAAGTTGTAGTTGCAAGCGGTGTGCGCACCGCCATTGGCACCTTTGGCGGCAGCCTGAAAGACGTGCCGCCGATTGAACTGGCAACGCAGGTGGTGCGCGAGTCGCTCAGCCGCGCCGGCGTCAGCGGCGCCGATGTGGGCCATGTGGTCTTCGGCCATGTGGTCAACAGCGAACCGCGCGACATGTACCTCTCGCGCGTTGCCGCCATCCAGGGCGGCTGCGCCGAAGGCACGCCGGCCATGAACGTGAACCGCCTGTGCGGCTCGGGCCTGCAGGCCATCGTCTCGGCCAGCCAGGCCATCTTGCTGGGCGATGCCGACATTACCATCGGCGGCGGCGCCGAGAACATGAGCCGCGCGCCCTACGCGAGCCTCGCCACCCGCTTTGGCGCACGCATGGGCGACACCAAAATGATCGACATGATGATGGGCGCCCTGCACGACCCGTTCCACAACATCCACATGGGCGTGACGGCCGAGAACATCGCCACCAAATGGGGTATCACCCGCGAAGACCAGGACAGGCTGGCCGTTGAAAGCCACAACCGCGCCGAGCGCGCCACCCTGGCCGGCTACTTCAAGGACCAGATCGTCCCGGTCATGCTGAAAAGCAAAAAGGGCGACACCGCCTGGGCCACCGACGAGCATTTCCGCGCCGGCGCGACGATGGCGGATTTCGCCAAACTCAAGCCCGTGTTTGCCAAAGAGAACGGCACGGTAACGGCCGGCAATGCTTCAGGCATCAACGATGCAGCCGCCGCCGTGGTGCTGATGGAAGCGGGTGTGGCCAAGGCACGCGGCATCAAGCCGCTGGCGCGCCTGGTGGCCTACGCGCATGCGGGCGTGGACCCGAAGTACATGGGCATCGGGCCTGTGCCTGCGACGCAGATGGCGTTGAAAAAGGCGGGCCTCACTGTGAAGGACCTGGACGTGATCGAGGCGAATGAAGCCTTTGCCGCGCAAGCCTGCGCCGTCACGCGCGACCTGGACCTGGACCCGGCCAAGGTCAACCCGAATGGATCGGGCATCTCGCTGGGCCACCCGATAGGCGCGACGGGTGCGCTGATCACGGTGAAGGCGCTGTATGAGCTGCAGCGCATCGGCGGGCGCTATGCGCTGGTGACGATGTGCATCGGTGGCGGGCAGGGGATTGCGGCGATTTTTGAGCGGATGTGAGTTGTCACCGCGGAGCAAGCACTGTCATCCCGGACTTGATCCGGGATGACAGTGCTTGCGTTGAAGCCGCGTAACTACCTTTGAGGAATCGCCGGCGCCTCGCTCAGCTTGAGTTTGCGAATGGCAGTGCCATTTTCACCATTGACCATGGCAATTCGCTCGATCTCCCTGTTCAGCTCATTCGTGACCATCAAATTCGTTTGGTAGGGCAGTTGGGCAATGGCCGTGCAAATTCCAGCGACCTTTTTGTGAAACTCCTTGAGTTGCGCCTTGTTCATCTTCACACGGTCACCTTCGAGCGTCCGGACCTGGTTTTGAGTCGTCGTGAAGAGTGCATCCGACATCCACAGGTCCATAAACAGCGCCTGCGGATCACGTGGAAGGTTGGACGCGAAGAACCGGAGTATCGGCATGGAACTTTTTTTCCTTGCACAGGTTTCGCGCAGTTGATCGCTGACCACAGCGGTCATGGCCATCGTTGCCTTCGGCGACCCATCGGTAGCCTTGCCAATGAGCTCCACGATCTTCTTGACCTTTTCCTTGCTCGCCTCGGCGTCCACATAGTCGAAATTCAACACAAACGCGTTGACTTCGGTATGGATATGGGTCGGCACTGTTGGAGGTCCGACACGCTCGACAGGAGCCTTGACCTGTGCTGCCGGCTTCCCGCCGCGCGACACAGAAACCATCAATGGCCGGTAATCCTGCAAAGCATCTTTACTCTCTGGATCTGGCTCAAACATGTGGCCCCATCCAGGCAGCTGCGGCGCCAAGGCGTGCAGTGGTTTGGTGTCACCAAACTTCCTGCATTTATCGGCCAATTGCGCGGCGAGTTCGAACTGGAATGACTCGCTGTCCCCACCTAGGGAATGAGCGCGGTTTTCAACGTCCTCCAACAGTCTCTGCACAAATAGCGAACGCTGCGCTGGGCTGATGTTCAGCCGTTCGTCCGCATGGTGTTTAACGCTTTCGTAGAACGCCTCTACCAGCGGCTCCAGGCTCTGCGCCTGTTTTTGCGTTAGTTGCTGCAAAGGCTGTTTTGCCAGTCCACCCTGCGGGGCATATGGCCTGGCTGGACTTAACGGATGCAACGACGCAGAGTGATCTTCTGCAGCCACAGGCGCCTCGGGCGGTTTTTGCGCAGCTTGCACCTCGGGTTCAATGATCCTCAGCGTGTAGCCGGCGGGGAGCTGTAGCGTTGCAAGATAGGCGCGGTCGTTGCGGTTGTTCGGCGCATCCACCTCGAGATCTTTATTGCCCAAGGTGATCTGCCGAACCAACGTACTGCTCACGATACCCGCATAGGCGCTGTAGTGAGCCCTGGCCGCTTCAAGAACTTCCTGTGTGTTCTTGGGGTCGGCAAAAGCAGTTGCACTATCGCACCATCGGCTCACGTGCATTCGTGCGTCCTTTTGCGCCTCAAACCCTTCCTTGGTAAACGGCGGTGTCGTACCCGCCTGATTGGTCGGACTTGGTGGGCGGGGAAAGACGACACTGGCCTTGACAGATGAACTCATTTACTGCTCCTCTAAAGTAATTTGAGGAACAGGCTATGTGGCTTAGTTCCGGGCAGCTCCTTCAGCCTGAACGCCCTGAAATCCGCCAGCCCGGCAGGTCAGCACCAGCGTGTCGCGGTGGCCACCGGCCTCGGTTGGCTGGATCGGGGTGGACTCATGCACCACACGCGCATCGTCCAGCAGCAGGAGCGACCAGGGCTCGGTCATGGTGAAGCGCTGGCCATTCGGGCCGTCGGCTTCAAACACGCGGGTCTCGCCGCCCTTGATGCCCTCGCGGCCAATCATGAACACTGCAACCAGGTCCACACCGTCGCGGTGCGCGCCCTCGGGCGTGGGGCGGCCAATGCCGTCGGTGGTGTCGATGCGGAACTGGTGGGCCTCTACATACCAGGGTGCAGCATCGCGCGCGTGTCCCTTGAAGCTGGAGCCCACGTCGCCCAGCGCGCGCATCAGTTGGCCCCAGACAGGGCTGGAGGTGATGGCTGGCTCCATCGGCTCGAACCAACGCTCCATGCCGCCGTGCAATGCGTTGTATTCCACCGGTTGCCAGTGCGCTCGGTGGGGCACCTGCTCCACCGCGCTGCCCCGCACCGTGAAGCAGGAGTGGCGCCTGCGCCGGTAACGCCCGCCGTCCTTCAGATAGTTATCGGGCGGAAGGTCGTTCCAGCTGGCGACCAGTGCGTTGAGGTCTTCGATGCGGCATTGCGCCAACTCGCAGACGCCAGTGGCACTAACCACCGCATAGCCCCGCTGACGCAGGAGGGGGATCAGCTGGGATGGGTAGGTGTAGGCAGGGGTGAGGTTCATCGGGGAGCTAACCCCAGCTACGCAGAGACCTTGACGCCCTTCCAGAACGCCACACGCCCCCGGATGTTGTCCGCCTCGGGCTTGGGGTCGGCGTAGTACCAGGCGGCGTCGATGTTGATTTCGCCGTTGACCAGCAGCGAGTAGTAGCTCGCCTGGCCCTTCCAGGGGCAACTGGTCTTGTGGTTGCTGAAGGTCACGTAGTCCTTCTTGAGCGCGGACTCGGGGAAATAGTGGTTGCCCTCGAGCACTACGGTGTCGTCGCTCTCGGCAATGACGGTGCCGTTCCAGATGGCTTTCATGTGTTTGCTTTCAGGGTTCTGCGTGGGGGAAATCGATCAGGTCCTGGGGGCTTCCAGCCAGTGAAGGCTGAAGAGGCTTTCAGGGTCCGTCCACACCGGCCCGGGCGTGAAGCCGGCGCTGCGGGCCAGCGCACGTAGGCTGTCGATGGTGAACTTGTGGGAGTTCTCGGTGTGAATCGCCTCGCCTTCTTCCAGCTCGAAGTGGCGGCCCAGCACGGTGACCCGCTGGCGTTTCAGGCTGAGCAGGTGCATTTCGATTCGGCGCTGCGGCGCGTTGTAGAACGCGCTGTGGGCGAATTGGGAGAGGTCGAAGTCTGCGGCCAGCTCCCGGTTGGCGCGGGCCAGCAGGTTCAGGTTGAAGGCGGCCGTCACGCCCCGGCTGTCGTTGTACGCGGCGTGCAGCCTGGCCGGGTCCTTGATAAGGTCCGCGCCCAGCAGCAGTGCCCCGCCGCGCAAGGTGCGGGCGGCGGTGCGCAGAAAGCGCAGCGCTTCATCGGAAGTGAAATTGCCGATCGTCGAGCCGGGGAAAAATCCGATGCGCCGGCCGCCCGCTGCGCCTGTGCCACCCAGCGCAGGCGGCAATGTCAGCGGCTGCGTGTAGTCGGCCACGACCGGCTTCACCTGCAGGCCCGGGTAGTCACGCCGCAGCAGTGTGGCCGCCTGCGTCATGTGTTCGCCGGAAATGTCGATGGGCACGTAGCGTGCGGGTGCGTCGGCCGCATCCAGAAGCAGCCGCACCTTGCGCAGCGAGCCGGCACCGAATTCAACGATCTCGGCGCGCGGTCCCATCTGCGTGGCGATGCTGGCCGCGTTGCCCTCAAGAATCGCCAGTTCCGTACGCGTGGGGTAGTACTCAGGCAGTTCGCAAATCTGGTCGAACAGTGCAGAGCCCTCAGCGTCGTAGAAATACTTGGGCGATATGCCGCGCGGGTGGTTGGCCAATGCCGCCAGCATGTCGCTGGCGAATTCGCTGTGCGGTTCGGATACTGCGGCCTCGTCGTTGCGCACGACCCTCAGTGAAACAACAGGTGTCATAGATCCCTCGCCAATCTCAAGCCTGAAAACTGCCAGCGCGTCGCTGGCGGAAAAAAGTTGCGGTAGCTGGGCCGTACATGGCCTGGCGGTGTGGCAGCGCTGCTGCCGCGCAGCACCAGCTGCCCCACCATGAACTTGCCGTTGTACTCGCTAACCGCCCCTTCCATCGGCTTGAAGCCGGGGTAAGGGTCGTACGAGGAACGAGTCCATTGCCACACCTGGCCCGTCATCTGCGTGATGCCCGGTGCGTCAACGGCCGCCTCCCACTCAAACTCGGTAGGCAGGCGCGCACCGGCCCATTCGGCATAGGCGGCCGCTTCATAAAAACTCAGCTGGCTCACCGGTGCGGCAGCGTCCAGTGGCCGCACGCCCTGAAGGCCATACACCTGCCAGTCGTCTGACGGCGCACGCGGATCGCCAGGGGCAAGCCAGTACGCAGGCGCCTGCCAGCCTTGCGACTGCACCGCCGCCCAGCCGTCAGAGAGCCAGAACTGCGCGCGCTGGTAGCCGCCATCAGCGATGAATTGCGCATAGTCGCCGCAGCTCACCAGGCGGTCGGCAATCTGGTAGGGGCGCAGCAGTACGTCGTGCCGCGGCGTCTCGTTGTCAAAGGCAAACTCACTGCCGCCGTGGCCCGCTTGCGCCATGCCGCCTGGCCGGTCGATCCAGTGCTGCACCGGCGCATGGGTGGCCAGGCGCAGGGCGGGTGCCTCAGCGGCCTCATAGGCAGGCAGCAAGGGGTTGCACGACAGGACGTGCAGGATGTCGGTCAGCAGCAGTTCCTGGTGTTGCTGTTCATGGTGCAGGCCGAGGGTGATGAGCGGCAGGGCACGGGCCCATGCTGCGTCATTGCAAGTCTGCATGAAGCGCTGCATGGCGGCGTCCACATGCGCGCGGTAGGCCATGACTTCATCCACCGACGGGCGGCTCAGCAGGCCGCGCTGCGGGCGCGGATGGCGCGGGCCGAGCGACTCGTAGTAGGAGTTGAAGAGGTAGAAGTAGCGTTCGTCAAACGGCACATAACCGGAGTCCGTGCTTGCGTCAGCCGTGCCGATACGGCCACCCGAATCCCCGCGCAGAATGACTGCCTCAAAAAACCAGCTGGTATGGGCCAGGTGCCATTTGGTGGGGCTGGTATCGGGCATGGACTGGATGCATTGGTCTTCAGCCGACAGGGGTGCGGCCAGCGCGGCGCTGTGCGCGCGCACCTCCATGAAACGCTGCGCCACGGCCTGACGCGCCGGCGGGTACTGGGGGCCGGAATCGGCCTGAAATGCCTTGGCAAAATTTGCAGACACGTGTGCGAGTTCTCCGCGCTTGTACGGGACTGAAGGTGCGTGCACCATGCACGGCCTGCGCCTGTTTGTTGATTTGGTTGTTGGTTATTGCTTGGTCTTCAAACCGGCAAAATGATTACAGCACAGCGCTGGCCGGTTTGCTGACGCGAGGCCATCGCCCGAGCGGTGGCTGTTCTCAGCTTTTAAGTGATGGAGCCAGCGAGTCCGTACGTTCGCTAACAGACTGGCGCACCGCAAGCTACCATCGTGCACCCCCGGCCACAGGCCCCACCGCTGCCATTCAGGAGACAAGCCCATGTCCACCCTCACTTCCCTGACCAATCACCAGGTCCGCCTGGCATCACGCCCCGTTGGCTTGCCCACGCGCGACAACTGGAGTTTCACCAGCGAGCCCGTCACCGAGCCGGCCGAGGGCGGCGTGCTGGTCAAGACGCTGGCCCTGTCGCTCGACCCGGCCATGCGCGGCTGGATGAATGAAGGCAAGAGCTACATCGCACCGGTGGGCATTGGCGAGGTGATGCGTGCTGGCGGCGTCGGCAAGGTCGTCGCGTCAAACAACCCGGGCTTTGCGGTGGGCGACATGGTGTCGGCCACGCTGGGCGTGCAGGAATATGCGCTGGTGCCAGGCGACCAGGTGCGCAGGAGCGGCATGTTCAAGATCGACCTGCGCGCAGGCAGTGCCACGCAATGGCTCAATGTGCTGGGCATGCCCGGCATGACGGGCTACTTCGGCCTGATGGATGTGGGCCAACCCAAGCCCGGCGACACGCTGGTGGTCTCGGGTGCAGCGGGTGCGGTAGGCCAGACTGTTGGCCAGATGGCGAAGATCAAGGGCTGCCGGGTCGTCGGCATTGCAGGCGGGCGCGCCAAGTGCGACTGGGTGGTCAATGAGCTTGGGTTTGATGCCTGCATCGACTACAAGGCCGGCAACGTCAAGGCGGGCCTGAAAGAGCATTGCCCAAAGGGCGTCGACATTTATTTTGACAATGTGGGCGGCGAGATTCTTGACGACGTGCTGGCCCGCATCGCACGGGGTGCACGCATCATCATCTGCGGCGCCATCAGCCAATACAACAACACCACGCCGGTCCAGGGGCCGAAGAATTATTTGTCGTTGCTGGTGAATCGCGCACGCATGGAAGGCATCGTGGTGTTTGACTATGCTGACCGGTACCCGCAGGCCATTGCCGAGATGGCGGGGTACCTCAAAGACGGGCGCATGAAGAGCAAGGAAGATGTGGTCAAGGGGCTGCAGACTTTCCCCGAGACGCTGATCAAGCTCTTTGCCGGCGCGAACTTCGGCAAGCTGGTGTTGCAGGTGTCTGAATAGCGGGGACTCGCGCTGGCAAAAAAAAGAGCGCCCTGGAGCGCTCTTTTTTTTGGGTCGCGCTGCAATACGCGACAGGGCAATAACCTCAGCCCTCGCTGCGCTGCAGCCGCACCGTCTGGCCATCAACCACGACACGCGAGCCGGTAGCAATGGCGCTGCCCTGCTCGATGGTGCGGTAACTGCCGTCGTTCATCCGGATGTTCATCTGGTAGACGGTGACTTTCTTCATCTTCTTTTCAACCACGTTGCCGGCATAAGCGCCGCCTGCAGCGCCCAGCACGGTGGCGGCAGTGCGGCCGTTCCCGTTGCCCACCTGGTTGCCCAGGACGGCGCCCAGAACACCGCCGGCAATGGTGCCGACGCCGATCTCGCTGTTGCCAATGCCGTTGACCTCGCCCTGGCGCGTCACCGGGGTCACAGACTCCACCACACCGCAGCCACGGCAGACCTGCTGCTGCGCCACGACAACGGGGGCTGCGGGACGCGGCGTCACAACAGAGGGGGCTGGTGTGGGAGCACGCGTCACGACAGCAGCGGGCGCCTGGGTCCGCGCCTGCACCGGCGCGGGTTGCAGCGTGGCCCGCGGTGCCGGTGTGACGACCTGGGTCACGGCAGGCGTTTCACCCATGGGGCCAACGGCGTACTGGCCGTTTTGCGCATTGGTGCGGCTGACCACCAGCGTGGTGGCCAGCGCTGCAACGGCAACTGCCATCACGCCAAGCGTGGGCAGCAGTGCCTTGCTGTGCCGCAAGCGGTCGCTAAAAGAGGGTTGACTGCCGGGTTGGGCCATAGGATGGTTGTTGTTGAGGTCCATGTTCGACTCCTTTGAAGTTGCCTTGATTATTGGGTGCAGCTCGCAGCTTACATGTACGGAAATGTGACAACAGTAAGCAGGACACGCCTTACACCGCTGCCTGCCCGACGTAGGACAGGGCCCACCCGGAGGTCAGGCCGTTGGCGCCTGCCACCGGCGCCGCGCATACAGCAGCATGAAGGCCACGCCCAGTGCGAGGCCAAACCAGCCCACCAGGCTGGATGACGCCACCATGCCCCGCATACCACCTGGCGCCATGAAATACGGACCGGCCAGCACGGCCAGCCCGATGCAGGCAAGCATCAATCCTTTTTGCAGCAGTTCCTTGTTGGCTTTTGCCGCTTTGGCAGTGGCCGCATCGGGCGGGAGCCCGGCGGGAGCGTCCGGGCCGTCCGGCGAGCGTGGATGATGGAGGTTGGGTTTGATGCGTGCCATGGCGTCATTGTGCCGCGCGCTGATTGGCGGGCGACCGGGCAGCAAAGCGGGCGTATAACCTGCATGAAGCTCCACTGGAGGAAACATGCCCAAGCTGTACGCACTGTCTCCTGGCGACCTGCTCCACCCCGCAGACGGGACCCTGCCCGACTTCGCGCCTTACCGGTACAAATTTCTCGCACAGGGTGACTCGTGGTTTTCCGTCGGGGCCGTGCCTCCGGGAGGTACCACCAGCCTGTTCAGGGAGTTGGACCTCAGCGCGAGTTGTTGTGCCGTCAACTGTGCGCACCCTGGCTACGTGCTCAAGCGCATGATCAGTGCAACCCGCGACCCGAACTTCACCCAGCTGCTGGCAGGTAACCAGGCCTGGAAGTGGGACGGCATTTTGATGTCTGCTGGCGGCAACGACCTGATTGACGCCATGCAGGTCATGCCGCATTACGGCAACCACCACCCCATGCAGGGGCAGCCCATCCCGCCTGACCTGCGCCTGCTCTTGCGGCCTGACGAGTGGAAACCGGTACGCGGCGCGGACAGTTATTTAAGCGATGCCGGATGGACCTTGTTCTGCAACCACCTGACGGCCCTGCTTCATGAGCTGGTGGAGCTGCGCGACAGCAGGCAGAGCCTGAGCCGGGGTGCGCCGCTGTTTTTACACGGCTATGACTACCTGCTGGCCCGCGATGCCCCTGCCGGACCTTTTGCCGGCCCGTGGCTGTACCCGGCGCTGAACGCCTACAGCATCCCGCAACGGGCGTGGCAGGCGGTGGGAAGGGAGGTCATCAACCGCTTCAATGCCCTGCTGCGCGGTATCGAGCTGCCGCAGCTGCATGTTGTGTCCACCCCGGGCTCGCTCACAGCGGCCGTCCCCGGCTCAAGCGGTGAGAGCGGCGACTGGATCAACGAGATTCATCCCAACGCGGAGGGCTACAGGAAGCTGGCGAGAAAATACAGCGCCGTGGTGGATGCGCAGTTTGCATAAGCCACCATCTGGCGTCTGCAACCCCGTGACGGGCCAGACCGGCGCTCGTTAATGTGCACGCCCCTCGTGTCGGCCTGATCCTGCCGGCAACATCATCAGGCATTAACAAGTGGGTTATAACAAAGGCCAGGCGGGCCGCCCAGGCCTTCAAAGAACAAAGATATGACCACAAGACAAATGAGCATGAGATCGGTCGCTGTTGCATTGCTCATGCTTCTTTCCTGCACGGCGGCACTGGCCCAGCGCTGGAATTATTTTTACTTCAACGGGTCGACGCAGATGAAGGGGGAGCTTGCGCTTGAGCGCTCCGGGCAGGACGAACTCAAGCTGCGCTATTTCTTCAACGTCGCCAACCCCGACGTCTGTTTTCGCAGCCCCCTGTCGGTCAAGCTGGAGAGCTTCAACAACATGCTGCTCGTCACGCCCATCCAGGTGGTCGGCGACTGCCTGGAGTCACGCATTGCCCTGCCCATGGCCAACGCAACGGGTTTCAGGCAGGTGCGTGGCCAGGGCGGCCGGTGGGTACGGGACGGCCTGGACCGCGGCATCACGCTGATCGGGCCGATGGCCCCGTGGCTGCAGGAGACGATTGCCCGCTCGCCGGCGCCATCCGACGCTGCAGCCCTGGCCGCGCGGGAAACGCCCAGGCCGGTCGGGTCTGCCACGTTGACTGCCGCCCCAGCCCCTTCAGCCCCTTCACCTCCTTCAGTCCCTTCAACCGTTCCTGCAGCAACGCCTCCGGCTACGGCTCAGGCAGCGCCGCCGGCCGCCCCTGCCACCACCGCCCAAACCGTAGCGGCACTCCAGCCTCCTGCACCAAGAACCGAGCCGCCAAAAGCCCAGTCCAAACTCCGCGTGCGGGCACTTGTCATCGGCAACGGCTCCTATTCCAGCTTTGGCAAGCTGCCCAATCCGCGCAACGACGCGGAGGCCATGGCCGCCAAGTTCAGGTCCATGGGCATCGAGGTGGAGCTGGTGCTGGACGCCGACAGGGACACTTTCGTCAAGGCGCTGAACGACTATTCATCGCGCGCCGTGGGCAGCGACATCAACATCCTCTACTACGCCGGGCACGGCGTGCAGGTCGATGGTGTGAACTACCTGGTGCCTGTGAACATGCGGGCCGACGGCATCACCGCCGGCTACATCAAGCTGAGCGGTATTTCGCTCAATGCAGCGCTGGACTACATGCCCAGTTCCACCCGGCTCGTGTTTCTGGATGCCTGCCGCGACAACCCCGCCAGCCGCTCACTCAGCACATCACGCGGCGCGGGCACTGCGGGCCTGGCGCCCGTCAACACTTCCAGCGGCACACTGATCGCCTACGCCACCAAGGACGGCGCAACGGCCGAAGACGGCCAGGGGCGGCACAGCCCCTACACCACCGCCCTGCTGGAGCATCTGGGCCGGCCTGACGACATTGCCGTGGTGTTGCGCCGGGTGCGCCAGACGGTCATGAAGCTGACCTCCAACCGGCAGGAGCCGTGGGAATACGGTTCGCTGGTGGGCGACCAGCTGGTGCTGTCGCAAACCTCGCGGTAGGGGCCGGCGGGCGGCCTAGCCGGGCGGCAAGCGCCCTGCGCGTTCCATAGCTGCATTGAAATGCCGTACCACCTCCGGCTCATCCCCGGCCCCGGGCTGGCGGTCCGACAGGCGGGTCATCAGATCGAACAGCGACTCGCAGACCTCGCGGTAGGCCTGGTGCTTCTCGGCGAGGGGAAAGCGCGTGGCATCGATATCGGCAAACGCCTGTATGGCGTGCGCCGAGGTTTCTCTGGCAGCCTGGATCGCCTCGCCATAAAGGCAGCGTGGCGCCACCGCCTGACGCAGACCCGTCAAGGCGGGATCGTCCAGTTGCTCATTCGGCGGTGGTGGTACCGGGTGGAGTACTTCGTAGAGCAGCTGCAATTCACCCGGCGACATGCCGTTGAACGTCTGCCTCATGAGCGCGATCGTGTCCCGCCGCGCTCCAGCTTCTCCACGCGGATGGGCCTGGCCCACGGCCCGCTGGCTGTCACTCAGGGAGGCGCCAAGCGCCCACGCCCTGCGCAGCGAGGCAAGGGCTTGCGCGCCGTCGTGGCGCTGCATGGCTGCAAGCGCCGCGTCCGAGGCCCGCTCATAGGCGGCGCGGGTATGCCTGGCCTGGTGCATTGGGGGCTCGGGGCGGGCTGCCGCAGGGTTCGCAATACCTGCCAGCCCAGACAAGGCACTGCGCCGGGTGACATCGGCGGGCAGACCAATCAGGCGATCGCGCGGGCTGCGGGCCGGCAGGGACAGCGCGCGTGGCTCCGGTTGGCGCGGCCTGTTGCGCGGAAGCGTTGCGCGGGTGTACTCGGTCATTGGCTGCGGGTTCGCGCTCGTGGGCGACGCGGCGCCTGGGGCCGCTCCGATGGCACGCGTGACGCGGATGCGGCCGCTGCGGCTGGCTGCGCGATGTTGTGCGGGTGTGCCTGGCGTCACAGACGTGGCCTCATGCCCATCACGGCGCGGGGGTGTCGACCGGGTCCGGAGTTTCTCGGGGTTCATGGATGTTTCCTTTCTCGACCAAGGCATCGGCGCCCTGATGTGCTTTGTCGCTCGCGCTGGCCAGGGCAAACCTGGCCTCCAGGTCGCTGTCCACGTCAGGCCACTGTGCGCACAGTCTTGCGGTCACGTCCATCAGCTGTTTGTAGACGGCGTTATAGGCGAACAACTGATCCACAGCGCTTGCATCGGAGCGATCGATTTCTTCAAACCGCCTGATGGCTTCAGCGGCCGCGCTCTTCATATGCTCCCGGGGAACCATGATGTTGACCAGCCGGTGCACGGCCTGAAGCAGCAACCAGCGCCCCATGTCTGAATCATTGCGCGGGTCAGCCGGGCCGGGCGTGCGGCGCATCCAGCGATCAAGAAGCATGCGCTTCTGCTGGGGGGCAGTTCCGTCCATATGCCTGACCATCCAGCCATACTGCGGGGAGACGTCCAGTTGTCTCTCGGGCCTGTCCACTTCGTAGTTGGGCAATCCTGGCAGGTTGGCCGGGGTGAGTTCAACGCCAGCGGCACGCATCGAGCCCTGAATTTTCTGCAGGCGTGCGAGCGGAACGCCTTCAAGCGCCTGCATGGTGAAGATCAGCTTGACGGTATTGGGGGCAGGATCGTCGTCGCTGCCGGTATCACTGCCGCTGTCAGTGCTGCCCTCGCTGGCGGCGTCAACCGGCCCCTCAAGCAGGTCCACCATGACCTCCGCCACCCGCCATAAATTGCCAAGGGCGTGACGCGCGCCGCTTGAGTCGTGGCGCAGCAGCACCGCGACGGACTGCTTCACCACGGCGGTGTACCCTGCCCGCGCCCGCGCAGCCCGGGACTGCGCACCGGCGCCACCCGCTCGTTGTGCCTGCGCAGGCTCCTCGTGCGAGCGTCGCTCCAGAGGGGCTGTGACGGCCGGGCTCACTGCCAGATCGGCCTGGTGAACCCGAAGCTCCTCGACCCTGACCACGCCTGAGGCCTGATGGGGGTCAAGCTGCAGCGGCTGCGTGGCCGCCAGGGTAGCTGCCGATGGAAAAGTTGCAGGGATCCCCGCAGGAGGGGAAAAAGTAGATGAGGGGAATTTGAGCAAAACGCGAGCCTTCCGGAATGTGCGTGGTCCTACGTGACCAGCACCCCGCCTTTGTTCAATGCCTCGCCGCGGCCGCGACCTTCGTACAGCGCCGCATTCCTGCACACTTAAAAATTGTGCTGCAACGTCACCCGCAAGGTCCGCGGCTCGGCCGGGTGAAAGTGCACATCGTTGACTGGCGCCGCCTCGCCTTTGAGCTGCGAAGGGTAGTAGTAGGCAATGTCCGTGGCCTTGCGGTTGAAAAGGTTAAACACATCGGCCGTGACGCGGGTGGCGGCATCCATCCTGTAGCCAACGCGCAGGTTGGTCAGCACCGTGCTGCTGGAGCGTTGCGAGTTGTCCTCAATGAGCGGCCGCGGGCCGAAGTAGCGCAACTGCACACCGCCAAACCAGCCCTTGTAGTCGCTCACGCTTACACCGAACGAGGCCACCTTTTCGATCGAGCCGGGAATGAAATTACCTGCCGGATCGTCCACTGAATAGCGCGAGCGCGACAACGCGAAGTCGGCATCCAGCAGCAGCCATTTGTTGGCGGCGTAGTGGTTGTTCCACTCCACGCCGCGCCGGGTGCTGGGGCGGCTGGCCGCGGTGTCGCCCGCGTCGCCTGCAAACACGAGTTCGGACGCGAGCTTGAGCTGCCACAGCGCCAGCGAGCTTTGCAGCCCGGGAATGATTTCGGTTCGCGCGCCGACTTCAGCGCCCTGCGTCCTGACCAGCGGCGTGACAGGCATGGAGGGCAAGCCGCCCTTGGGCGTGATCGTCTGGGTTGTACCCCGCGCATCATTGCTGTGAAAGCCCCGCCCGTAATTCACAAAATATTCCGTCTTCGCCCAGGGCCCGAAAATCATCGATAACTTGGGAGACGTCGTGTGGTCGCGCGCCGTGCCGGAGTTGGCCGCAAGATTGCTGTTGACCTTGAATGAATACGCGTCCAGCCGCACACCAGCCACGGTGCGGAACTTTTCCATCCACTGGGTGGTGTTCTCAAGGAAGATCCCGGCGCTGGCCTCACGGACGCTGTCTTCGCGCGTTACGCCGGTCTGCACCCGCGCTGTGGTCGTGTACAGGCCAAGCGGCGCGATGCTGTCAACGCGGGTCTGCAGTCCGACCTTGTTCACCATGTCCAGGCCGCCCAAGCGGCTGCTGAAGGTCTGCGCCAGATTGAAGCCCGCCATGCGCCGGCGCTCCTTCTGGTGGAACTGGTCGCTATTGACCGGGTCGTCCATGAAGTAGGTGAAGTTGCTGAACAGGTCCAGGCTGGACTGCAGGGCGAATGCATTGAATTCCAGCAAGCCCCAGGTGTTGGTGGCGCGCTGTGCATACGACAGGCTGTAGCGTGCGCTCTGGCCCCCGCCGGTCGTATCCACCGCGCCGAAGCGGCCGATCGCGCCACTGGCCACAGCCCGCTCGGGGATCTGGTCGCTTGCGTTCCAACGCGCCCCATAGGCCATGCCGGTCAAGCTGTGGCTGTTGGCAGACGTGCCGGCGCTGTAACGCAGCACGGCACTGTATTTGCGCGCACGGTCGGGGTTGTCCCAGGGGCCGTTGTTGTGGCTGAGGTCCAGGCCATAAAGCAGCGTGCCACCGCCCAGCGCAAACGATTTGGCCAGCAGCGCACGCTGGTAGTCCTTGCTGGCGGTGAGGGAGGCAATGCCCAGGGGCAGCTTGTCAAACAGCACCAGGCGCGCCGCGCCGGCCGAGGCAAAGTCGCCCTCCTCCGCGTAATACGGGCCCTTGCGGTAGTCAATTCGGGTGACCAGTTCGGGGATGAGGAAGTTCAGATCGGTGTAGCCCTGGCCGTGGGCATGGCTGCGCATGTTGACGGGCACGCCATCTACAAAGGTCGCAAAGTCGGTGCCGTGGTCCAGGTTGAAGCCGCGCAGGAAATACTGGTTGGCCTTGCCCTCGCCACTGTGCTGGGTCACGATCAGTCCGGGTACGAATTCAAGGATCTCGCCGGTGCGCTCGATCGGGCGGTTGGCAATCAGCCGGGAGGTGACGCTGCCCTGGCTGGCGGCGTCGGAGCTGCCCAGCGCGTTGTCGTAATTGCCCAGAATCTCGACCGGTTTGAGCGAAGGTTCCTGGGCATATGCCGCAGCAATGTGCAACAGGGCGAACATGCCGATGACGATGCGGTGATGGGGGACTACCGGACGGTGGCGCTGCAAAGACGGCTCCATTGAGAATGTTTGGACGGATGGCTGGAAGGCAGGTCTGCACCCCGCTTCAAACTACGCAGCCCCGGCGCAAAGGGATGTTCCGTGCGCTCCAGCACAAAACATCCTGCCTGCGCCAGGGGTCAGTCTCATGACTTCAGATCCCTGCCGTCAGCAGCAGACTTCTGCGCCGGCACCTCGGGCGGTATGCCTGCAATGGCCGTGACTGCCGTCCCCGTCATGGCGCGCTCTGCCGTCTTGGAGCCACGCTCGTCGGCATAGACCTTGGTGAACTCCGCACCCAGGAGGAAGATCTGCGCCGCGTAATACACCCAGGCCAGCAGCACGACAAGAGAGCCGGCTGCCGCAAAGGACTCGCTCATCCCGCTCTTGCTGATGTACAGGCTGATCATCAGCTTGCCCGCTTCAAACAAGAGCGCCGTCACGCCTGCACCCACCCACACATCGCGCCAGGCCACGTGCGCGGTGGGCATCAGCTTGAAAATCATGGCAAACAGGACGGTGATGAACGACAGCGACACCAGCGTGTTGACGCCGTAGATCAGGGCCGCAGAGCCCGGCATCACACTGCCCAGCCAGTCCCCAAAGGCGGCCGTGCCCGCGCCGATGACGAGCGACACGATCAGCAGGAAAGCCAGCGCCATGATCAGCCCGAAAGACAGCAGCCGGGCCCGCAGGATGGCCCAGAGGCCCTGGGGCTTGTCCCGCTCTGGCACATGCCAGATGCGGTCCAGCGCGCTTTGCAGTTCGGCAAAAACCGTGGTGGCGCCAATCAACAGCACCACTGCGCCAATCAGCCCCGCGATCAGCCCCCGATCCGTGTTGCTGGCCGCCGCCACCAGCCCCTGCACGACCATCGCGCCGTCCTGGCCGATCAGGCCGGTGAGCTGGCCGGTGATCTGCCCGGTCACAGCCTCCCGCCCGAAGATGGCGCCGGCAACGGCAATGACAATCACCAGCAAGGGCGCAAGCGAGAAGACCGTGTAGTAGGAAATGGCCGCGCCCATGCTGGGAGCGAAGTCATCGATCCAGGCGTTGAAGGCCTTTTTGGCGAGTGGGAGGAGGCGGTTCACATGCATGCTGACGTGTATACCAGCCGGGCAGCGCCAGCCGTGTCGGATAACTGCTCATGTGATTGCAGCCCGTGGCGCAGAGAGCGCCATCGGCATCACGGCCGACCTGTGGCAGGCGCCGTTTCCTACAGGAATGCGCAGGCCTTACGCACACACTGCACCGAAGCTACGGACCCAATTTAAATGACGCGTTTTTCCCTGCCCCGACGAATCAACTCTCTTGCCTTGATGACCATTGCCGTGTGCAGCGCCTGCCTGCTGCCGCCAGCAGTTATTGCGGCCCCGCAAAAAAAAGCATCGTCCAGCGCGGTCGCTGAAAAAAATGCGGCACCGAACCTGGAAGCTTTCAACAGCGCCACCGACATCCCCACCCTGCGCACTGGAAACAAAGGCCCCGCCGTGGCCCGCGCCCAGATCCTGCTGGACCGCGCCTGGTATTCGACTGGTGAGATCGACGGCAAATATGCCGACAACATGCAGCGCATGGTGCGTGCCTACCAGTCTGCGCATGCACTCAAGGTCACGGGCACCGTGACACCAGAGACCTGGCAGTCCCTGCGTGAAGACAGCGCGCCGCTGCTCGTCACCTACACCGTCACCGACAAGGACGCAGCCGGCCCGTTTGAAAAAACGCCTCCCGCGATGGAAGACCGCGCGCAGATGAAGGCCCTGCCCTATGAAACGCTTGAAGAGGCGCTGGCCGAGCGCTTTCACAGTGGCCAGGGCTATTTGCGGCAGTTGAATGCAGGACGCAAACTTGAGGCGGGCAGCGAGATCGTGGTGCCCAATGTGTCGCCGGTTGGCAAGGCACCGGCCGGGGCAGCGTCGATCGAGATCGTCAAATCGCGCCATGTGCTGTATGTGCTGGACGCCAAAAAACGTCCGATAGCGGGCTTCCCGATCAGCATAGGCAACGAAAAGAACGACCCCTTGCCCGTTGGCGACATGGCCATCAAGAACGAGGTGCGCAACCCCACCTTCACCTACAACCCCGTGCTTCTGAAAAACGCCCCCAGGAACGCTGCCAAGGTTGACGTTGCCGCTGGGCCGAACAACCCGGTGGGCAGCATCTGGATGGGCCTGACCAAGCCGCACTGGGGCATCCACGGCACACCCAACCCGACCAATGTGGGACACAGTGAAACCAATGGCTGCATCCACATGACCAACTGGGACGCAGAACGACTGTCGACGCTGGCCAAGGCCGGATTCAAAGTGAGCGTGAGCCCTTGATCAGAGCGTTTGTAATTTCAAGTTTGTTGGTCCTGCCGCAGCTTGCCCTGGCGCAGGATGTGACTGTCCTGGCGCAGTATCTGCGCACACGCAACCTGGTGGTGCCTGTGCTCTCCGTCAACGCCGCGCAGTTATCCGACACCTACACACAGGCCCGCGCCGCCGGCAAACCGCATGAGGCGCTGGACATCATGGCCGTGCGCGGCACACCGGTGCTGGCGGTGGAAGACGGTCGCATCGCCAAATTGTTTTTGAGCAAGCCAGGTGGCATCACGCTCTACCAGTTTGACCCGCGCGGCGAATTTGCCTACTACTACGCTCACCTGGACCGCTACGCAGATGGCATCAGGGAAGGCGCGCCGCTGTTCAAGGGGCAGGTCATCGGGTATGTGGGGAGCACCGGCAATGCGTCGCCCGATGCGCCGCACCTGCACTTCGGGGTGTACCGGCTGGGGCCGGAGCGGCAGTGGTGGCGGGGGACGCCACTCAATCCATTTTTACTCTGGCGGGACTAGGTACGCCCGATCAAAGCCTGTTGCGGATCGCGTCCTTGCTGGTTTCGCTCATGCTCTTGATCGCGCTGCTGATGATGGCGACCTGAACCGACAGCTCGGTGTTCAGGGTGTTCACCTTGAGCAGGCCCGCGGCAGTCGGGTTCTTGAGTCCTTCCATCGCCGTGCCCAGCTTGGTCTCTATTTGACTCGCGGTCATCAGGCTGCGCGTGACGTTGAGCAATGCGGCACTGCCCGCATCATTGTCCGGCATGAAGCCCTGGGGCAAAGCGACGGCGTTGGTGGCGAGGGAGACGGTCATGTTGTTTCCTTGGGTTTTATGAAAATCGGGCCTGGCATTCACATTCAGATACTGCGGTTGGCCTGCCGGCGGGACGAGGGACGGTTCGTGCCGGGGGAATGCATCACGTCGCGGTCAACCTTGTCGTCCAGCGCGCGGACGGCTCTGCCGGCTTCCTGGCGCAGGGTGGCTACAGCTGCCTCGCCGCCAGAGCGGCGCACAGCCTCCAGGCAGGCTTGGGGTGTGAGTCCGCTTTCATCGCGCACGCGGTTGAAGGCGTCAATCGCCGTCTGCGCCTGGTGGACGGCAGCTTGAGCTTCAGCGGCAAGAGCGGCGGAACTGCTTGTTGACAGTGCGGCGGCGCTGTTGGTTGACAGTGCAGCGGCAGGCATGTTTTTTGGCTGAGTCACACAAGTTCCCGGTTGTGATGGTCTTGTGCACTTGGTAACCTGGTGTGAATCGGGGTTCCTGATAGGCCAGGCCCTGCCTGATCAACTCATCTCCTTATGACATAGCCTCTCGCCATGCCGGCAAAGACCAGCCCGCCCACCACCAGCGCGGCCGCGGCCAACTCAAGCGCCAGTGCAAACCCCTCCCCTGCGGTGGCGCTGTGCCGCAGCAGTAGCGCCACCAGCGGCGGCCCGACGATCTGGCCAATACCGTACAACACCGTGAGCAGCCCCATGTAGCTGGGCACAGACGCAGGCCGCAGGCGCCGCACTTCCTGCATCGCAAAAAAGGTGATGGCGGTGAATGGCAGGCCGAGAAGCAAGCTGCCCAACGCAAAGCCCGCAGCGCTCGGGCTGAGGATGCCGAGGCCAATGCCCGCCGCCTGTACGAAGTAGCAACCCGCCAGCAGCACCCGGTTGTCGCCGCCCGACGGAATGCGGGAGGCAATGGTCGCCCCCAGCATCACGCCCGTACCAAAGAGTGGCCAGAACAGGTCCAGCCAGGCCGAGCCCGGTATGGCCTGCCGCGCGATCACCGGCAGAAAGGTGGCGGTAATGATGTAGCCAAAGCCGGCCAGGCCGTAGCCGAAACTCAGCAGCGCCAACTCACCTTTGCCGGTGGGCAGGTTGACGGCTGCTGTGTACGCGGGGGATGGCGCCGAAGACAGCACCGCCGCGCTCGCAGGCCCGACACCCGGCTCAGCCGCACGCACGCGGAAACGGGGCAGGATGACAGCGGTGAGCACCAGTGCCAGCATGCCAAAAATCATCCATGCCGCACCCGAAGGCCAGCCCACGCCCACCAAGGCGCTGGCCAATAGCCCGCTCACGACAATGCCGGCGCCGGGGCCGATGTAGATCAGCCCGCCCATATTGGCCACACCGCGCCGGGCCAGTTGCGCCAGGCACCAGCTGGACGCATACACAAACACGAAAGCACTGGCCACGCCGGACGCAAAGCGCAGCGAGGGCCACAACACGCTCGCGTCGAGGCTCATGCCGGTCGTGAAAATAATGGTGGCCGCAAGCCCACCGCGAACCATGAGCGGCGCGTTGACTGCGGGCAGGCGGGGCAGGCGCCGCCAGATCCAGGGCTGGGCCGTGCACAGCAGTGCGCCCACAAGGTAGCCCAGGTAATTGGCGCTGGCCAGCCAGCTGGCGCCGGGCAGGTCGATCACCTTGTCGTGCAACATCATCGGCAGGATGGGGGTGAAGGCAAAGCGGCCAATGCCCATCGCCACGGCCAGCGACAGCAGGCCGGCGATCACGATGCCCCCAGGTCCTGGTTCGGGCTTGTCTGCAGGTGCGCCGTCAGGCCGGCTCAAACGCCGCCTTTCGGATGCGTCGGGTCGATCCACAGCACAGTCTCGGGCGCTTCAGCCGGCGCAATGTCCAGGTTCACGGCCACGGCCTCACCGTCGCTGCGGCACAGCACGCATTCGAGCGCTTCGGTCGGGCTGGCGTTGATTTCCTGGTGCGGCACATAAGGCGGCACATAGATGAAGTCCCCGGGTCCCGCCTCTGCGGTGAACTGCAACGTATCGCCCCAGCGCATGCGCGCGCGGCCCTTGATGACATAGATCACGCTCTCCAGGTGCCCGTGGTGATGCGCCCCGGTCTTTGCATTGGCGTGGATGGTGACGGTGCCTGCCCAGAGCTTCTGCGCGCCAACGCGGGCAAAGTTGATGGCCGCCTTGCGGTCCATCCCCGGTGTCTGCGCGGTGTTGCCGTCCAGCTGGTTGCCGGGGACAACGCGCACGCCGTCATGCTTCCAGGGCTCGTTGTGTCCGGACGGGCCATGGTCGTGGCCGTCGTTGCTGCCGTCGTGGTCGTGCGGGTGCTGATGATCGTGGTTGCTGCTCATGGTCCTGGGGCCTGCGGGGGCTGTGCGTGGGTGCGGACAACAGTGTGCCACGCGCCGCAGACCCCTATCGCCAGGCTTGCAGGGCAACTTCAGTCAAGGTATCGATGAAGCTCGATTTGCACGAAAGTTTGGGAAAGTTCTGCCTCATCGATTTCCCTTCGTTTGCAGGAATCGCGAAGAGTCAAGGCGAGGTTGTCATAAAGTTTGTCCTTACCCTTGGTGG
>JACMQX010000020.1 GCA_014376765.1 Ramlibacter sp. | reverse complement strand
TGGTGGCGCCCAGGCCCTGTTGAACACCGGTCATCTCGCCCACCACAATCAGGATCCACGCAAAGCCGTGGCCCAGACGCAGCCCGTTCAGTATGGCTGGCAGGGAGGCAGGCAACACCACCTGGCGGAACAGCGATGAGCCGGTGCAGCCCAGCATGGCGGCCGCCTCAAACAGGCGGTTGTCCACCGAACGGACGCCGAAAGTCGTGTTGAACACAATGGGATAGAACGCCCCCAGAAACACCAGGAACACCGCTGCACTCGGCCCGATGCCAAAGAAAATCATCGACAGCGGCAGCCAGGCCGTGACGGGTACCGGGCGCAGCAGCTGCAGGGTCGGGTCCACGAACTCACGGATCGCCTTGATGCGGCCAATCAGCAGGCCCAGCGGTATGCCAACCAGTGCAGCCGCAAAAAAACCAAGATAAACCCGCGTAAATGATTTCCACAAATGAATATGCAGGGTCTTGCTGTAGGCATCGTTGTAAATGCCGCCAAACGCGAAGTCATACAGCATGAGCGCCACGTCCTGCGGTACCGGCACGAGCCGTGTGCCGGTAACCCGCACGCTCGCATGCCAGGCCGCAACAAGGATGAGGGGCAGTACGGTCGGCAGCATGAACCGCCGAAGGGTCGACGCGTTCAACTAGATACTCTTGGCGAAGCTCGTATTGATGAAGCTGGTGTAGTCGGGCAACTGACGGATCTGCTTTTTGTCCAGCATCTGTGCGCCGTAGTATTTGGCACGGGTGACCCAGTCGTCATCAATGCGCCAGGTAAGTTCGATGTTTGGGGCTGCCAGCTCTACAGTCTTGGCGGGCAAACCGAGCTTTTGCTCGCACATCTCAATGAAGGCCTGGCGGTTGGCCAAGGCAAATTCCGTGGCCTTGCGGTGCATCTGCAGAAAGGCCCTGATCATGGCCGGATCGCTTTTGACCACATCGGCGTGGGTACACATCACCATGTTGAGCGCGCCCGTCGGGGTGCCATAGGGGTACTCCACCACCTTGCCGATACCGCGGCTGATCGAGATCGACGGGCCGGGTTCAGCGCCGACATACGCATCGATGTCACCGCGTTCCAGGGCCGCAGGCATTTCGCTGAAGGCCAGGCGCACCGGCATGATGTCGGCAACGGTCATGCCCTCTTGCTTCAGGCGGTCCAGGATCACCACCTCTTGCGTTGAGCCCGGCAAAATGCCGACCTTCTTGCCTTTGAGCGCCTTGATGGAGGCAATGGCCGAGTCTTTGCCGGCCACCACCGCCATGCCCTTGTTGCACTGCGCGCCGATCACCACCACCGACTCGCCGTTGGCGCCGCCCAAAGTGGCGGCTGCGATGCCAAAGGCTCCGAATGTCACCGACTTGGTGACCACGGCGTTTTTGCCATCGGTCGGGGTTTCAAACGGAATGATCTCGAACTTGTAGCCCGCTGGGGAAAACTTCTCGTAGAAATGCGGCGTGATGGCGTGCATCAGTTTCAGCGTGCCAACCTTGATCACCTTGTCCTGTGCAAAGGCCACATTGAGGAGGGAGGATGCGGCTGCCGCAGCGCTGGCAGACGAGACGATAAGGTTGCGGCGAGTGATCATGGGGACCCTTTGAAAAGTAGTGTGCGACAGCTCTTGAGGGGTGGTGCAAGGACTGTGCCTGTGCCGCGTGCCGGTGCAACTGCCCGAGGCCGTGCAGGGCGCTCAGTCTTGGTGCACCACAGTGTGAATTGGTGCGCACCGGAGCGTGCTTCAAGAGCAGCGCCGGTGGCGCTGAGGGCTTGTTACTGCGTCCAGCTTTCGGCGCTGCCATTGATAAAGCAGCGCCCTGTATCAATTTTGCTGCTTGTAAATATCCAGAATCTCCCCCCCGGTGCACATCACTACATCCTCATGCGAGAGGATGTAGTCGTACAGCGCTTCCAGGTATTTGATCCGGTGCGGCACGCCCGTGAGGTAGGGGTGGATGGAGATCGCCATGACGCGGGGGATCTCCGCGCCTTCCTTGTAGAGCTGGTCAAACTGGTCCCGCCCGCGGCGCAAGAGCTCGTCGGATGCGTGGTGCTGCACGGCCGAGATCACCACATCATTGACCTCTACGCTGTAGGGGACGGAGATGATGTTGCCAGTGCGGGTCTGGATGGGCACCGGCTGATCATCAAGCACCCAGTCAGCTACGTATTCAATCCCCGCCTCGGCAAGAAAATCAATCGTCTCTGGCGTCTGCGTGATGCCAGGGCTCTCCCAGCCGCGCGGGTACTTGCCAGTGAAGTCACGGATCGCTTCCATGGTTTGCCTGATGGCACTGGCCTGGTCTTCCACCAGGTGCATGGGCTTTTGCACATAACCGTGCCCCATGAACTCCCAGCCAGCATCGAGTGCCGCCTGGCAGGCCGGCTCATAGACCTTGCAAGCTGATCCATTCACAGCAAACGTCGCGCGCAATCCGCGGCTTTTCAGGACCTCCAGAAAACGCCAGAATCCCACACGCATGCCGTACTCGTGCCAGCACCAGTTGGGAAAGTCCGGCAGCATCGGCTGGCCCATGGGGGGCGAGAGCACGGTGCGAGGCATTGCGTTTTCAGGCAACCAGTTCTCGACGTTGACAATGGTCCAGACGGCGACCCGGGCCTTGTTGGGCAGGTTGAAAGGCTTGCGGCCAATGATGGGGCTATAGGGCACACGGTCGCGTGCAGAGACTGGCGATACGGTTGGATTCATGGTCAAGTGGGTGTTAAGCGTGAGAGACTGCAGGCGTCGGCCCGCAATCGTGGTCCGCAAGATCGGGGCCCGCCGGGCGGTCCTTCATAAAGAACATTCACAGCCCGCGCTAAGTGCTTAATCTAGAACGGTTTTCTCCTTGGCAAGAGGTGAAAAAACGCTTCTAAGTCGTTGATTTCATTACAATTTTTTGTGTGCGTGCCCACTTGCACTGCAGTAGTTTCCTGCTACAGTGCAAAAAAGTGCAATTAAGTGGTGAAAAGTGTCTTTCGCCCCTGTTGAATTGCCTGTTTTTTGCCAAGAGGGTGCACTAGCGTGTTTCAAGGGGCTTCGTCTCTCAGTCTGGATGCCAAAGGTCGTCTCTCGGTGCCGACCCGGCATCGTGACGTCCTCAGCGCCACGGCGGGCGGCCACCTCACGCTCACCAAGCACCCGCACGGCTGCCTGATGGTCTTCCCCCGCCCCGAGTGGGAAAAGTTTCGCGACCGCATTGCCGAACTGCCGATGTCTGCCCAGTGGTGGAAGCGGATTTTTCTGGGTAACGCGATGGACGTCGAAATGGACGCAACGGGCCGTGTGCTCGTCTCGCCAGAACTGAGGGCGGCGGCCGGCATAGCGCGCGACACGATGCTGCTGGGCATGGGCAACCACTTCGAGTTGTGGGACAAGGCCACCTACGACGCGAAGGAGGCCCAGGCCATGCAAGGTGAGATGCCCGATGTCTTCCGGGACTTCTCCTTCTGAAGGCCGACGGTGGAAAACACATGGACACACACCACCGTCTTGTTGAACGAAGCAGTCGATGCTCTCCTTACCAACACAGACGGCCACTATGTCGACGCAACCTTCGGGCGCGGCGGCCATTCACGGCTGATCCTCTCGCAACTCTCGCCCCTTGGCCGGCTCACCGCCTTCGACAAGGACCTGGACGCAATTGCCGAAGCCAACCTCATCGCCGACGAGCGCTTTTCAATCCGCCACGAGGGCTTCAGCAATCTGAGCGACATGCCCGCCGCGTCGATGACGGGTGTGCTGATGGACCTGGGCATCAGCTCGCCGCAGGTCGACAACCCGGCACGGGGTTTTTCATTTCGCCACGACGCGCCGCTGGACATGCGCATGGACACGACGCGCGGGCAAAGCGTTGCCGAGTGGCTGGCAACGGCAGAACTTCAACACATAACGGAGGTGATTCGTGACTATGGCGAAGAACGGTTTGCTGTTCAGGTTGCAAAGGCGATTGTTGCTCGCAGACAGGAACGGGGCGCAATTTCAACCACCGCCGAGCTGGCCGAGCTC
>JACMQX010000149.1 GCA_014376765.1 Ramlibacter sp. | reverse complement strand
TCCTGCAGGTCCGGGTGAACGTAGTAGTGCGTGACCATCACCGCATTGCGCTCCTTGAGCAGGCGGCTGGTCTTGTCCTTGAGTGCGGTGCGCTCCTTCCGCCCGCGCTCCACCGGCACACGGGCCCAGGCGTGCTGCGTGGGGCAGCTGGGTTGTTCGTATTCGACGTTGATGACAGCGTTCATGGTGATGGTCTTCAAAGGTCCTGCAGCCGCATGGAAAAGTCGGTGGCCCTGACGTCCTTGGTCAGCGTGCCGATGGAGATGCGGTCCACGCCGGTTTCGGCATAAGCGCGCAAGCCGTCCAGCGTGACGCCGCCCGATATTTCAAGGATGGCGCGGCCCTGGTTGATGCGCACCGCCTCACGCAGTGTGGGCAAATCCATGTTGTCCAGCAGCACCATCTTCGCGCCGGCGTCCAGCGCTTCGTGCAACTGGGCCAGGGTCTCGACCTCGATTTCCACAAACGTGGCCTGGCTGGCGATCAGTGCAGCAGCCTTCAGCACCGGCGTCACGCCACCAGCCGCAGCGATGTGGTTTTCCTTGATGAGGATGGCGTCATACAGGCCGATCCGGTGGTTGGTGCCGCCACCCGTTCGCACCGCGTACTTCTGCGCCAGGCGCAGGCCGGGCAGGGTCTTGCGCGTGTCCACAATGCGCGCGCGCGTTCCTTTGACCACATCGGCGTAAATCGCAGTTTTTGTCGCGACAGCGCTGAGCAGTTGCAGGAAGTTAAGCGCCGTGCGCTCGGCTGTCAGCAGGGCGCGGGCTGTGCCTTCGATCTCGAGCACGACCTGGTCCCTGCTGCAACGGGCGCCTTCTGCGACCCGCCATGTCACGGTGGCTGAGGGCTCCACCAGATGCAACGCGGCTTCGACCCATGGCGCGCCGCAGATGACGGCTTCTTCACGGCACAGCACGCGGGCACGGACCCGGCGGGAGGGGTCAACCAGGCTGGCGGTGAGATCGCCGGTGCCTACATCCTCCTGCAGGGCGCGGGCTGCGTCAGCGCGTGCGAGCTCGGCCACGCTGGCGGGGGAAAAATCAAAAATTGAACTCATTTCTCAAGCATACAGACATTGAATTTACCCTGAGGGAGGCGTCCATCACTCACCGCGGGCTTGGCGGCCCATAAGGGCTGCCACTGCTGCCTGCGGCCCGAGCCGCCCATCAAGCAGTTCAACCACCGCCTGCGCAATCGGCATGTCCAGCCCCAGGCTCGCAGCCCGCTGCACCACGGTGCGCGCACAGTACACACCTTCAGCCACATGCCCCAGCGAAGCAACCGACTCCTGCAGGCTCTTGCCCTGCGCCAGCAACAGGCCGACGCGGCGGTTGCGGCTCAGGTCGCCGGTGGCGGTGAGCACCAGGTCGCCCAGGCCCGACAGGCCCATGAAGGTCTCGGGCCGCGCACCCAGTGCAACGCCCAGCCGCGTCATTTCGGCCAGGCCCCGGGTGATCAGGGCGGCGCGCGCATTCAGGCCCAGTCCCAGGCCGTCGCACAGGCCGGTGGCAATCGCCAGCACGTTCTTGACGGCACCGCCGACTTCCACCCCCGCGATGTCGTCGTTGGCATAGACGCGCAGGCTGCTGCTGTGAAAAGCCTGTACCAACGCCTCACGCACCTGAAGATGTTCACTGGCAGCCACCAGCGCGGTGGGCTGGCCGCGCGCGACTTCCAGTGCGAAGCTCGGGCCACTTAAAACACCGGCCTGCAACAAAGGCGCGACCTGCGCGCGGATCTCATGGCCCAGCAGGCCATGCGGCGCGCCATCGGCATTGTCATGGTCATCGGCACCGGCCAACGGCGTTTCAAATCCTTTGGACAACCAAACCACGGGCGCCGCGCTCGCCCTGAGCGCAACAAGCCAGGAGCGCACGCCCGCCATCGGCGTGGCAATGATGATTAGGTCAGCCTCTAGATTTTCAGGGGCGGTGGCCAAAGCGCGCACGCCAAGCGCCGCAGGCAATGCCACGCCAGGCAGGTAGCGTGCGTTCTCGCGCGACGTTTCAATGGCAGCCGCCTGGTCCGCGTCGCGGGCCCACAGCGTCACTTCGTGGCGCGTGCAGGCGCTGGCGGCCAGGGCCGTACCCCAGGCACCCGCGCCAACGACTGTGATCTTCATACTGCTCGGCGCCCGCCAGGCAAGGCCGCCAGCCGCTTACGCCGTGACGATGCGCGGCGCGTCAGCCTGCGATGCCGCAGCATCAGCCTGCTGCTGCTCGTACATCGCCTGGAAGTTGATCTCGGCCAGGTGAACCGGCGGAAAGCCACCGCGCTGGATCAGGTCAGCCACGTTGCCGCGCAGGTAGGGGTAGACGATTTGCGGGCAGGCAATCCCCAGGATCGGGCCCATCTGGTCGTCGGGCAGGTTGCGCACTTCAAATATGCCGCCCTGCTTGGCTTCCACCAGGAACACGGTGCGATCGCCGATCTTGGTCGTGACGGTGGCAGTCACCGTGACTTCAAAAATGCCGTCGGCTACAGGCGTGGCGTCCACGCCCAGTTGAATGTCAACTGACGGCTGGTCCTGCTCCAGCAGGATGGCCGGCGAATTAGGCTGCTCCAGCGAAGCCTCTTTGAGATAGACGCGCTGGATCTGGAAAATGGGGTCGAGTTGGTCAGCCATGGTTTTTTCTTTCGGGTATCAAAACAAAGCCCGCCGGGAGCTTCCCGGACGGGCGTGAAACGCTTCGTTAAATTCGCACGGAGTGTCGCGGCGGATTATCTCAGCAGCGCCGCCTGGCGGCCGCAGGGTGCGTGGCCGTCACGCCGCAGCCAGCAACGGCACCAGGCCGCCCCGTCCGTCCAGCGCGATCAGCTCGTCGCAACCGCCCACATGGGTGTCGCCAATGAAGATCTGCGGCACGGTGCGCCGTCCGGTGATCTCCATCATCTTCATGCGCTCGGCGGGGTCGACGTCCACACGCACTTCCTGGATGTGCTCCACCCCCTTGGACTTGAGAATCTGTTTGGCGCGAATGCAGTAAGGGCAAACGGCGGTGGTGTACATCTTGACAGCTTGCATGGCGGCGGGCTCTTTCAGCGATTACTTGCGGAACTAGGCAAAGGCTTTCTCTTCAGGCCTTCTCGACCGGGAGGTTAGCTTCTTTCCACGCCTTGAGCCCGCCCGCCAGAACTTGGGCCTTCTCGTAGCCCAGCTTCTGCACAATGGGCAGCGCCTTGGCAGAACGTGAGCCGCTGGCGCAAACAAGGATCAGCGGCAGGGTCTTGTTCTTTACGGCGTCGGCCAAACGCGTTTCAAGCTGGCCCAGCGGCAGGTTTTTGGCGCCGCCCACGTGGGACGCAGCAAATTCCTCAGCCTCGCTCACGTCCAGCACCACGCCCCGCTCGCGGTTTATCAATTGCACAGCTCCATTGGGCGACAGCCCGCCCGCGCTAGCGGCGCCGGCCACCACCGGCCACAGCAATGCGCCGCCGGACGCCACAGCGATCCCCAGTAGCATCCAGTTGTCCATGAGAAATTTCAGCACGTCTTGACCCTTTGTTGCCCTGCCGGAGAAACCCGGCAAAGGCAGGATTTTAGAATGGCAGACCGGCCGGACCTTATTGCACCTGCAAACACAAGGTCACCACACAAGGACACCATGCACAAGCTCGTTTTGATTCGCCACGGCGAATCCACCTGGAATCTTGAAAACCGCTTCACCGGCTGGACCGATGTGGACCTCACCGACACCGGCATCGAGCAGGCCAAATCTGCCGGCCGGCTGCTGCGCGACGGCGGCTATGAATTTGATGTCGCCTATACCAGCGTGCTCAAGCGCGCCACCCGCACCCTGTGGCATTGCCTGGACGAGATGGACCGCACCTGGCTGCCGGTGGTACACAGCTGGCGGCTGAACGAACGCCACTACGGCGGTCTGCAGGGCCTGAACAAGGCCGACATGGCCAAGAAGTTCGGCGACGCGCAGGTGCTGGTCTGGCGCCGCAGCTACGACACCCCGCCGCCGCCCCTGGAGCCGGGCGACGCGCGCAGCGAGCGGGCCGACATCCGCTACGCCAAACTCAACCCGGAGCAGATCCCGCTGACTGAATGCCTGAAAGACACGGTGGAGCGCGTCATGCCGTTCTGGAACGACGCCATTGCGCCGGCGCTCAAGTCGGGCCGGCGCATCGTGATTGCCGCGCACGGCAATTCCATCCGCGCGCTGGTCAAGTACCTCGATGGCGTGTCCGATGCCGACATCGTGGGCCTGAACATCCCGAACGGCATTCCCCTGGTGTATGAACTGGACGACGATCTGCGGCCGCTGCGCCACTACTACCTGGGTGACCCGGAAGCGGCCGTTAAGGCAGCGGCCGCTGTCGCAAGCCAGGGCAAAGCCTGAGCGCGTTTGCCGGGGTCGGCTCCAAAGCTGACGGCCAAAGGTGAATTTCCTAAGGCAGGGCAAGGCAACGGCCTAGGGTGCTTTCAATTGGCAAGCCTAGAGTGGAGCATCCACACCGAAAGGCCCCACATGACAGCCATCAAGACCCGCAAGCTCCGTACTGCGGCCATGGTTTTTGGCGCCCTCACCCTGCTGGGTGCTGCGGCAGGGGCCCAGGCGCAGTCAGTCCAGTCACCCGCCGTGCGGGCAGCGGTGGAAGAAGCGGCTTCGGTTCATGTCATTGCCACCGCAGCCCGCCTGTGCAATGCCATCAGTGAATCGGAACTGGGCCGGGCAGCCAACCGGCTTGACCAGGTCCAGGCCAGCCATCTTGGCGAGAAAGACCGGGAAACCTATCTGATCATTCGTGGCTCTGTGGCGTTTCGCAATTCAGTTTTTGCTGCCGCCCTGGGCCGGGTGCAGGGCGGGTGCACCAGCGAGGTTGGCGCCATCTGGCGGGATGTGGACGCCAGCCTGGTTTTTGCGGGCGCAAGCTCGCGCGAAACCCTTGCGTCGGCGGAGACTGCAAACACCAGGTAAAGCCATCAGGCGTTTACACATTTCGGGGATCTGGCAGGCCTTTTGCCTGTTCAGTGCGGAACCAAAAGCACGGCTTGACGTTCTATACTGGCAACAAGAGGTGTCTATGGGTCAAAAACTGAAAACCGCCGGCTGGATTTCACTCGGCGTTCTGGCTGGTGCGTTAACCACCGTTTCACTGCAGACCATGGCGCGCGGGGCCCTGGCGCCCTTGCCGCTGGAAGAGTTGCAGCAGCTCGCCGCCGTGTTCGGCATGGTCAAGAGCGACTATGTGGAACCGATTGACGAGAAGAAGCTCATCTCGGACGCGATTGCCGGCATGGTGGCCAGCCTCGACCCTCACTCCCAGTATTTCGACAAGAAATCCTTTAAAGAATTCCGTGAAGGCACGACTGGCCGCTTCGTTGGCGTCGGCATCGAGATCACGCAGGAAGACGGTCTGGTCAAGGTGGTGTCGCCGATTGAGGGCTCCCCCGCTTACCGCGCCGGCCTCAAGCCCAACGACCTGATCACCAAGATTGACGAAACCGTCGTCAAGGGTCTGTCGCTGAACGACGCTGTCAAGAAAATGCGCGGTGAGCCCAACACCAAGGTGATGCTCACCATCTTCCGCAAGGACGAAAACCGCAGTTTCCCCGTCACGATCACGCGCGAGGAGATTCGTACCCAGTCGGTTCGCGGCAAGGTGATTGAGCCCGGTTACGCCTGGATCCGCCTGAGCCAGTTCCAGGAACGCACGGTGGACGACTTCGCCAACAAGGTGACTGAGATCTACAAGGCCGAGCCCAACCTCAAAGGCCTGGTGCTTGATCTGCGCAATGACCCGGGTGGTTTGCTCGATGCGGCCGTGGCCGTGTCCGCTGCCTTCCTGCCCGAGAACGTGACGGTGGTGTCCACCAACGGACAGTTGCCTGAAAGCAAGTTCATCTACAAGGCGGCGCCCGACTTCTATCAGCGCCGCGGTGGCTCTGACCCGCTCAAGAAGTTGCCGGCCGCGCTCAAGAACGTTCCGCTGGTCGTGCTGGTCAATGAAGGCTCTGCCTCTGCCAGCGAAATTGTGGCTGGCGCGCTGCAGGACTACAAGCGCGGCGTCATCCTTGGCAGCCAGACCTTCGGCAAGGGGTCAGTGCAGACGGTGCGCCCACTCGGGCCTGACACGGGCTTGAAGCTCACCACAGCCCGTTACTACACCCCCAGCGGCAAGTCGATCCAGGCCAAAGGCATCGTGCCCGACGTGATGGTCGACGAAACCGAAGAAGGAAACCTATTTGCCGCGCTGCGCACCCGCGAAGCCGACCTTGAGAAGCACCTGGGTAGCGGCCAGGGCAGTGAAGTCAAGGATCCAGGCCGCGAAAAAGCACGTGACGAAGCGCGCAAGCGCCTTGAAGAAGAAGCCAAGAAGCCGCCGGCTGACCGCAAGGTGCCCGAGTTTGGCAGCGACAAGGACTTCCAGCTGGCCCAGGCTTTGAACCAGCTCAAAGGCCGTCCGGTACTCATCAGCAAGACAATGATCGAGCGCAAAGAAGAGAAGAAAGAGAACTAGACGGCGATGGTCTTCTTCGGGACGCGCTGCGCACGGCCGCCCGAAGCTGCCGCGTGCCCCCCAGTGGGGGGAGGTTGCCAAAGGCCACTTCGGGGGGCGTCCTGTGAATGACGACCAGCTGCTTCGGTACTCGCGCCACATTTTGCTCAACGAAGTGGGTGTTGAAGTTCAAGAGCAGTGGCTGGCTTCTCATGCCCTGATCATTGGCGCCGGCGGGCTCGGCTCGCCCGCAGCGCTTTATCTTGGCTCGGCAGGTGTCGGGCGCCTCACCCTGGTGGATGACGACACCGTAGAACTCACCAACCTGCAGCGCCAGATCGCGCACGGCATGTCGCGCATTGGTCAGCCCAAGGCGCTGTCGGCAGCGCAGTCGGTTGCGCAGCTCAATCCTGAAGTTCATGTCACCACCGTGGTGACGCGCGCCGATGCCGGCTTGCTTGACACGCTGGTCGCCGACGCGGACGTGGTGCTCGATTGCTGCGACAACTTCGCCACCCGTCAGCTGGTAAACGCCGCCTGCGTGCAGCATGGCAAACCCCTGGTCTCGGGCGCGGCCATCCGCTTTGACGGCCAGCTCAGTGTCTATGACACGCGCGATGAAGCCTCGCCCTGTTATGCCTGCGTATTCCCCGCCGACGCAGCCATTGAGGAAACACGCTGTGCCACGCTGGGCGTGTTTGCGCCGCTGGTAGGCATCATCGGTGCGATGCAGGCGGCCGAGGCGCTCAAGTTGTTGGGTGGCCTGCACGGCAGCCTGGCAACCTCGTTGGCCGGCCGCCTTCTCATGCTGGACGCGCGCATGATGGAGTGGAATGAAGTTCGTGTCCCGCGCGATCGGACATGCGCCGTTTGCAGCGTTGTAAGAAGCCGGCGCGAAGGCTGACAGGCCGTTTCGCGACCCGCTGCCGACCAGGGCTGGACGTCTCCACAATCACCATGGACACCGTAGGATCGGTCCTACATTCAGGCGGAGCCGTCACTGGCACAATCGACCACTCGGACAGGATAGAGTGGTGGACAAGTTTGCAGCCGCCGAAAGGCCGCCGCCAGCAAGCGTCCTGCCAGTATGGATGGAACACAGATTGTGGGACTCAGAACTTACATCGTCGAAGACAACGCCACCATCCGCGAAAACCTCATCGGCACGCTCGAAGAACTCACGCCCGTGGTGGCGGTCGGCGTCGCAGAAACCGAGAGTGAAGGCAAAAACTGGCTGATCCATAACAGCGCCGAGTGGGACCTTGCCATCGTCGACCTGTTTTTACGCCAAGGTAGCGGGCTGGGCATCATCGAGGCCTGCCGCAACCGCGACCCCTCGCAAAAAGTGGTGGTGTTGAGCAACTATGCGACCTCCGACATGCGGCGGCGCTGCGAGCAGCTCGGTGCCGATGCGGTTTTTGACAAATCAAATGAAATCGAGGCCCTCGTTGAATACTGTGTCACACAGTTCCCCGATGTGCGCCCCGGCAAGCTTACGCAGTGAGCTTTTGGCACGGCACGATGCCAACGCAGTGAGCGGCTCAGTCAATCAGCTTGTTCTTGAGCGCGTAGTACGTCAGATCGCTGTTGGACGCGAGACTCATTTTTTCCATCAGGCGCGTACGGTACGTGCTCACCGTCTTCACGCTCAGCGACAGCGCCTTGGCAATGTCGCCTGCTGTCTCGCCTTTGGCCAGCTTGAGGAACACCTGGAACTCCCGCTCGGACAACTGCTCGTGAGGCGCAGACCCCTCTTTGCGGTTGAGTTGCTGCGCCAGCAATTCCGCCACCGTCGGCGAAATGTAGCGGCGGCCCAGCGAGATGGTTCGGATTGCGTTGACGATCTCCATCGGGTCGCATTCCTTGTTCAGGTAACCACTGGCGCCCTGGCGGATCAGGTTCACGGCATAGTGCTCTTCGGGGTAGCCCGACAGAATCAGGATGCCGAGGTCAGGCGCCTTGGCGCGGATCATGCCGAGGGCGTCAATGCCGCTTTGCCCGGGCATGGACAGGTCCATGACCAACACGTCCATTTCCTGGTTGCGCACCAGGTCGATTGCTTCACGGCCACTGGCCGCCTCGCCCACCACGCGCAAGTCCACATGGTCCGAGAAGAACTGCTTGAGGCCCGAACGGACGATGGCATGGTCATCCACAATTCCAATTTTGATCATGTCAATCTCTTTCGTTGAAGTCTGCTGTTGCCTGGAGCCACAGGGTACGCCCGGTGCCCGCACCCGCAACGCGCATTGTCTGCATTGCAGCGATTATTCCCCAATTCGTGGCATTGTCGCCACCCGGAGAAGATGATGCGATGGTTTGCAATACCCAAGATGGCGATCAGCCTGCCGCTGGCCGTCCTTGCGGCGCTGACCCTGATCGGCATCAACGAGGCGGCCTATAACCGCTCCACGCGGGCCAACGCCAGTATTGCCACGGCGCAGCAGACACGGGGAGCCATCAACACCTTGCTGCAGTACACGCTGGACGCCGAAACCGGGCAGCGCGGCTACCTGCTCACAGGGGACACGCGTTATCTCAAACCTTACGACATTGCCATCGCCAACATCAGCACGGTGCTTGATGACCTTAGCCGTTTCTATGAGCTGGACAAGGCCAAGCAAGCCGACTTCACGGCCCTGTCTGGCAACGTGTCGCGCAAGCTCGGCGAGATGGACGTCACGGTGCGGCTTCGCAAGCAGGCCAACGAAGACGCCTTGAAGCTGGTGCTGACCACCGACGTCGGCAAGGAGCAGATGGACGCCATCCGCCTGCAGTCCCGCAAGCTGATCGACGCCAGCACCCGGGACATGGAACTCAGCCAGGCCGAGATCACGCGCTCGCTGCAGCTGTCGCGCCTGGGCATTGCCGCCATTGCACTGGCCGCACTGATGGCTTTCTATATGTATCTGCGCCAGACCAGTGCCCTGGCCCGTGCCGGCCAGCGCGAGCAGGACTCGCTCATGCGGGAGCGCGACATGCTCGAGCAACAGGTGCGCGAGCGCACCGCCAGCCTGGCCGAGCTGGCCACCCATTTGCAGATGGCGCGGGAAGACGAACGCGGCCATCTGGCCCGGGAGCTGCACGACGAGCTGGGCGCGCTGCTGACGGCTGCCAAACTGGATGTGGCGCGCCTGAAATCGCGCCTGGGCGTGGAGTCCGCGGACGTTGTGCAGCGCCTGCAGCACCTGACTGAAACACTCAACAGCGTGATCGCGCTCAAGCGCCGCATCATCGAGGACCTGCGTCCCTCGTCGCTCACGCATCTGGGCCTGGTGGCATCGCTGGAAATCCTGGCGCGCGAATTCTCCGAGCGCTCCGGCATCGAGATCGTGACCAACCTGGAAGATGTGGAGCTGGACGAGTCACACCAGCTCACCGTGTTTCGCCTGGTGCAGGAGTCGCTCACCAACGTGGGCAAATACGCGCAGGCCCGGCGGGTGGAGATCAGGTTGCAGAACCTGGACAACCACATTGAACTGGACGTGAAGGATGACGGTCAGGGCTTTGACGTCCTGCTTACCCGGCCTGCAACCCATGGCCTGGCGGGCATGCGGCACCGGGTCGAGGCTGCAGGCGGACGGTTGTCTGTGGTTTCTGCCAAAGGCGAAGGGGCACGCATCTCTGCCGTGTTGCCGCGCTCACCCCAGCTGGCCCAGGCCGCGTCAGATCACACTCCGGTCCACACGTAGTCCCGGTCCTACACGGCACCCACATCCGCACCCACAGCGCATGGAGTTGATTGCTGATGAGCAATTTCAGACAATCTACGTAACCTTGCAACAGGTTCTCAATAAGGAGCGCCGCAACAAGGGTTATTGGCCCCATAAAAACAACCAGGAAATCGTCATGTTGCACTACACAGTCGTCTTTCTCGTGATCGCGCTGATCGCTGCTGTCTTCGGCTTTGGCGGAATTGCTGCTGGTGCAGTTGAGATCGCCAAAATCCTGTTTTTCATCTTTGCTATCTTGGCGATAGCAAGCTTCATCACCGGTCTCATGCGCCGGAAATAAATCCAGCGCAGCCGGCTTCGTTTTCCACCACGTCAAAAGGCCTCCACCATGTCTATCCGCAACTCATCCGATAACGCCGCTTCCAGCATCAACAACGGCGTCCACCATCTTTCATCCGAGAGCGTTTTGCAATCGGCCGAGCAAGCGGTGGAATCCGTACGCGGCTTCACGAATGATTCACTGGACCGCGCCGGCGTTGCAGTGCGCGATGCACGTTCCAGCCTCTCAGCCTCTGCTGACCAGTTGGCAGCCCGGGCGCAGGAACTGACACGCAAGGGCATTGCTGCAGCGGCAGAGACCAGCGCCCAGGCCAAAAAGACGATCAACCGCTACGCCGACGTGACGGGCAAGTATGTGTCCGACCAGCCGGTCAAGTCGGTGATCATCGCTGCCGCAGTTGGCGCTGCGGTTGCCGCGCTGGTGCTGGCACTGCGTAACCGTGACTAATTCTGTCCCCGCTGCTTAAATGTCCATGCTCCACCCAATTTTTTCGGTGCTGATCAAGCGTCCGGATCTTGTCGTTGAACACATGGCGGGCTATGCAGCGCTTGCAAAGCAAGAGGTGCACAGCACGGGCAGCCACCTTGTCCAGCGCTTGCTGGCATGGGTGCTGGTGCTGTTCAGCGCGGGAATATTCCTCGTCCTTGCCGGCGTTGCGCTAATGCTGGGCATGACGCTCGACCGCTTCAACTGGGCGCTGGTGCTGGTGCCGGGTGTGATGCTGGTGATTTGCATGATTGGGGCCATCTTCGCCAGCAAGCCGATGCCACCGGGCAGCTTTGAGCTGCTCAAGCAGCAGCTGGATGCCGATGTACATGCCCTGCATGCGGCAGGGGATGCGTCATGAGCGAGGACCTGCCCGCGCAACTGACCCCCTTGCAGCGACTGGCGCGAAGCCGCGAGGCGATTGCCCGGGAGTTGGGTGGCGATGTCAGCGACTACGCAAGCCGGGATGACCTGGGCCCCGAATGGGGTCAGGCGTCATCGGATTCGCCGGAACGCAAAATGAAAGCAAAAGGCAAGGCGCGAGGCGGCTGGTGGCCGGTGTTGACCAGCATGGCAGACGCCTGGTGGCGTCGCCACCCGCTGAACGCCGTGACGCACATGGCCCGGCCCGTTCTGGAATCTTTTGCACGGCAAGAGCCGGTCAAGTTACTCGGTATAGCGGTCCTCGTTGGTGTTGTTGTTGTTGTCTTCCGGCCCTGGCGGCTGCTGACCACCGGCGCGTTGGTGGCCGTTTTGAGGCCTTCGGAAATTACTGGATTCGCCATGAGCATGATGTCGTCACTCAACGAAACACTGCAAAAAGACAAGGAGCAACGTGATGCCCCAGGCAGCATGCGGCGATAGAAGAGGCAACCCAAGTTTTCGCAAACCGGTCAGTGAGGGTGCGGTTGACCGGCAAGCTTTTTTCCACACCAGCACCAATAATTTTTTTAACCTGAAGGATCCATCATGAAATACGCTCGCGCAATTGCCCTTACAGCCCTGGCCGGCCTGACCGTAATCTCCGCTGGTCTCACGACCGGCTGCGCTGTCGCTCGCGACCAGCAAAGCGTCGGCTCATTCGTTGACGACGCCGCCATCACCACTGCCGTGAAGGCCAGGTTCGTTGAAGACCGTACCGTGGCCGCCAGCTCGATCGGCGTGGAAACGCTCAACGGCACGGTGCAACTGTCTGGCTTTGCCAAGTCTGACGCTGAAAAGTCACAAGCCGGCAACCTGGCACGCAACGCCAAGGGCGTGCGTGAAGTGCGCAACAACATCGTCGTTCGCCCCTGATCGGCTATCCTCTGCGGCAAGAGCTGCAGAGCAGCCTGAACTGGCAGGTGGCGGGGCGTGAGCCCTGCCACCTGCCTTTTTCGTTTTTGAACACCACCAGTGTCAACCACCGATGAGAGTTTTCAGCTGCACCCATTGCGGACACGCGATTTTTTTTGAGAACGTCCAATGCCTCCATTGCGGCAATTCGCTGGCCTTTCTGCCTGACCTGCTCGACATGGCCGCGATAGAGCCGGCCAGAGAGTTTGCCAATGAACTCACTGATGAGCCGGTGGCAGAGCCGTCCCCTGATGACGGCCAGCAGCTGTGGCACCGCACGGACGACAACTCCGGCCGTGCCTGGCGCCTGTGCCAGAACAGCACTCTGCAGCACGCCTGCAACTTTGGTGTGCCTTCGGATGATCCCAACTTCTTGTGCGTCTCCTGCCGCCAGACGCGTATGGCACCTGATCTGTCGGTGGTGGCCAACCATGAACACTGGGTCCAGATAGAGATTGCGAAACGCCGCCTTCACTACACCCTGGCCAAGCTGAATCTCACCGCCAACCATGCGCATGACCTGATTTTTGAATTCCTGGCAGACCTGCCCGGTGGCCCCCAGGTGGTGACTGGCCATCAGGGCGGCGTGATCACCCTGAACATTGCTGAAGCTGACGACGCCGAGCGCGCGCGCCGGCGCATTGAGTTGCACGAGCCGTATCGCACGCTGCTGGGGCACCTGCGGCACGAGTCAGGCCATTTTTACTGGGACCGCCTGATCCTTCAGGAGAGCCGGGTGGCCGAGTTCAGCGAACTCTTTGGCGACCATCAACTTGACTACCGGCAAGCTCTGGCCAACTACTATGGCGCAGGCGGTGCCGCGCCCAACTGGCAGGACAACTTCGTGTGCGCCTACGCCACCGCCCACCCCTGGGAGGACTGGGCCGAGACTTGGGCGCATTACCTGCACATGGTCGACCTGCTGGAGACAGCCTCGTCCTATGCCACTACCGTGAACGTGCCGGGTGACAGCGACGGGACGATTGCGGTCGTCGACCCTTTTGGCACCGGCCCCGTGCCGGATTTTGACGACCTGGTGGGTCAGTGGATGCCGGTCACGCTGCTGCTCAACAGCATGAACCGCAGCCTGGGCCAGGGCGACGCCTACCCGTTTGCGCTGACGCCAGGGGCGTTGCGCAAGCTGCGCTTCGTGCATGACGTCATTGGGACTTCGGCTTCAGGCCGGTCCGGCTCCACCGGTTCCTTGACCGGAATGGGTGGCGCATGAGCCGGGGCACGCTGTGGCACCGACACATCGGGATCGTCTTGTGCCGGAGAGGCCGGCCCAGCTGAGTAGGTGTTCATCATCCAGACTCTAGGCGGCCCCGAGCATTCGAGCTGTCAGACAAACCGCAAGCTGGTGTAGGACCTGCGGGTGACTTCAGGCGTTGGCGTCCGCCAGAATGCGCTCCAGCCGCGCGGCCAGCGTCTCGGTGGAGAGTTGCTCCCGGAAGCGCTCCACCATCAGCGGCAAGGACATGGGACTGGGGTGCGCCAGCGCAACCAGTTCCAGTTTTTTGACTCGCATGGTTTTGAGCGAGTCTGCCAACCGCCCGATGTCCAGCTCTTGGCTGAGGACTTCGCGGTCAGCCTGGCCCAGCAGCAGATTGCTGCTGTCGTACTTGCGAAACACCTCGAAGAACAAGCCGCTGGAAGCCTGCAGCTGCCGTGTGCTTTTGGGCTGGCCGGGGTAGCCGGTAAACACCAGGCCCGCGACGCGCGCGATCTCGCGAAAGCGCCGCTGGGCCAACTCGCTGGAGTTGAGCGACGCCAGGACATCAGCCAGCAAGCCTTCTGTAGAAAAGACCTCCTTGCCCGTCACGGCCGATATGTCAAAGGGCTGCGCTGCCATCAACTCAAAGCCATAGTCGTTGACCGACATGCTGAAGGTGCTGGGCCTTTCACGCGCCAGCCGCCAGGCAAAGAGGCTCGCCAGGCCCAGGTGCACATGCCGCCCGGCAAACGGGTACAGGTACAGATGGTGCCCTTCTCGCGAGGTGTAGGTCTCTACCAGCAAGGTGCGCGGCGTGGGGATACGCGATAGCCTCGCCTGCGTTTGCAGCATGGGGCGCGCGGCCACCAGCTCGGGCCCCAGGTAGTCGCCTTTGGAGGCGCGTTGCATCAACTCCAGCACCGCCTGCCCCATCTCGGGGGACAGCGCCATCTTGCTGCCCTGCCAGGTCGGCACGGTGCCGCTTTTCTTGATGGACTTCTTCACGTAGGCATTCATGTCCTGCACGCGGATGAACTCAAGCAGCCGGCCTGCGAAGAAAAAACAGTCGCCCTTGCGCAGCCGCGAGATGAAGGCCTCTTCCATAGTGCCGATGCGCGCGCCGCTCAGGAACTTGATCTGCATCGATGCATCGCTCACGATGGTGCCGATGCCCAGGCGGTGGCGTCGCGCAATGCCGCGATCAGGCACGCGGTAGAAGCCTTTCTCATCGGCCTGGATGCGGTGGTAGTCTGGGTAGGCCGTGAGGCTCTCGCCGCCACGCTCGCAAAATGCCAGCGCCCAGTTGAACTCCTCGCGCGTGAGCTTTCTGTAGGCCCATGCGGTTTTCACTTCGGCATACAGCGCTGCCGGCTTGAAGCCACCGCCCAGTGCCACGGTGACGATGTGCTGTACCAGCACGTCCATCGGACGGTCGGGTGACTCGCGCTTTTCAACCCGGCCCGCATAGGCAGCGCGGCGCACGGCTGCGGCCTCGATCAGCTCCATGGTGTTGGTGGGCACCAGCGTGAGCCGGCTGGCGCGCCCCGGCGCGTGGCCGCTGCGGCCGGCGCGTTGCACGATGCGCGCGACGCCCTTGGCCGAGCCGATCTGAAGCACCCGCTCCACCGGCAGGAAGTCAACGCCCAGGTCAAGTGATGAAGTCGCCACGACGGCGCGAAGCGTGCCGTCTTTCAGGCCGCGTTCCACCCACTCCCGAACGCTGCGGTCCAGCGAACCATGGTGCAGCGCGATCTCGCCGGCCCATTCAGGTTTGGCTTCAAGCAGCAGCTGATACCAGATCTCGGCCTGCGAACGGACGTTGGTGAAAACGAGCGTGGTGCCTGACTTGGCGATCTCGTCGATCACCGGCTGCTGCATGCGCTTGCCCAGGTGCCCTGTCCAGGAATAGTTGCCAGGGTCTGGCGGGATCAGCGTGTCGATGATGAGGGTCTTGTCGATGCGGCCCTGGACGAGCACGGGCGCCGGCACAGGCATTGAAGCCTGTGTTGAAGGCACCGGCCGGCACAACACCTCCATGGCCTCCTGGAGGTTGCCGAGCGTCGCGCTCAGGCCCCAGACAATGAGCCTCGGATTGAACTTGCGCAAGCGCGCCAGCGCCAACTGCACCTGGACGCCGCGCTTGCTGCCGATCAGCTCGTGCCACTCGTCCACCACAACGTACTGCACGCTGGCCAGTTCTTCCAGCGCCTGGTCCCGCGCGATCATCAGGCTGAGCGATTCGGGCGTGGTCACCAGCACGGTGGGAAAGCGCCGGTCCTGCCGGGCACGCTCGGCGCCCGGCGTGTCGCCGGTGCGCTGGCCAATGGTCGCTGCGGGCAGCAGCGCGTTAAGGGGCTCGCTCAGGGCCTTGGTCGTGTCGGAGGCCAGGGCACGCATGGGCGTAAGCCACAGCGCGGTGAGCGGCGGAGCCTTGCGCCGCATGGCGCTCTGCTCCCTCACGCTTGGCAGACTGACTTGCTCCCTTTCCCTCTGGGAGAGGACTGGGGTGAGGGCAGGCGCCTGCGCACCATCCCCCCCTTGCTGAGAAGCGTCCATCATCGCCTGCAGCACGCCCAGCCAGACCGCATAAGTCTTGCCCGAGCCGGTCGTCGCATGCAGCAAGCCGCTATGCCCCGCGCCCACTGCACCCCACACTTCCTGCTGGAAGGCAAACGGCTGCCAGCCACGCGCAGCCAGCCACTGCATCACGGCGGGCTTCGTCAGGGTTAACGTTGGGTGGCTGGGCAAGGTCGGCTCATTGTGCGTAGATTAAAGTGGGTCTGCAACGAAGCGGGCATTGGCCTGGCTGCAGCCATTGATGGAAGACTCGTATGACACCCCACACTCCCCTTGAACAACAGCGCCGCAGGAAGGTGCTGGCATCGATCGGCGCTCTGGCGCTGGTGCCTGTTTCGCTCGTGGCGCGCGCTGACACTTACCCGTCCAGACCCATCCGCGTGCTGATCGGCGTGCCCGCCGGCGGCACGCAGGATGTGCTGACGCGGGCCATGGCCGACAGCCTGCGCAGCACGCTCGGCCCCATCATCCTGGACAACCGCGGTGGCGCGGCCGGCCGCATCGCGGTGGACGTCGTGAAAAATGCCGAGCCCGATGGCTACACGCTGCTACTGGGCACGGCCGGCATGATGACCATGTTCCCGAGCGCCTACAAGTCGCTCAGCTACGACCCGGTCAAGGACTTCATCCCCATCATCAACGCCGCCAGCTTCGAGCTGGCGATGACCGTGCACAAGGACGTGCCGGCCACCACGCTCGCAGAGTTCGTGACCTGGGCCAAAGCGCAGGGCAACAAGGTGAGCTTCGCCTCGTATGGCGCCGGCACGCCCTCGCACTTCCTGGGCGAAATGCTCAACCGCGCGGCCGGCTTGCAGATGGTGCATGTGCCCTACCGCGGCTCAACACCTGCACGGCAGGACGTGATGGGCGGGCAGGTGCAGGTGTACTTTGACACTGTGGGCGGCGCCATCACCATGCTGCCCGGCGGCCGTATCAAGGTGCTGGCTACCAGTGGCGCCAAACGCTCGCCGCCCATGCCGGCCGTGCCAACCTTTGTCGAGCTGGGCTACAGGGAGGTGATCGCAGCGGCCTGGTTTTCATACTACGCGCCGGCGAAAACACCCAAGCTCATCGTTGAGCGCCTGCGCGCAGAATTCACCCGCGCCGTCAACTCGCGCGAGGTGCGCCAGCAGCTCATCGTCAACGGCATGTACCCAGTGGGCGACGGGCCCGAACTGCTGCTCAAGACGATGCGCGAGGACACCGACCGCTGGGCAAAGATCATGAAGGCCACCAACTTCGTGGCAACGGACTAGGGGCCGGCATGCGCCCCAACATCATCTTCATCGTCGCTGACGACCTGGGCTATGCAGACCTCGGCTGCTATGGCGGCCGCGCGCCGGTATCGCCCGTGCTGGACGCCCTGGCCGCCAACGGGCTGCTGTTCACGCAGGGCTATTCAAATTCACCGGTGTGCTCGCCCACCCGCTTTGCATTGATGACTGCACGCTACCAGTACCGGCTGCGCGGCGCGGCGGAAGAGCCCATCAACAGCAAGAGCCGCGGCAACACCACGCTGGGCCTGCCGCCTGAGCACCCCACCCTGCCCTCGCTGCTCAAGGCCGGCGGCTACCGCACCGCACTGATCGGCAAGTGGCACCTGGGCTACCCGCCTTCGTTCGGCCCGCTGCGCTCGGGCTATGACGAGTTCTTTGGCCCGATGTCGGGCGGGGTGGACTACTTCACCCACTGCGACTCGCGCGGCTTGCACGACCTGTTCATGGGCGAGAGCGAACGCAAGCAGGAGGGCTACCTCACCGACCTGATCTCGCAGCGCTCAGTGGACTTCATTGACCGGATGGCGGCGCATCAGTCATCGGGGGCAGATGCACCGTTCTTTCTCAGCATGCACTACACCGCGCCGCATTGGCCCTGGGAAACCCGCGACGACTTGGCGTTGGCGCAGGAAGTGAAGGACAACCTCTTTCACCTGCATGGTGGCAACATACATACCTACCGCCGCATGATCCACCACATGGACGAAGGCATAGGCTGGGTGATGGACGCATTGCGTCGCCACCACATGGCGGACAACACGCTGGTCGTGTTCACCAGCGACAACGGCGGCGAGCGCTTCTCGGACAACTGGCCGCTGGTGGGCGGCAAGATGGACCTGACCGAAGGCGGCATCCGCGTGCCCTGGATCGCGCACTGGCCGGCCACGATTGCGCCAGGCGGTGTGAGCATTCAGCAGTGCATGACGATGGACTGGTCCGCCACGATGCTTGCCGCAGCCGGTGTGCAGGCCGATGCCGCGCATCCGCTGGACGGCGTCTCTTTGCTCCCCGTACTGCAGGACAGCGGTCACAGTTTTGAGCGGCCGCTGCACTGGCGCATGAACCACCGCGGCCAGCGCGCGATGCGGCTGGGTGACTGGAAATATTTGCAGGTGGATGGCAACGAGTACCTCTTCAACATACCGGCGGATGAGCGCGAGCGCGCCAACCTCGCGCATCGCGAACCTGAACGGCTCGCAGCGCTGCGGCAAGCCTGGCGGGAATGGGAGGCCACGATGCCGGCTATCCCGGGGGATGCGACGGTGAGTCTCGGGTACTCCGTGAAGGACATGCCGCACCGCTGAGACGGCTCCCTCTGCCTCTCCCGCTACGGGGGAGGGAGAAGGGACAGCAGCCGTCGCGCTAACATCCTCTCATGCCCCGTTTCTCCCGCTGGCTCCCCTTCCTGCGCTGGCCGCGACCTGACGTGGCCTTGTTGCGCGGCGAGGCCGGCGCGGCGCTGACTGTGGCGCTGGTGATGATCCCGCAGTCAGTCGCCTATGCGGGCCTGGCCGGCATGCCGCTCATCACCGGCCTGTACGCCACCTTTTTGCCGATGCTCATTGCCGTGCTTTTCAGCGGCTCGACGCGACTGTCGGTGGGGCCGTCAGCCTTGACGTCTGTGCTGGTGGGCGCCTCGCTGCTGGGCATGGCCGAGCCGGCCAGCGCGCAATGGGTGTCACTCGCGGTGTGGCTGGCGCTGCTCTCGGGCGGCATCCAGCTCGCGCTGGGCGCCAGCGGTGCGGCCTGGGTGCTCAACATGGTGAGCTCGCCGGTGCTCTCGGGCTTCAGCCAGGCCGCAGCCTTGTTGATCATCGCCTCGCAACTGCCGGCACTGATCGGGCTGGAGGGGCCTCTGTCCAGCCTGTTGAACGGGCCGAAGTTCGATGGGGTGGCGCTGGCATTTGGCGCGGTGAGCCTTGCGTTGTTTGTGGGCGGCAAGCGCTTCGCACCGCGCGTGCCGATGGTGCTGGTGGTGCTGGCTGCCGCCGGTGCGTTGAGCTGGTACAGCGGCTATGCATCGGACGGCTCGGTGATCGGCACCTTGCCTGTGGGTCTGCCCCACTTGTATCTGCCGGGTCTGGTGGGCTGGGACGCACTGACCTTGCTGGCTGTGCCTGCCGTGGTCATTGCGCTGGTCAGCTCACTGGAGATGGCGTCCAGCGCCAAGATAGAAAGCCAGAAAGATGGCAAGCGATGGGACGCCAACCAGGACCTGATCGGCCAGGGCATGGGCAAGCTGGTGTCTGCGCTCTCGGGCAGTTTCCCGACCAGCACCTCGTTCTCGCGTTCAGCCATCACGCTATATGCCGGCGCAAGGACCGGCTGGGCGACGGTGGTGGCCACCCTCTTCGTGTTGCTGGTGCTGCTGTTTCTCACGCCGGCCCTGTCGTATGTGCCGCGCGCCGTGTTGTCGGCCGTGGTGGTGGCCGCCGTCGCCAACCTTTTGAAGCCGGCGATCTTCGTTCGCTTGTGGCGCATCGGCCGCGTGGAGGCCTGCACGGCAGGGGTGACGTTTGCCGTGACCATTGCGTCAGCGCCGCAAATCTACTGGGGTGTGCTCACAGGCGTGATGCTGGGCCTTGCGCAGTTCCTGTATCACCGGCTGCACCCGCGCATCATTGAAGTCGGCCTGCACCCCGACGGCAGCCTGCGCGACCGCCACCTGTGGAAGTTGCCGCCACTTGCCCCGCACACGTATGCGCTGCGCATGGACGACGAGCTCGATTTTGCGTCGGCCAGCGCCCTGGAGCGCGCGATCGTCGAGCACCTGGCAGAGCACCCCGGTGTGCAGCATGTGTGCTTGTTCGCACAGCCCATCAACCGCATCGATGCGACGGGTGTAGAGGTGTTCATGCAGCAGTTCGCCATGCTCCACGCGCGCGGCATCCATCTGCACATCAGCGGGATCAAGTTGCCGGTGGAGCGCGTGCTCAGACGCGCCGGCTCCTTGCAGGACGGGCCGTTGCTGCACATGTACCGGACCGATGTGGATGCGTTGCAGGCATTTGGGCGGTTGAGTGATTGAGCGCCGCGGCGCTGCTATTGAAAAACCTCACGCCGTCACGATCCACCCCTCCAGCGGGTCCATGTCGGCCGGCAACCCATACAGCGGCCCACCCTGCTGCTCGCCCCACGCGGCCTGCACCAGGCACAAGACGGCGTCGAGCTTGTCGCCGCTGCCATCGGCCGTGATCGCGTCACGCTGCGCGTGCGTGAGCTTGATACGCAGGGCCAGCCGGGTCTGGCCGTGTTCCAGCGCAGTGATGATGTCCTTGCGTGCAATCAAACGCTCGGGCGTCTGCTTGGCTTTCTCGTCGCTCTTGTAACTGCGGTGGCCGATCAGTTCACGCGCCAGCAGGCCGGGATAGGCCTCCAGTGCGACGCGGCGCGGCCGGGCGGCTTCATCTACATCGAGCGGGTCACCGGCATGCAACCCAGGCAGGTGAATGCCCGCGGCAAGCAACAGCGGCACGCCGGCATGCAGCATGTAAGCCACCGGCGGGTTAACCCACTTCATTGAGGGGCTGGAGCCGGCCGGCCGGTCGGTGGCACGGTGCGCGAACTTGCCGCCAGCGGGTCGCGCATTGCAGAAGGCGGCAAAGGCAGTGCGGATGTCGGGGCGGCTCAGGGCGGCATAGTGAGCCATGCTCTCGCGCCAGGTCAGAGGCCAGCCCAGTTGCGTGAGCAGCTCGCGCGGCAGGCCAAAGGGGAGGTCAAAGCCACCCGTCCAGCTACGCGGCTCGTGCAGCCACTGGCCAAACGCTGCGAGCGTTGGCAGGAGCAGCAGGCTGTCCAGCACGACGCGGCCGCTGCTGGCCGAGCCCAGTGCCAGCACGATCGGCTTGCGGGAGGTGGGGCTGCTGGAAAAATCACAACCCAGCAGCAGGCGCTGCAGGCCGGTCACTGCGTCTGCACAAAGGGCGGCGTGCGGCGATGCACGAAAGGCGGCACGCAGCGCCTCAAACCCGGCCGACGATCGAGGCCGTGGCCATCAGCTCTTCAAGCAGCGCGAACGACACCTTGCCCGACACGGAGTACGGATCGAGTTCGGCGCGCTCGGAATACTTGAGCAGGATGGAGTGATTGAGCTTGGACAAATTGACCTGCCCCATCGTCCAGCCACCAAACCGGCGCTCGGAAATCTCTTCGAAGTTCAGCAGCACCACGTCCTTGTGGCGCTGGTCTTTCTGGATGTGCCCATAAAGACCGCTGACAGCCATGCGCCCGCCCTCAATGGCCTGCAGGAAGATGCCGCCGCCATAACAGAGGATGCCGGTGATGCCGGTGCCAGGGTTGTGCTGGCGGGACTGCGCGAGGATGTCCTCGATGGCTTCAGTGCTGGTGTCAACCGCACGGCTGGCGTAGAGAAGGCGTACAAGCATCAGTTTTTCCCAGGAATAAGGGCGAGGAATTCGCGGCGCAGGTTCGGGTCTTTAAGGAACACGCCGCGCATGACGGAGTTGAGCATTTTGCTGTCCATGTCTTTCACGCCGCGCCAGGCCATGCAGTAGTGGCTGGCCTCCATGACGATGGCGAGGCCGTCCGGCTGGGTTTTTTCCATGATCAGGTCGGCCAGTTGCACCACGGCCTCTTCCTGGATCTGGGGGCGGCCCATCACCCATTCAGCCAGCCGCGCGTACTTGGACAGGCCAATCACGTTCGTGTGCTCGTTGGGCATGACGCCGATCCAGATCTTGCCGATGACCGGGCAGAAGTGGTGGCTGCAGGCACTGCGCACGGTGATCGGGCCGACGATCATCAGCTCGTTCAAGTGCTCGGCATTGGGGAATTCGGTAATGGCCGGGGGCGCCACATAGCGGCCACGGAACACCTCGTTCAAATACATCTTGGCCACGCGTCGGGCCGTGTTGTTGGTGTTGTGGTCGCGCTCGGTGTCGATCACCAGGCTGTCGAGCACGCCCTGCATCTTGACCTCGACCTCGTCGAGCAACTGCTCCAGTTCGCCGGGTTCGATGAATTCGGCGATGTTGTCGTTGGCGTTGAATCGCTTGCGCGTTGCGGCAATCCGTTCGCGGATTTTGACGGAGACGGGGGTGCCCTCTTCGGATTCGGCGGGATTCACGTTGGGTGACTTCATAAGCATTCAAAGATACTAGCAGCGAATGAAAAGCGGCGCTCCGGGGGCAGCCCTCAGGCGGACAGCAGCGCCTCGAGATCCGCCAGCGTATTGGCCTCATGTACCGCCTTGTCGCTGCGGATGCGCAGCATGCGCGGAAAGCGCACTGCGATGCCGCTTTTGTGGCGCGGGCTGCGGTTGATGCCTTCAAATCCCAGCTCGAACACCATGGACGGCTTGACACTGCGCACCGGGCCGAATTTTTCCAGCGTCGTTTTGCGGATCACGGCGTCCACGCCCTTGAACTCCTCATCGGTCAGGCCCGAGTAGGCTTTGGCAAACGCCACCAGCTGCAGCGCGCCGGGTTGGGCCGGCTCGCGTTTGGCGATGGCGTCGAGCACGGCCTGGGCCTCGGCCTTGTCCCCGGGTGTGCGGTTCCACACCGCAAAGGTGTAGTCGGTGTAGACCGAGGCGCGGCGGCCGTGGCCGGCTTGTGCATAGATCAACACGCAGTCGATCGTCATCGGGTCGATCTTCCACTTCCACCACAGGCCATCCTGTTTGGTACGGCCCGTGCCGTAGGCGGCGTCCAGGCGCTTGAGCATGAAGCCTTCAACGCCCCTGGCGCGAGACTGCTCGCGCCGCACAGCAAATTCGGCCCACGAGTTGTCACGCTCGATTGGCGAAATGAGGATGGGTGCACCGGCCAGCAAGGCCTCCAGCCGGCTGCGCCTTTCTATCTGCGGCAAGGCACGGATGTCTTCACCGGCCAGTTCCAGCAGGTCATAGGCCATGAAGCCCACCGGCGCGTCGGCCAGCACTTTTTTGTTCAGCGTCTTGCGGCCGATGCGTTGCTGCAGCAGGGCGAAGGGCGCGGGCGCGCCGTCCAGGATCACCAGGATCTCGCCGTCCAGCACCGTTCCGTCAGGCAGGGGCTGGGCCAGCGCGACGATTTCCGGGAAGCGGTCTGTCACGAGCTCTTCGCCGCGCGACCAGAGCCACACCTGCCCTGCGCGCTTGACGATCTGGCCGCGGATACCGTCGTACTTCCACTCGACCATCCAGTCGGTGACGGGGCCGAGTCTGGTGGCAAAGTCCGCAGCCTTGGTGTCAAGCTGGTGGGCGAGGAAAAACGGATAAGGCTGGCCGGCGTCGCGCGTGTCGCCGGCTGCATCTGTCGCCGGGTCGATCAGGGCGGCGAAGCGGGCCGCCGACGGCGTGCTCTTGCCGTCTGTGTAGCCCATCATGCGTTGGGCCACGCGCTTGGCGTCTATGCCGGCATTCGCTGCCAGCGCCCGCTGCACCAGCAGCTTGCTCACGCCCACGCGAAAGCCGCCGCCCACAAGCTTTGTCAAAAGGAAACGGCCTTGCGCGTCCAGCTCGCCCCAGTAGGATTTCATGCGCACAGCGATCTCTGCTTCGGGCAGGCCGCGCAATGGCAAGAGCCGCTGCTCCACCCATTCGGCCAGGCCCACGTCGGAGGTTTCCTCGCCTTGCGGCAGCACGTGGGCAATCGTCTCGGCCAGGTCGCCCACGGCCTGGTAGCACTCATCGAACAGCCAGTCTTCAATGCCGGCCAGCTGGCAGGCCAGCTCGCGCAGGCGCGCCGTGGCCACCACTTGGCGCGGCTTGCCGCCGGCCAGAAAGTACACAGCCCAGGCCGCATCAGGCGCGGGCGTCTCGGCAAAATAACGCTGCAGGGCCTCGACCTTGGCATTGGTGGAGGTGGTGGTGTCCAGCTGCGTGAAAAGGTGGGCAAAGCGCTTCATGCGGCGGCCTGCTCGTTGATCGTGTCGTCGCCGTACTCGGTCTGGAATCCTTCGGCCTGCAGGCCCTGGCTGGTCAGGTAGCGCACCATCACCGGAATGCTGCCGTGCGTGACGATCACGCGCTGCGCGCCCGTGGCGCCGATGGCTTTCATCAGCCCCGGCCAGTCGGCATGGTCCGACAGCACGAAGCCCCGGTCGTAGCCGCCCCGGCGGCGCGCGCCGCGCAGCTGCATCCAGCCGCTGGCAAAGCCATCGCTGAACTCGCCAAAGCGTTTGAGCCACGGCCCAACCGCCGCGCTGGGCGGGCACAGCGCGAGAGCACGCTTGAAGTCGGCTTTGTCGGTGACGTCGTCCACCCGCATCGTGTCGGGCAACGCGACGCCGGCCTCGCGGTAAGCCTGGTTGAGCGGCTCCACCGCGCCGTGCACGATGATGGGCGCGATCGACGGGTCAATCCCGCTCAGGATGCGCTGGGCCTTGCCAAAGCTGTAGCACATGAGCACGCTGGCGCGCCCGGCCGCCACGTTGCCCTGCCACCAGGCGTTGATGCCGGCAAAGATCTCATCGTCATGCTGCCAGCGGTAAATCGGCATGCCGAAGGTGGACTCGGTGATGAAGACGTCGCAGCGCACCGGCTCAAACGGCGCGCAGGTTTTATCGGGCGCGACCTTGTAGTCGCCACTGGCGACCCAGACCTGCCCGCCATGCTCGAGCCGTACCTGCGCCGAGCCAAGCACATGGCCTGCGGGGTGCAGCGAGATGGCAACGCCGTTGTGAACGATCCGTTCGCCATACGCCAGCGTCTGCAGGGTGATCTCGCCCAGGCGGGCGCGCAGCACGCCTTCAGCCGGCGCCGCCGCCAGGTAGTGGCCGTGGCCGACGCGGGCATGGTCGGCGTGGGCATGGGTGATGATCGCGCGGCCAACAGGGCGCCAGGGGTCGATGTAGAAATCGCCGGGCGGGCAATACAGGCCTTCGGGCCGCTGGACGATCAGGTCAGGCATGGGATCAATACTTTTTACCTTGCACGAAGAGCGCCAGGCGCATCAGCGCGAGTGCAATGTGCTCCTTGATACGCTGGACGCGCGGGCGCGCTGCATAGTCTGCAGCATCCATCCGGCTGCCTGCTTGTTGCATGGCCTGCACCAGGGTGCCGCGCAGCTGCCCGGCAAAGGCCTCATCTTCCACCACTACATTGGCCTCGCGTGCCAGAAGCAGGCTGAGCGGGTCGAGGTTGGACGAGCCCACTGTGGCCCAATGGCTGTCCACCACCGCCACCTTGGCATGCAGGAAGCTGGGCGCGTATTCGTAGATTTCCACGCCTGCGCGCAGCAGCGCGTCGTATACCGGCCGGGCCGCGTAGTACTGCATGAAGTATTCATACTTGCCCTGCAGCAGCAGTTGCACCTTCACACCGCGTTCTGCCGCACGCATCAGCGCACGGCGCAGCCGGGTGCCGGGAACGAAGTAGGCGTTGGCAATGATCACTTCCTTGCGGGCTGCGCCTATGGCCTGGCGGTAGCCTCGCTCGATGGTGGTGCGGTTACGCAGGTTGTCGCGCAGCAGCAGCGCGGCCCTGGCGACGCGGTGTACGGTGGGCGCTGCAGCCAGCGGCAGCCCGGGAAGATCAGGATGGTCCATGGCGTTGCTGAACGAGAGCGCCGCCGCCGGCAGGTCGTGCTGGCGCAGCCGCCGCATGCCCTGCTGGCGGGACCACAGCCGGCTCATTGCAGCCTCTACCTCGGCCACCAGGCTGCCCTCCGCCTGCATTGAAAAGTCAAAACGCGGGAACTCCAGCTTGCCCCAGCTCGGGTCATGAAAATCGTCCAGGATGTTGATGCCGCCGCAAAAGGCGAGCTTGCTGTCCACCACGCAGAGCTTGCGGTGCAGGCGCCGCCAGGCGCTGGGCAGCAGCAGGCCGAGACGCCCCGGCAGCCGGTAGATGCTCCACTGCACGCCCGCCTCGTCAAAGCGCTGGGACCATTCGTCCGGCAGGCGGCCGGTACCGATGCCATCGATCACCAGCATCACGCTTACGCCGCGCTGTGCGGTGCGCACCAGCGCCTGGGCGACATCGGCGCCGCTGCCGGTGAAGTCGAAGATATAGGTCTCAAGGCGCACCTGCGTTGTCGCAGCGTCCATCGCAGCGATCAGCGCCGAGAAAAACTCGCCGCTGCCCTGAAGGAGGCGAACCTGGTGGCCGGGGTGCAGGCCCGTCACGTCAGTACTCAAACTCCGCTATCAGCGGCAGGTGGTCCGACATGCGCCACCAGACCCGCCCGCGCGGCACCTCCACCCCCACGGGCCTGAGGCCGCGTGCATATACGAAGTCGAGCTGTCCCAGGGGCAGGCGTGCCGGGTAGGTCATCGCGCGCGGGCCGTTGAAGTCTTTCAGGCCGATGGCATTCATCGGCTTGCGCAGCTTGCCGCCCCAGTCGTTGAAGTCGCCGGCAACGACGAGCGGTTCGCCGCGCGGCACCTCGCGCTCGACATACTGGCCGAGTTGCTCCACCTGCCGCAGGCGGCCCGACGCGATCAGCCCCAGGTGCAGCACGATGACATGAATCGGCGTGTCGTTGGCGTTGACATGCACATGCAGCAGGCCGCGCTGCTCGAAGCGGTGGTCCGAAATGTCGTGGTGCTTGTGGGACAGCACGTCCCAGCGCGACAGCAATGCATTGCCGTGCTCGCCATGCTTGGTTACCGCATTGGTCTGATACACCGAGCGGTAGCCTTCGGGGGCAAGGAACTCGGCTTGCGGCAGCTCGGGCCAGTGGGTGAAATACTTCTCTTCGCGGCGGTGCAGTTTGCGCACCTCCTGCAGGCAGACGACGTCAGCATCAAGCTGCTCTACCGCATGGCCGAGGTTGTGAATTTCAAGGCGGCGCACCGGGCCTACGCCCTGCACGCCTTTGTGAATGTTGTACGTCGCAACTCTAAGCAGGCTCATGCCGTAAATTGTGGCAGCAACAGGATGGCTTCGGCGTTGGAGGGGGAAAAACACCTGTCCGTTGCGGCGTGGCGTGGCAGCCAGCAATACTCTGTGTGTTCGCGCACATTCAATATCACCTGAATGCCTGCCGGAACGCACAGGCCAAACACATGCTCGGTGTTACGCGCCACGCCCGGCGCGTAGCGGTGCTGCCATCGCGGGTAGATGTCGTAGACATTTTCAAGATGCCAGTCGCGAAGGCCCGTGGCCAGCGGCGTGCCGGGGCGGCAGTCGATGCCGGTTTCTTCAAGGACCTCACGGGCGGCGGTTGCCGCAAAAGTTTCTTCGATGAAGTCCTTGGAGCCGGTGACGCACTGCCAGTAGGACGACTCGTCGGCGCGGCGGATCATCAGCACATCAAGCGCCTGGGTGTGGATCACGACCAAGACGGACTCGGGAATTTTGTAGGGTTTGGCGAGCATCAGCTCCTCACAACAAAGGGCACGCGCTCTCTGGAAGCGGGATTTGGATTGGGGAAGACGTCAAACCGGGCCATTCACCACATCCGCAAACCATCGCACCACAAGCCATTGGCTTCAAAGTCCTGATTGACCTCATCAATCCAGGCCTTGTATTTGCGATTGAAGTCGCGTTGCCTCCGGGCCGCAGGCTCCTTGTTGCCTGCATCCCGCAAGGCCTCGAACTGCCCGAATGAAACTATGACTGAATCCACACGGCCGTCCTTTTCAACAAATACCGGTTCGCTCTTGGCTTGAACGCAGACATAGCCAAAACGATTCTTGGCTTCGGTTGCGGTGACGTTCATATCGATCCCTTGTAGCCTTTGCCACTTTAGCCATTCTGCGGACCGTTTGTGCAAAAAAAGAGCGCTCTTTCTGCGGGCACTACCAGCGACCAGCGACCAGCGACCAGCGACCCCTCGATTCCGAGAAGCGCAGGGGACCCCGAAGCGCAGCGTAAGGGGCGCCGCAGTGAAGTGCCCACCGACACATCCACAGCCTGGCGCAAGGTGCTGGCAAGAGAACCGCGCGACAGCGCGGCTACCAGCTTTCAGCGCCGCAGGCGCTGCTGTTCAAGAGGCAGCGGCGTGCCTGAATGCTCAAGGTCGTGCCATGAAGGCCATCACACCTTCGCCGCTTCTGCCGTCCGCAATCGGATGTGCAACTCACGCAGCTGCTTTTCATCCACTGGCGCCGGTGCCTGCGTCAACAGGTCTTGCGCGCGCTGGGTCTTGGGGAAGGCGATCACGTCGCGGATCGATTCGGCGCCGGTCATCAGCGTGATGATGCGGTCGAGGCCGAACGCCAGGCCGCCATGGGGCGGCGCGCCGTATTGCAGCGCGTCCAGCAGGAAGCCGAACTTGTGCTGCGCGTCCTCCGGGCTGATCTTGAGTGCGTCAAACACTTTTTGCTGCACGTCCGCGCGGTGAATACGCACCGAGCCGCCGCCAATTTCCCAGCCGTTGAGCACCATGTCGTAGCCCTTGGCGATGCACTTCTCGGGGGCCGTGACCATCCAGTCTTCATGGCCGTCTTTGGGGGCGGTAAAGGGGTGATGTACGGCGGTGTAGCGCTGTTCGCCCTCATCAAATTCGAACATCGGGAAGTCGACCACCCACATCGGGCGCCAGCCGGCCTCGAACAGGCCGCTCTTCTTGCCGAAGGCACTGTGGCCGATCTTCACGCGCAGCGCGCCGATGGCGTCGTTGACGATTTTTTCCTTGTCAGCGCCGAAAAACAGGATGTCGCCGTCCTGCGCGCCGGTGCGCGACAAAATCTCGGCAATCGCTTTGTCGTGCAAGTTCTTGACGATGGGGGACTGCAGCCCTTCCTTGCCTTTGGCCAACTCGTTGACCTTGATCCAGGCCAGCCCCTTGGCACCGTAGATTTTGACGAACTCGGTGTACGCATCGATCTCGCTGCGCGGCATTTCAGCGCCCTTGGGCACGCGCAGCGCAATGACGCGGCCGCCCTTCATGGTGGCGGGCACAGAGAAGACCTTGAAGTCCACGTCGGCCATCACGTCGGTCAGCTCGGTGAACTCCAGCTTCACGCGCAGGTCAGGCTTGTCGGAGCCGTACTTGTGCATGGCGTCGTAGTAGGCCATGACGGGGAACTCACCCAGGTCCACGCCCAGCGTGTTCTTGAACACCGTCTTGATCATGCCCTGGAACATGTCGCGGATGTCCTGCTCGCCGAGGAATGAGGTCTCGATATCGATCTGCGTAAATTCAGGCTGGCGGTCAGCGCGCAGGTCTTCATCGCGGAAGCACTTGGTGATCTGGTAGTAGCGGTCGAAGCCGGCGACCATCAAGAGCTGCTTGAAAAGCTGGGGCGACTGCGGCAGCGCGAAGAAACAGCCCTCATGCACGCGGCTTGGCACCAGGTAGTCGCGCGCGCCTTCTGGCGTGGACTTGCCGAGCATCGGCGTTTCTATGTCGATGAAGCCGTTGGCGTCCAGAAACTTGCGCACTTCCATCGACACGCGGTAGCGCAGCATCAGGTTGTTCTGCATGTAGGGGCGGCGCAGGTCCAGCACGCGGTGGGTGAGGCGCGTTGTCTCCGACAGGTTGTCGTCGTCCAGCTGGAACGGGGGCGTGACCGACGGGTTGAGCACCGTCAGCTCGTGGCACAGGATCTCGATCTTGCCGCTTTTGAGGTTGTCGTTGATAGTGCCTTCAGGGCGCGCCCTCACCAGGCCTTTGACCTGGATGCAGAACTCGTTGCGCAGGCCTTCGGCCGTGGCAAACATCTCGGCGCGGTCCGGATCACAGACGACCTGGACGTAGCCTTCACGGTCACGCAGGTCAACAAAGATCACGCCACCATGATCGCGGCGGCGGTTGACCCAGCCGCACAGCGAAACAGTTTGGCCCATCAGGGCATCGGTCACCAGACCGCAGTAATGAGAACGCATTGGCATATTTGAAATTCCGGCGCCGCTTCGGGCGCCCTACAGGTTTGCCGCCGGCTTGGCAGCCGGGGTGGGTTGGCCAACGGGCACAACAACGCCCATGGAGATGATGTATTTGAGCGCTTCGTCAACGCTCATGCGCAGTTCAATGCAGTCGCTGCGCCGCAGCATGATGAAGTAGCCGCCGGTGGGGTTGGGCGTAGTCGGCACGTAAACGGTCAGGTAGTCGCCCTGCAGGTAGTTGGCGGCGTCGCCTCCGGGGACTCCAGTGACAAAGGCGATGGTCCACATGCCCTCGCGCGGCCATTGAATGAGCACAGCCTTGCGAAATGCGTTGCCCGAGTCGGAAAACAAGGTGTCCGACACCTGCTTGACGCCCGAGTAGATCGAGCGCACCACCGGGATGCGGTGCAGCAGGATGTTCCACCAGTCCACCAGCTTGCGGCCGAGAAAGTTGCTTGCCGTAGCGCCGACGACCAACAGCACCGCCAGCGCGAGCAAAAGGCCAAAGCCGGGGATGTGGAAACCAATGAGTTTGTCAGGGTGCCAGTTGCCCGGCAGGATCAAAAGCGTCTGGTCCAGTGTGCTGATGAACCATTCAAGCACCCAGATGGTGATGGCCACCGGCACGATCACCAGCAGACCTGACAAAAGCCATTTGCGAAGGGCGGCCATCATGGACGTCAGTCGCTGGCGGCTTGGCCGCCGCTTTTTGCTGCGGGGGCGGCGTCGGCCTTTTTGGCGGGCGCATCGGCCGGCTTGCTGTCGCCGCCGGTCGTGGTTTTGGCGTCTGACTTGGCGCCTTCAGATTTGGTTTCGGCGGTGACGCCTTCTGGCGCAACGGCGGCTGTGCTGCCGCCGCGAAAGTCCGTTGCATACCAGCCCGAACCCTTGAGCTGGAACCCCGCCGCCGTGACCTGTTTGACAAACGTGGCCTTGCTGCAGAAGGGGCACACCGACAGCGGTGCATCGGACATTTTCTGCAGGACGTCCTTGGACTGCCCACAGGACTCGCATTTATAAGCGTAGATAGGCATGGTTTTTGGGTTCGGGGTGCGGGTGTCGCAAAGCCTTCAATTATAGGCTGCGGGTCAAAAACAAAGCCCCACCGCAATAGGGCCCTGATGGGCGGCGCAAGGCATGTCAGGCCAGGCCGGCAACCCTGTGGTGGCTGCCTTGCTGGTTTTTAAGCGCCTGCGGGGCCAGTGACCCGATCACCATGCCGGCCAGCCCCGCCAGCAGTCCGGCCAGCTGTCCCGGGAACTGCGCGCCGGCGGGGGTGCCCATGAACAGCAGCCAGGTCAGCAGGCCCAGCACGATCGAGAAGATCGCGCCTTGGGTGGTGGCCCTCTTCCAGTACAAGCCAAACACCAGCGGCACAAAGGCGCCGACCAGGGTGACCTGGTAGGCTCCGGAGACCATTTCGTAGATCGGCGTGCCCTGCATCACGATGGCGTAGACCAGCACCAGCGAGCTGAACACCAGCACGGTGATGCGCATGGTGCGAAGTTCCTCCCTGTCTTCCATGTGGGGCTTGAACTGGCGCCAGATGTTCTCGACAAAGGTAACGCTCGGCGCCAGCAGCGTGGCTGATGCGGTGGACTTGATGGCGGAGAGCAGCGCGCCGAAAAACAGCACCTGCATGATGAACGGCATTTTCTCCAGCACGAGGGTGGGCAGCACCTTTTGCGGGTCATCCTTGAGCAGGACTGCGGTTTGCTCCGGCATGATGATCAGCGCGCTAACCACCAGGAACATGGGCACGAACGCGAACAGGATGTAGCAGATGCCGCCAATCACCGGTCCCTTGGTGGCGGCGCTCTGGCTGTTGGCCGACATCACGCGCTGGAAGACGTCCTGTTGGGGAATGGAGCCGAACATGATGGTGATGGCGGCGGCAAAGAAAAAGACGATGTCCTTGAAGCTGGGTTCGGGCCAGAACTTGAACAGGTCCTTGCTGATGGCCAGGCTCACCACTTTGTCGGCGCCACCAGCCAGGTTGCTGGCATACACCGTGATGACGCTCAAGCCCACAACCAGGATGATCATCTGCATGAAGTCAGTGATGGCCACTGACCACATCCCGCCAAACAGGGTGTAGGCCAGGATGGAGACGACGCCGATCACCATGCCCACCGGAATGCTGATGGCGCCGCCCGACAGCAGGTTGAATACCAGGCCGAGGGCCGTGACCTGGGCCGAGACCCAGCCCAGGTAGCTCACCATGATGATGATCGAACAGGCGATCTCCACGCTTTTGCCAAAGCGCTCGCGGTAGTAGTCGCTGATGGTCAGCAGCGTCATCTTGTAGAGCTTGCCGGCAAAGAACAGGCCCACCAGGATCAGGCAGGTGCCCGCGCCAAACGGGTCTTCCACCACCCCATTGAGCCCGCTGTTGACGAACTTGGCCGGAATGCCCAGCACGGTCTCGGAGCCAAACCAGGTGGCAAAGGTGGTGGTGACAATCATCACCAGTGGCAGGTGGCGCCCGGCGATGGCAAAGTCCGCCGTGTTTTTGACGCGCCTGGCCGCATACAGGCCAATGGCGATCGTGACCAGCAAGTAAATTACGACCAGGGTTAGCAGCACGGTTCTCTCCTCAAGTGGACGGCATTATCTGCAGTACCGTGGCTTTAAAAAAGGCGCAGGTGCATCCAGAGTTGCCAGGCCTGCACAGCCACAAGACCCAATGCAAAACCAATGCCACCATAAATCAGGCCCTGGATCAGCTTGTTGGTGCGCCGTTGCTCATGCAGCAGCTCCTGCAGGTCGCGCCGGTAATCAGAGGGGCGCTGCTTCAGGTAGTCGTGCAGCAGCCTGGGGAGGTGGGGCAGCAGCTTGGCATAGCGCGGCGCCTCCGCCTTGAGTTCTTCCAGCAACTTTTGCGGGCCAATCTGCTCGACCATCCACTTTTCAAGGAACGGCTTGGCGGTGTTCCACAGGTCCAGTTCGGGGTCGAGCTGGCGGCCCAAACCTTCAATATTCAGCAGTGTTTTTTGCAGCAGCACAAGCTGCGGCTGGATCTCGACCTGAAAGCGGCGTGAGGTCTGGAACAGGCGCAGCAACACCATGCCCAGCGAGATCTCCTTGAGCGGCCGGTCAAAGTAAGGCTCGCACACGGTGCGCACGGCGGCCTCCAGCTCGTCAACCCGCGTGCCCGGAGGCACCCAGCCGGACTCCAGGTGCAGTTCGGCCACGCGCTTGTAGTCGCGCCTGAAGAACGCGGTGAAATTCTGCGCGAGGTATTCCTTGTCGTGCTCGGTCAGCGTGCCGATGATGCCGAAGTCAAGCGAGATGTAGCGGCCAAAGGTCATCGGATCCAGGCTGACCTGGATGTTGCCCGGGTGCATGTCGGCATGGAAGAAGCCGTCGCGGAAGACCTGCGTGAAAAAGATCGTCACGCCGTCGCGCGCCAGCTGCGAGATGTCGACACCCGCTTCGCGCAGCCGCTCCACCTGGCTGATCGGCACGCCGTTCATGCGCTCCATCACGATGACATCCGACGCGCAGTAGTCCCAGAACATCTCGGGGATCAGCACCAGGTTGAGGCCGGCCATGTTGCGCCGCAGCTGGGCAGCGCTGGCCGCCTCGCGCACCAGGTCCAGCTCGTCATGCAGGTACTTGTCAAACTCGGCCACCACCTCACGGGGCTTCAGGCGCTTGCCATCGGCCGACAGGTTTTCCACCCAGCTGGCCATGATGCGCATCAGGCCCAGGTCTTTCTCGATAGCCGGCCGCATGCCGGGGCGCAGTACCTTCACGGCCACTTCACGCTCGCGCCCATTGCGGTCCTTGAGCATCGCAAAGTGGACTTGCGCAATGGACGCGCTCGCCACCGGCTCACGGTCGAAACTTGAAAAGATCTCGCCAACCGGCCGCCTGAAGGCGCGCTCGATCGAGGCCACGGCGATGGCCGAATCAAACGGCGGCACGTGGTCCTGCAGGCGCGCCAGCTCGTCGGCGATGTCGGCCGGCATGAGGTCACGCCGGGTCGAAAGCACCTGACCGAACTTGACGAAGATGGGCCCCAATTGCTCCAGCGCCATGCGCAGCCGCTGGCCGCGCGGCGCCTCCAGCTTGCGGCCGATGGTGAGGACACGAATCACGCTCTTCAGCCAGGGCTTGCCCAGGCTGCTCAGCACCAGCTGGTCAAGACCGTAACGCCACACTATCCAGATGATGAACACCCCCCGGGACAGACGGCTCATGCGTCGGTCCTGCCTGAGCCGGCCGATGTGCGGGACCCGGCAAACTGCCGCAGCCCCTGCGCCATGCGCCGCCCCGCATCTCCCAGTGCGTGGGCCGGTGCGTCGCCAATCAGGCGCGACAGGTCTTCTTCAAGGTCCCAGCGGACGTTGTCGACCAGCCAGTTGATTTCAGCGGCAAGTTGCACGTCACCCTCAATGCGTACTGCGGGCTTGTCACCGCGAAATGCCGACTGCGCCAGGTCAAACGGGGAGTCCTGCATCACGGTGAGCAACAGGTCGGGTTTGGCCGTGGCGGCAGCGACGTCGAGCAGGCCGGCAGGCGTGGCTTCAACCTTGATCAGGAAAGACCGCCACTGGGCCTGGACCACGCGGCCCTTTTGCCGTGCGAGCCGGGCCTGTGCCTCGGGTTCCTGCATCAGCACATGGTTGAGGAACAGCACCATGCGCCGCTGAACTTCCTCAATGATCCATGCAGGGGGTTGAAGGGTGGAGGCGAGCTTGTCGGCGAAGCCATCCAGAAAAGGAAAAGGGGACTGTGTTGCCATAGTCCCCGATTATTCCCGGAAACACCGCGCGATGCGGCGTTGGGGACGTTACTGAAGCGCCTGGACCCCTGCCACCAGCCAGCCCACGCTGCCGCTCTTGGGCTTGGTCATGTTCCACACTTCGCGGAAGGGGCTGGGGCCCGCTGAGGGTTCTTCACGGATCATGCCGCTGAACTCGACACTGGCCATGTAGTCATCGCCCAGGTCCTCGATGCCGAGCAGTTGCGCCTCGATCATGACAACGTCAGTCTTGTTGGGCTGCCCGCCAATGTGGTTTTCGCGCTCGGACAACTGGGTGCGGATTTCGGTCAGCATGCCGTCCGTCATCATCGAACGCAAGGTTGTCACGTCCGCCCGGTCCCAAGCGTCCTGCAAGGTCACGAAATTAAGCTTGGCGGCTGTCAGGAAGCCCGGTGCATCAAACCCTTCGGGAATGCCCCAGCTTTGCGTGCCCGCCAGAGCGGAGCCGATCATGGACCCACCCGCTGCACCCGCGACACCCGTCTGATACTTGCTGGCATCAAACGCCATGCTGTTGCGCTCCCAGGGGCGAGCCGAAGCGTCGTTACCCACATGATCCGGGCTGTATTCACGCGGCGCAGCAGCAGGAGGATAGCCTGCTCCGGCACCCTGAAAGGCCAAAGAGCCAGCACCCATACCCGCAGCGGGCTTGCGCCGTGAACGCATGTACATGCCAACCCCGATCATGACCACCATGACCAGCAGCGCGATCATGATGAACTGGCCGAAAGCCGCGCCAAGACCGAGTGAACTGGCCAACCATGCCAAGCCGAGGCCAGCGGCCAGACCGCCCAGCATGGCGCCCCACGGCTTGCGCGGGGCAGCGGCGGGTGTTGCCGCCGGCGCGGGCGCAGGCTTGGCGGTCGCGTTGCCTGCATTTTGCGCAGGGTTACCGGCAGCAGGCGGCGTCGCCTCGCGCTTGCTGACGTTGTTTGACTGCTTGCCAAACGACGAGCCGCCACCCAGACGACGCGCAGCTTGAGCGTCCAGGCTTGACAGGGCCAGGAACCCCACAAACACCACAGTCCAGAATTTTGCAGACCAAAAATTTGTTTTCATACTGTCTCCAGTTTTACCGCACTATTTAACGCACCCTCAGCACTTGATTGCAACATGCAACGCCACCACGCCACCTGAGAGGTTGTGATAGTCCACATGACCGAAACCGTCTCTCTTCATCATGGCTTTGAGTTCCTCCTGCCCTGGGTGCATACGGATGGACTCAGCCAGATAGCGGTAACTGGCGTCGTCTCCTGCCACCAGCGAACCGAGACGGGGCAGTACCTTGAAGGAATACCAGTCATACGCCTTTTCAAGCGGCTGCGCCACTTTGGAAAATTCCAGTACGAGCAGCTTGCCACCCGGCTTGAGGACGCGGTTCATTTCCTTGAGCGCGGCATCCTTGTCGGTCATGTTGCGCAGGCCAAAAGCGACGCTCACCACGTCGAAACGGTTGTCGGCAAAGGGCAGCTTTTCAGCGTCGCACACCATGGTGGGAAGGGACACGCCTGCATCCAGCAAGCGGTCGCGGCCGGCACGCAGCATGGCTTCGTTGATGTCGGTGTGGACCACCCGCCCGGAGTTGCCCACTTTTTTTGCAAAGGCCAGGGCCAGATCACCCGTGCCGCCCGCAATGTCGAGCACCTGGTAACCCTCGCGCACATTGGCGGTCATCACGGTGAAGGCCTTCCAGATGCGGTGCAGGCCCAAGGACATAAGGTCGTTCATGACGTCGTAGCGGGGCGCGACCGAGTCAAAAACGCCGCGCACGCGCCGCGCCTTGTCTGCGGCCTCCACTGATTCAAAACCAAAATGCGTAGAGCTCATAACTGGATGCTAGGGCCGAATTGCTTCGCCTGCCGTTACAACCCTGCACCAATTCCGGGAATCTGTCGTGATTTTGATGAATGCAGCCTTGAGGCCGTCAGTGGCTCGCGCAACCCTGGCCCGGCTTGTCAGGCATGGGTGCGTCCCTGTCGGCTCCGGCTGCTTGAAGACGCGTTGCGTAGTCGGCCCACAGCTTGTCCTGCTGCGACCCGAGGAAGTAGAGATAGTCCCAGGAAAAAATGCCCGTGTCATGCCCATCCGAAAAGCCGGGCTGCACGGCGTAATTGCCAACCGGCTCGAGCGAGACCAGGTCCACGCCGCGCTTGCCCGTTTGCAGAACTTCCTGCCCCGGGCCGTGCCCCTGCACTTCCGCCGAGGGGGAGTAAATACGCATCAGCTCAAACGGGATTTTGAATGCCGCACCATTAGAGAAAACGACTTCGAGAACGCGCGACTGGCTGTGGACGGTCAACGCCTCGGGCGTTGGCGCACCGGCCTGCAAACCTGCCATGGGGAACTACCTTTGAGAAACCTGCCGCCCTAAAAGCGGATGGACAGGTTGAGATGGATCTTGTCGTCGCCCTTTTGCGGCGAGCTGGTATTGACTGTCAAAGGTACCACGCTGCCCGTCACGATGCGGCCGTAGTCCGCCGAGACCGCAAAGGTCCCGCTTGTGTAGCGCAAGCCAAGGCCCACGCTGCCCAGCCGGTCGCTTGACGGCTTGGTCGTGGCGTTGGGGTTGTTGTTGTACAGCCGGCCGGCATCAACGAAACCCAACGCGCGCAGTCCTGTGGTGAGTTCCGGCGTGGTGACCTCGACCGACCCGAACACGCCCTTGTCGCCAGAGATCGGCCGCTCACCTGTACCCCGCACGGACGACGCGCCACCCAAGCCGAACTGTTCACCGGAGATCAGCGCATTCGGGCTGTACTGGGCCTGGCCGCGAGCGCTCCACAGCCAGTTGCCGGCAAAGCCGGACGCATAGCTGCCGCCTGCACGCAATACCTTGAACGACGAGGTGGTGATGCGCGGGTCTTCCGTCTTGTAAGAGGCAAGATCGTTGAATGAACCACTGTTGGTATTGGCGGCAAACTCGGCGTTGTAGCTCCAGAACGACTTGTCTGATTCCAGCCTGGCGTTGTAGCCCACGGAAACCGGGCGGCTGCGGCGGTCGGTCTGGCCGGGTACCGGCACGCCGTTGATTTTCGTGACGTCAAACACCTTGTCGTCAAACCCGAGCGTCACGTAGCTGCGAAAGCCACCGTCTGGCGGCAGGTAGTGGGTGTAGTTCAGGCCGAAGGTGTGGCCTGCTCCCGTGCTGCTGAAGGCGCCGAAATTGCCAACCACATCCGAGCGCGTGTAGCTGGCGCCAATCACGCCGCCCAGCGCGTACATCGGTATGCGGTAGTTCAGGCCCAGTTGCTTGACGTCACGCGCCCGCGCGATGGACGTGGTGTAGGCGCCGATGAACTGGTGGTCCAGGTTGAACAGGTTGGAGTGCCCGCCTGCTACCGTGAGCCGGTCGTTGCCGGTGGCCGACGAACCAGTGTTGCTCAGGCTGACCGAGAAGTTCCAGGGCTTGCTTTCCTTGACGAGAATATTCGCATCGATCTTGTCCGGCTCCTCGGACTCCTTGAGTGACACCTGGATTTGCTTGCCCTGGTTTTCATTGGCAATCGCCGTCTGCACGGCCAGCGTGCGGAAATTGGGCGTGCTGCCCTCGCGCAGTTCGGGCACGCTGCGGCGGATGTTGGCTTCATCCAGCGCAACGCGGCCTTCCGTGCTGACCTTGCCGATCGCAAACTTCACAACGGTCAGCGTCACGGTGTCGCCAACGTCCTGCGGTGGCAGGGCTACGCGGTGCAGGCCAAAGCCTTTTTCACGCAGTGCGGTTTCCAGCGCTGTGGTGGCTTTTTGCAGGGTGTCGATGGTGGCGTCCGTGCGCAGGAACGGCGCCAGTACGCGGGTGGTGTCGCCGTCAGCCAGCGGGTTGTCGCCGGTGACCTTGAAGCCCTTGATGGCGAATGTCGGGGTCACGGCAGCCGGCATCGGCGGTGCGGCCTGAGCGGGCGCTGTGGGCGAAGGCGCCTGCGCCAGACTGGACGCCGAGGCCACCACAGCCAGCATGGCTGCAGCAATTGAATGGGTACGGCCGGGGAAACCGGTCCGTTTCAGTAAGGTGTGAGAGCCTTGATGCATACATGAACCCGTTTTTGTTTTTACTTGTGGAGCTACCGCCAACACGTCAGCGGCACACGTTACCGGCCTTGATGCCGCTTTCGCCAAGGATGCTGGCGAGCATCGGGTTCTTGCTGTTGGGCAGGGGCAGCTTGTCAAACTCCAGGAACTTGGGGACTTGCAGTGGGCGCGCCGTATTGCCGTTGTCCCCGGCAAAACCGGCCTCGCCCTTGCCCAGGTGCAGGATCTCGCGCGACGTGGCCACTTCAATATGGCCGTCACGAACGAAGACAAAAAGGCCCTCATCGCTGTCCGATACGGCGTTGTTCGAAAACAACTGCTTGGTATCCACCGTCGCACCATCGGGGCGCAGAAGATCCTGAAGAATGGGCGTACTCAGAGGCCGGATACCGGCGGGTCCGACAAAAAGGCCCTGGCCCGCGACCAGCGCTTCAAGCGCCGTTTGTCCGGTGGGCGTGACGACAATCGAGCCCAGCCAGGTGAAGAAGCTGCAGCCGTCATCGCCGCAGTCCAGGTCCAGCCCCGTTCCGCGGATGCCAATCGTCGCCGTTGCCGTGGCAAAGCCGACGTTGCGCTGGTTGCTCTTGGCGATCAGGCCCGTCAGTGCCCGGACAGAACCACGCAAGAGCGAAACCAGGAACCGGCCTTCACCCGGGTTTTTGTCGTCATAGACGAAGTTGTCCACCCGAAAGCGGGTGGCGCTGCCCAAGGTGACGCGGCTGTCGTCGCGAAACGCCAGCACGGCCTTGGTGCCACTGCCGGTTTCAACCAGGTCGCCAGGGTAGACGCTGCCGCCATCCACCAGCCGGCGGCGCGTCCCGGCGCCGTCAACTGCTTCCAGCGCGCCTTGTGCAGACACCACTTTGGCGCTGGCCTGAACGACGTTCGGACGCGAGGTGTCCTTGATATTGGAGGATTCCGTACCGCAGTCTCTGGCGCAAACCCGTGCGTCAAAGTCGGTGCCCCGGATACCGATCGTTGCCGTGGCGGTCTGGATGCGGGCCGCATTGGGGGAAGACTTGGCAATCAGACCCGTGACCGCCCGCATGCCACCGCGCAGCAGCTGCATGACCATGCTGTTGTCCGTGGCGTTCTGGCCGTATCTGTATTGCTGAAGGATGATCTCTGAATTGGGCCGCACCGTCATGCGCGTGCCGTCTTCCAGTTTGATGATGGCTGAGCCGCCATCCGATGTCGTCAGGCGGTCACCCTCTTGAAGTGGCAGGCCTTTTCCAAGGGTTCTGGGCGTTTGCCCCGGTGTCTGGGCAAAGCCAACCCCGCGTGAAAACTCAACCTCGCCCGCTGACTGGGCTGCGGCTCCGGCTGCGACCAGCAAGAGGCCAAGTCCCATGGCCAAACGCCGCTGCAGCTGTCTGTTTCGAATCTCTGGGGCAATCATCACGAACCTCCTGAAGCTGGCGCCCACACGGGGTCGCCTGAATTGGCCAACGCTGCATTTAGCAACGCCTGCTTACCGGATTTACCAATACTTTCGGTATTTACAGCTTACTTTAGGCGTTTTCCGGCAATCGGCATAGCCCACAAACAGGGGCTTTCAAACGAGGACCCGTTCAATGCCGCCATTGTTGGCCGCAGCGATGTAATCAGGCATCCAGTTTTCGCCCAAAATCTGGTTGGCCATCTCGACGACGATGTAATCGGCCTCCAGCAGGCCGTTGTTCAGGTCGTTGCCGTAGCGGCTGAGGCCCTGCAGGCAACTGGGGCAGCTGGTCAGGATCTTTACGTTGCCTTTGGCAGGCAGTTCAGCCAGCTCGCGCAGCTGTGCCACATCCTTGTTCAGCTCCTCTTCCTTGCGGAAACGGATCTGGGTGGCGATGTCGGGCCGTGTCACGCCCAGGGTGCCTGATTCACCGCAGCAGCGCTCCGCCTTGAGCACCTTGTCGCCCATCAGCGCCTTGACCGTCTTCATCGGATCCTGGAGCTTCATGGGGCTGTGGCAGGGGTCGTGGTACAGGTAGGCGCCTGCGCCGGCCAGTGTGATGTTCTTTTCGAGCAGGTACTCGTGGATGTCGATGATGCGGCAGCCCGGGAAGATCTTGTCGAACTCATAGCCCTGCAACTGGTCATAGCAGGTGCCGCAGGACACCACTACCGTCTTGATGTCCAGGTAGTTCAGCGTGTTGGCCACGCGATGGAACAGCACCCGGTTGTCGGTGATGATCTTTTCCGCCTTGTCAAACTGGCCGCTGCCGCGCTGCGGGTAGCCACAGCACAGGTAGCCGGGTGGCAGCACCGTCTGTACGCCGGCGTGCCAGAGCATGGCCTGCGTGGCCAGGCCCACCTGGCTGAACAGCCGCTCGGAGCCGCAGCCGGGGAAGTAAAACACCGCTTCGCTCTCGGCATTGGTCGCCTTCGGGTTGCGGATGATGGGAACGTAGTCCTTGTCCTCGATGTCCAGCAAGGCGCGCGCGGTTTTCTTGGGCAGGCCCGCAGGCATTTTCTTGTTGATGAAGTGAATTACCTGTTCCTTGATGGGCGCCGTGCCATGCGTGGACGGCGGCTTGGCCGTCTGCTTGCGGGCCAGACCACGCAGCAGGTCATTGGCCAGGCGCTGCGCCTTGAAGCCGATGTCGACCATGGCCGAGCGCATGAACTTGATGGTCTCGGGATTGGTCGCATTCAGGAAGAACATGGCCGCCGCGTTGCCAGGGCGAAACGACTTCTGCCCCATCTTGCGCAGAAGGTTGCGCATGTTCATGGACACATCGCCGAAGTCGATCTTCACCGGGCAGGGCGAGTAGCACTTGTGGCACACCGTGCAGTGCTCGGCAACGTCCTCGAACTCTTCCCAGTGCTTGATCGACACGCCGCGGCGCGTCTGCTCTTCATACAAAAAGGCCTCGATCAGGAGCGACGTGGCCAGAATCTTGTTGCGCGGGCTGTACAGCATGTTAGCGCGCGGCACGTGGGTGGCGCAGACCGGCTTGCACTTGCCGCAGCGCATGCAGTCCTTGATGCTGTCGGCGATCTCGCCAATGTCTGACTGCTGCATGATCAGCGACTCGTGCCCCATCAGCCCGAAGCTGGGCGTGTAGGCATTGGTGAGGTCAGCCGGCATTGCGGCGCCTTTGAGCAGCTTGCCCTTGTTGAAGCGCCCCTCGGGGTCGACCTTCGCCTTGTACTGTGCGAAGTCGTGCATCTCGGCATCGGTCAGGAATTCCAGCTTGGTGATGCCGATGCCGTGCTCGCCGGAGATCACGCCGTCCAGGCTGCGCGCCAGCGTCATGATGCGGGCGACGGCCTGATGCGCTGTCTGCAGCATCTCGTAGTTGTCGCTGTTGACGGGGATGTTGGTGTGCACGTTGCCGTCGCCGGCGTGCATGTGCAGCGCCACCCAGACCCTGCCCCTGAGCACCCGCTGGTGAATCGCGTTGCATTCGGCCAGGATGGGCTGGAACGAGGCGCCGGTGAAGATGCCTTCCAGCCCGGCGCGGATCTGCGTTTTCCAGCTGGCCCGCAGGCTGTGGTCCTGCAGCTGCGGGAAATAGGTTTCGACGTTTTGCAGCCAGTCCTGCCACTGGGCGCGCACGCCGCGCACCAGCTCCAGCGCCTGGCCCACGCGGTCTTCCAGCAGCTCGGCCGACGGGATGTCATTCGCATCGTCCTGCTTGCCCAGCGGCAGGTTGCCACGTGCAAAGAATTCTTCCAGCTCGCCGGCAAAGGCAATCTTGTTGCGCAGGCTCAGCTCGATGTTGATGCGCTCGATGCCCTCGGTGTACTCGCCCATGCGGGGCAGCGGGATCACCACGTCTTCATTGATCTTGAAGGCGTTGGTGTGTTTGGAAATGGCAGCAGTGCGCTTGCGGTCCAGCCAGAATTTCTTGCGTGCGTCCGGGCTGATGGCGATGAAGCCTTCGCCGCTACGCGAATTGGCGATGCGCACCACCTCAGAGGTGGCCCGTGCCACCACATCGGCGTCGTCGCCGGCAATGTCACCAAAGAGAACCATCTTGGGCAGGCTGGAGGTGGACCCCGCCGCCATCGCCCGTTTGGACTTGGTGGCGTAGCCGACCGCCTTCAGATACCGGTCATCCAGGTGTTCCAGCCCGGCCAGCACAGCGCCGCCGCGTTTGGCCTCGGCGAACATGAAGTCCTTGATCTCGACGATGCTGGGCACGGCGCTTTTTGCGTTGCCAAAAAACTCGAGGCACACCGTGCGCACATGTTGCGGCATGCGGTGCACGATCCAGCGGCCCGAGGTGATGAGCCCGTCGCAGCCCTCTTTCTGGATGCCGGGCAGGCCGGAGAGGAATTTGTCGGTTACGTCTTTGCCCAGGCCCTCCTTGCGGAAGGTGCGGCCGGGAATGTCCAGCCGCTCTGTGCGCACCGGCGTCTTGCCGTCGGCTTCAAAGTACTTCAGCTCGAAGCTGGCCATTTCAGCGTCGTGGATCTTGCCCAGGTTGTGGTCCAGGCGGGTGACTTCAAGCCACTGCGCGTCGGGCGTGACCATGCGCCAGGACACGAGGTTGTCCAGCGCCGTGCCCCACAGCACGGCCTTTTTGCCGCCCGCGTTCATCGCGATATTGCCGCCAATGCAGGAGGCCTCCGCCGAGGTCGGGTCCACCGCAAACACAAAGCCGCCGCGCTCGGCTGCATCGGCCACGCGCTGCGTCACCACGCCCGCTTCCGTCCAGATCGTCGCGACCGGCTGCGCCACGCCGGGGATGGAGATCATTTCCACCTCGGTCATGGCTTCAAGCTTCTCGGTATTGATGACCGCGCTTTTCCAGGTCAGCGGGATCGCGCCGCCGGTGTAGCCCGTGCCGCCGCCGCGCGGAATGATCGTCAAGCCCAGATCGATGCAGCCTTTGACCAGACCGGCCATCTCGGCTTCGGTATCGGGCGTGAGCACGACGAACGGGTATTCAACACGCCAGTCGGTGGCGTCGGTCACATGGGAAACACGGGACAGGCCGTCAAACTTGATGTTGTCCTTGGCGGTGTAGCGCGCGCAGGTGCGCTGGGTCTTGCGGCGCAGCTCTGCGGCCTCGCGGAACATCGCGTCGAATTTCTTGACCGCATTGCCCGCCGCTTCAAGCAGCTCACCCACCAGGGTATCGCGCTCATGATCCGCCTCGGGGGTGCGGCGCTTGCCGACTTCCGCCAGGCGGTGATGCAACGCTTCAACCAGCTGGCCGCGCCGCTTGGGGTTGTCCAGCAGGTCATCCTGCAAGTAGGGATTGCGCTGCACCACCCAGATGTCGCCCAGAACTTCATACAACATACGGGCCGAGCGGCCGGTGCGGCGCTCATCGCGCAGGCTGCCGAGCAGGTCCCACGCCCTCTCGCCAAGCAGGCGGATGACGATCTCGCGGTCAGAAAACGAGGTGTAGTTGTACGGAATCTCGCGCAGGCGGGGTGCGTCGTGTGCCGCGGCCATGATCTCAAGAAGCGTTGTGGGAGCGTTCATCGTGTCCTGTTTATTCAGCCAGAACAGGGGGCAACCCGTCTGAAAACAGATATTACCGCAGCGCAGCAATCGCGCACTCCCCTCATGGAAACCCCGCTTGCTGCTCCCTTGTGGCCCGCGTTAAATCGCTTGTCACACTTCACCCCTAAGCTGGTGCATTCACATTCAGGAGTTTTCATGAAACTGCAATTCGCAGCAGCCGCCCTTGCCATGGCCTGCATCATGCCTGCACAGGCACAGACAGAGATCCAGTGGTGGCACTCAATGACCGCCGTCAACGGTGAATGGGTCAATGACCTTGCCAAACAATTCAATGAGAGCCAGAAAGATTACAAGATAGTTCCTACTTTCAAGGGAACTTACGACGAATCCATGACGGCTTCCATCGCCGCTTTCCGCTCGGGCAATGCGCCACACATCCTGCAGGTGTTTGAGGTGGGCACCGCCACCATGATGGGCAGCAAGGGCGCCATCGTCCCTGTCGCCCAAATCATGAAGGACGCCGGTGAGAAGTTTGACCCCAAGGCCTACATCTCGGCCGTTGCCGGTTACTACACCGCACCGAACGGGCAGATGCTGAGCTTTCCGTTCAACAGCTCCACCACAGTGTTTTACTTCAACAAGGACGCCTTCAAGGCGGCCGGCCTGCCCACCGACCGCGCGCCGGTGACCTGGCCTGAAGTGGTTAATGCCGCTGCCAAGCTCAAGGCCAGCGGCCACAAGTGCCCGTTCACCACCGCCTGGCAGGGCTGGACGCAGCTGGAGAGCTTCTCGGCCTGGCACAACGTGGAATTTGCGACCAAGTCCAACGGCCTGGCCGGGCTGGATGCGCGCATGAAGATCAACTCGCCGCTGCATGTGCGCCATATTGAAAATCTGGCCAACATGTCCAAGCAGGGTCTGTTTGTTTACAAGGGCCGCGGCAATGTGCCTGAAGCTAGTTTTGTGTCGGGCGAGTGCGCCATGATCAACACCTCCTCGGGCTTCTACGGCAACGTGGCCAAGAATGCCAGGTTCGCCTATGGCCTGGCCCCGCTGCCCTACTACCAGGACGTTCCCGGCGCACCGCAGAACACCGTCATCGGCGGCGCCAGCCTGTGGGTGATGTCGGGCAAGAAGCCGGCCGAGTACAAGGGTGTGGCCAAGTTCTTCAGCTTCATTTCGCAGCCCGAAGTGCAGTCGGCCAGCCACAAGCGCACGGGTTACCTGCCCGTCACCACCGCAGCCTACGACCTGACCGAGAAGTCGGGCTTCTACAAGCAGAACCCGGGCACCGATGTGGCGGTCACGCAGATGATCCGCAAGGTCACCGACAAGAGCCGGGGCATTCGCCTGGGCAACTATGTGCAGGTGCGGGCGATTGAGGACGAAGAGCTGGAACAGGTCTGGAACGGCAAGAAGTCGGCCAAGGAAGCGCTGGATGAAATCGTCCTGCGCGGCAATGCGCAGCTTGAGAAATTCCAGAAAGCAAGCAAGAACTGATAAGAAGGACTCCTTCCCCACGGGGGAAGGATCCAACACAATGCACTGATGGAAAAACGCGTCGTATTCCGCTCCCGCTGGCTGCCTTGGCTGCTGCTGGCACCCCAGATGGCGGTGATCCTCGTGTTTTTCTTCTGGCCGGCTGGCCAGGCGTTGCTGCAATCGCTGCAGCAGCAGGACCCTTTCGGCACCTCGATCGAGTTCGTGGGTCTGAATAATTTCAAGCAGCTGTTTGACGATTCGAGCTATGTCGAGTCCTTCAAGACCACCGCCATTTTCTCGGTGCTGGTCGCGGGCATCGGCATCAGCCTGTCGCTGCTGCTGGCCGTTTTTGCCGACCGCATCAGCCGCGGCGCTGTCATTTACAGGACCCTGCTGATCCTGCCTTATGCGGTGGCGCCGGCTGTAGCGGCTGTGCTGTGGGTATTCATGTTCTCGCCGTCACTCGGGATCGTCTCATATGCGCTGGGCAAGTTCGGGCTGAACTGGAACCACCTGCTCAACTCCGGCCACGCCATGACGCTGATCGTCATGGCCTCGGTGTGGAAGCAGATTTCCTATAACTTCCTGTTTTTCCTGGCCGGGCTGCAGTCCATTCCCAAATCGCTGATCGAGGCGGCCGCGATTGATGGCGCAGGCCCGTGGCGGCGGTTCTGGACGGTGCAGTTCCCGCTGCTGTCGCCCACCACTTTCTTCCTGCTGGTGATCAACGTGGTCTACGCGTTTTTTGACACCTTTGCGATCGTGGACGCGGCCACCCAGGGCGGGCCAGGCAAGGACACCGCCATCCTCGTCTACAAGGTCTACTACGACGGCTTCAAGGCCATGGACCTGGGCGGCTCGGCTGCGCAGTCAGTGGTGCTGATGGTGATCGTCGTGGCGCTCACAGTGGTGCAGTTCCGCTATGTAGAAAAGAAAGTGAACTACTGACATGGTAGAAAAACGCGGTACCCACGGACTGCTCGCCCATGTGGTGATGCTGCTGGGCGTTTTCATCGTCGCCTTCCCCATCTTCGTGGCCTTCACCGCGACCACGCACACCGCGCAGGAGATCGTTCAGGCGCCCATGCCGCTGTGGCCCGGCACCAATATTTACGACAGCTTTCACGGCGCGCTGTTTGGCCGCGCCACCTCGGCGGGCTCGAATGCGCCGGTGGCGCACATGATGTGGGTGAGTTTTGTCACGGCCACCGTGATCTCTATCGGAAAGATTTCGATCTCCCTGCTGTCGGCCTTTGCGATCGTCTACTTCCGCTTTCCGTTCCGCAAGACCTGCTTCTGGGCCATCTTCATCACGCTGATGCTGCCGGTGGAGGTGCGCATCCTGCCGACCTACAAGGTGCTGTCGGACCTGAACATGCTCAACACCTATGCGGGCCTCACGGTGCCGCTGATTGCCTCGGCCACCGCGACCTTTTTGTTCAGGCAGTTTTTCCTCACCGTGCCCGAGGAGTTGACCGAGGCCTCGCGCATGGACGGCGCCAGCCCGATGCGGTTCTTTTTTGATGTGCTGCTGCCGCTGTCCAAAACCTCCATGGCGGCGCTGTTCGTGATCCAGTTCATCTACGGCTGGAACCAGTACCTCTGGCCTTTGCTGGCCACAACGGGCGAGGATATGTACCCGGTGGTGGTGGGCATCAAGCGCATGATCGCCGGGGGTGACTCGCAAAATGAATGGAACGTGGTGATGGCCACCGCCATCCTGGCGATGCTGCCGCCCGCCATCGTCGTGGTGGGGATGCAGAAGTGGTTCGTCAAGGGCCTGGTGGATACCGAGAAGTAACTGATCAGGATATGGCCTCAATACAACTCAAGAACGTCGTCAAGCGCTACGGCAACGGCAAATCCCAGCTCCAGGTGATCCACGGCGTGAATGCCGAGATCGCGGACCATGAATTCATCGTCATCGTCGGGCCCTCGGGCTGCGGCAAGTCCACCTTGCTGCGCATGGTGGCGGGCCTGGAAGAGATCACCGAGGGCGAAATCAGCATTGGCGGGCGCGTGGTCAACGACCTGGAACCGGCCGAACGCGACATTGCCATGGTGTTCCAGAACTACGCGCTCTACCCTCACATGAGCGTGTTCGACAACATGGCCTACGGCCTGAAGATCAAAAAGGTCCCGGCGGGCGAGATCAAGACGCGGGTAGACAAGGCGGCCAGGATTCTGGAGCTGGGCCAGCTGCTGCAGCGCAAGCCGCGCGAGCTGTCGGGCGGGCAGCGCCAGCGGGTGGCCATGGGCCGGGCCATCGTGCGCCAGCCGCAGGTGTTCCTGTTTGACGAGCCGCTGTCCAACCTGGACGCCAAGCTGCGCGCTCAAACCCGTCTGGAGATCCAGAAGCTGCACCGCGAGCTGGGCATCACCTCGCTGTTCGTGACGCACGATCAGGTCGAGGCGATGACGCTGGCCCAACGCATGATCGTGATGAACGCCGGCGTGATGGAGCAGTTCGGCACGCCTGAAGAGGTTTATGGCCGGCCCGCTTCTACTTTTGTCGCCAGCTTCATCGGCTCGCCGCCGATGAACCTGCTCAAGCATTCGCCTGACGGCAAGCCCGGGCAGATCCTGGGGATCCGGCCTGAGCATTTTTCGGTGGCGCAAGCCGTATCGCCCGGCAGCTGGGCGCTGGAGGTGGAAACGTCTGAAATGCTGGGCGCCGAGCGCCTGGTGTACGGGCGGCTGACGGAGGGCTCGGGCGATGAGCTGATCATCGTGCGCACGGACGAAAGCGCGGCAGCGCCGGTGCCCGGCTCCACCATCCACGTGTCGCCGCGGCGTGAGCGGCTGCACTGGTTTGACGCCGCATCCGGCAAGCGCATTTAAGGCGATGGACATGGCCACGCAGGAACCCGCCTCTCCAGGCTTTGATGTGAGCGAGTCGAACTGGCCTTACCCGCGCTGGGTTGCCCACCGCGGCGCCGGCAAGCTGGCACCTGAAAACACACTGGCGGCCTTGCGCGTGGGCGCCAGCCACGGCTACCGGATGTTTGAGTGCGACGCGAAGCTGTCGGCCGACGGCATTCCCTTTCTCATGCACGATGCGACGCTGGAGCGCACCACCACCGGCAAGGGCACCGGCGGTGACCATGCGTGGGGTGAGCTGGCGCAACTGGACGCGGGCAGCTGGCACTCGCGGGCCTTCGCCGGGGAGCCGCTGGCGAGTTTGCAGGCTGTGGCGGCCTGGTGTATTGCCAACGGCAACTTCCTCAACATCGAGATCAAGCCTACACCGGGCGCCGAACGTTTGACCGGTGAGGTGGTGGCCCATCATGCGGCGCGATTGTGGGCCGGCCGGGCTGTACCTCCCCTGCTGACTTCATTTCAGCCAGAAGCGCTGGAGGGAGCGCGGCAAGCCCAGCCGGACTTGCCGCGCGGGCTGCTGCTGGACACGCTGTGGACGGGCTGGCTGGAAAACGCGCTCACCCTGGGTTGCGTGGCCGTCGTCTGCAACCACGCCCTGTGGGACGTGCGCAGCGTGACGCAGGCCAAAAGCGCGGGCTTCAGGTGCCTGAGCTACACCGTGAACGATGAATGGGCAGCGCAGCGCCTGCTGGCGCTGGGAACAGACGGGATCATCACCGACCGCGTCGATTTATTTTCGCCAGCCGCGTAGCAGCAGCCACTGGCTGGTGGCGCAGATGATCACCAGCGCGGCGTAGGTCGCCATCTTGCCGTCTCGGCCAAACACCATGAGGCCGCCCAGCAAGGCGGCCAGCCCAGCCAGAAAATTAAACACTATTTGCTTCCACAGACCGCTGGCCTGGGGAGCGCGCGGCATGAGGGCCCTGGCGGCCAGGGCCATCAGGACCGCGACAAACAGCGCCGGCGCCACGAAATTCAGGAGGTGATCGAGCAGATCGAGCGGGCCCATGGCGGTCCAGACAAAAAAGATGAGAGGGGTACGGGTTATCCGGAAATACGCGGCTTCGCTACAAATTTTATAATCCGCGCATGACAGTCTGGGCCTTGGGCATCAATCACAACACCGCACCGCTCGATTTGCGTGGGCGATTCGCCTTTGCCCTTGACCAGATCGAGCCGACTTTAAGGGGTTTTCGCGAGGCGCTTGCGCAAAAGCCCGAGGCCGCCATTATCTCGACCTGCAACCGCACCGAGATTTATTGCGCCAGCGACAAGCTCGAGATGGACTCCGCCTTTGACTGGCTGGCCAATTCGGGCGGCGTGGCCTCCTCTCTCCTGCGCACGCATGCCTACACCCTGCACGACGGCCTGGTAGCGCGCCACGCCTTCCGGGTGGCCAGCGGCCTGGACTCCATGGTTCTGGGCGAGCCGCAGATTCTGGGCCAGATGAAAGATGCAGTACGCGCCGCCAACGACGCCGGCGCGCTGGGTTCTACCCTCAACCAGTTATTCCAGCGCTCTTTTGCGGTGGCCAAAGAAGTGCGGACGGCCACGGAAATCGGCGCGCATTCCATCAGCATGGCAGCGGCGGCCGTGCGCCTGGCCGGCCAGCTGTTTGAAGATTTGAGCAAGATCAAGGTGCTGTTTGTGGGCGCGGGCGAGATGATCGAGCTGGCTGCCACGCACTTTTGCGCCAAAAACCCCAAAGGTATTGCCGTGGCCAACCGCACGCTGGAGCGCGGCGAAAAGCTGGCCCTGCGCTTTGGCGGCGAAGTGATGCCCCTGGCTGACCTGCCCAACCGCCTGCATGAGTTCGACGCGATCATCAGCTGTACCGCCAGCACGCTGCCCATCATTGGTCTGGGCGCTGTCGAGCGGGCTTTGAAGCTGCGAAAGCACCGGCCGATGTTCATGGTCGATCTGGCGGTTCCGCGCGATGTGGAGCCCGAAGTCAAGGCGCTGCAGGACGTGTATCTGTACACAGTGGACGACCTGGCCGCCGTGGTCCAGACCGGCCAGGCGAGCCGCCAGGCGGCGGTGGCGCAGGCCGAGGCAATCATCGATGCCGGGGTGCAAAGCTTCATGCACTGGATGGACCAGCGTGGCGCAGTGCCGCTGATCCAGCAGCTCAATGCCCAAGCCGACGAATGGCGTGCACTGGAAATGGCCCGAGCCCGCAAGCTGCTGGCCAAGGGCGAGACCGTGGAAGCCGTGCTGGAGGCCCTTTCGCGCGGTCTCACGCACAAGATGCTGCACGGCGCCATGACCGAGCTGCATGCAGGCGATGCGGCAGCGCGCGAGCGGGCCAGCTCCGCGATCCAGCACTTCTTTCTGCGCAAAGAGCGTTAGCGGCGCACGCCCGGCCAGGCCGGCGCCACCGGTGCGGGGTTCGAAACTCCACACCCCATCACGCAACCCAGCATTGCCGGAGGCAGTCCGGCATGACAGATTCCAATGAAACCCTTTCTTCGCCAGCAACTCGACCGCTACGCCACGCGCATCCACGAACTGGATTTTTTCCTGCAGCAGGAGGACGTGGTCAAGGACATGGACCGCTACCGCGCCCTCACCCGGGAGCACACCGAGGTGAGCGAGGTGGCCACGCAATACGCGCGCTTTGTCAGGCGTGAGGCGGACCTGGCCGGGGCCACGGCCATGCTGGACGACGCAGATATGGCAGAGATGGCACAGGAAGAGATTACGGCTGCGCAGGCCGACATCGCGCTGCTGGAAGACGAACTCCAGCGCCTGCTGCTGCCCCGAGACCCGGATGACGCGCGCAATGCCTTTCTGGAAATCCGCGCCGGGACCGGCGGTGACGAATCGGGCCTGTTTGCGGGTGATTTGCTGCGCATGTACACGAAGTACGCCGAGCGGCAGGGCTGGCGCTGCGAGATCGTTAGTGAATCGCCCGGCGAGTTGGGTGGCTACAAGGAGGTGGTGGTGCGCATGGTCGGCGCGCCCTCCGGCGGCGCCGGCGGCACGGGGGTATATGGCAAGCTCAAGTTTGAGTCTGGTGGCCACCGGGTGCAGCGCGTGCCCGCCACCGAGACCCAGGGCCGCATCCACACCAGTGCCTGCACCGTGGCCGCGCTGCCTGAACCGGACGAAGCCCAGGCGGTGCTCATCAACCCCTCCGACCTGCGGATTGACACCTACCGGGCCAGCGGCGCCGGCGGCCAGCACGTCAACAAAACCGACTCGGCCGTGCGCATCACCCACTTGCCCACCGGCATCGTTGCCGAGTGCCAGGACGACCGCTCCCAGCACCGCAACAAGGCCAAGGCCCTGCAGGTGCTGGCCGCCCGCATCAAGGAAAAGGACCGCTCGGAACGCGCAGCCAAGGACGCCGCCACCCGCAAGGGGCTGATCGGCAGCGGCGACCGCAGCGACCGCATCCGCACCTACAACTTCCCGCAAGGGCGCCTGACCGACCACCGCATCAACCTCACGCTGTACAAGTTGCAGTTCGTCATGGAGGGTGATCTGGATGAAGTGATCGAGGCTCTGCTGCTGGCGCGCAAGGCGGAGCAGCTGGAGGAGCTGGAAGTGGGTGCTGGCAAGTGAGCTGCCCTGGCATGACGGTGACGCAGGCACTGGGTGACGCAGGGCGCCAGGGACTGGACCGGCTTGACGCCCAGTTGCTGCTGCTTGAGGCTCTGGGCCGGAAACCCAATGATCGCGCCTGGCTGATTGCACACGACAGTGACGGTTTGCCTGCTGATGCGGGAGACCGTTTCATGAGGCTGTGCGCGCGGCGCGCGGCTGGCGAGCCACTGGCCTATCTGAGGGGCAGACAGGCTTTCTATGGGCTTGAGCTGCAGGTGGACTCGCGGGTGCTGATCCCGCGGCCTGACACGGAAACACTGGTGGACTGGGTTTTGGCCGTTTTGAAAGACACCGGGACGCCCCGGGTGCTCGACCTGGGCACGGGCAGCGGCGCCATCGCGCTGGCCATCAAGTATGAGCGGCCAGATGCACGTGTGAGTGCCGTAGACGCCAGCCCTGCTGCCCTTGAGGTGGCGGCGTCGAATGCGCAGCGCCTGGGCCTGGACGTGGCCTTTTCAGCCGGCTCATGGCTTGACGGTGTCAGCGGTCACTACGACCTCATCGCTTCCAACCCGCCTTACATCGCGCAGGGTGATACCCACCTCCCCACCTTATCCCATGAGCCGGCGCAGGCACTGGTTTCAGGCGCCGATGGGCTGGACGACATCCGCCAGATCATCGCGTCCGCTGCGTCGCGGCTGCTGCCGGGCGGCTGGCTGCTGCTGGAGCACGGCTGGGACCAGGCTGGTGCAGTGCGCGCATTGCTCGCGACCGCAGGATTCTCTGAGGTAGGCAGCCGCAATGACGTGGCGGGCATAGCGCGGTGCTCGGGCGGGAAAGTGCCGGCACTGGGATAATCAGGCGATTCCATTTTGAGCCATAAGGAGCAGCCCCATGAGTGATGCACAACAACGAATCGACGAGCTTGTCAAAACCAGCGACGTGCTGCTGTTCATGAAAGGCAATGCCAGCTTCCCGATGTGCGGCTTTTCCGGCCGCGCCATGCAGATCCTGAAGGCCTGCGGCGTCGACACGAAAGCGGTCACGACCGTCAATGTGCTGGAAGACGAAGGCATTCGCCAGGGCATCAAGGAATACAGCAACTGGCCCACGATCCCGCAGCTTTACGTCAAAGGTGAATTCGTCGGCGGCTCAGACATCATGATGGAGATGTATGAGAGCGGTGAGCTGCAGCAGGTGTTGGGCGCGCCTCAGGGTTCTTCGCAGGCCTGAAGTTCACCCGTGATGCAACGCCTCCCGACTTGACTCTTCAAGTCACCACGGCCCCGGCAGACTCCAACGCGGACTGCCAGCGCGCCACCCCTGTCGCGCAGCGCCGACAGTGCTTTCCCTCTATTGAACGCTGGCACGGCTTATGCTGAAATGAATTTGTGTTCATTGCCTGGGAGTGCCCGATGGAATCCAGAAGTCTTGTTCCTCAGTCTTCATCCTTCAAGCTGCCCGTGGCCCAGCTGCGCAGCGTCTACCGCACCGACGAGGTAGAACGCAAGCTGGCCAAGCTGCCCCAGCGCGACTATGAAAGCCTGCGCACCACTTACGAACGCATGCTGGAGCGCGGCCCCGAGCGCTTCCAGGTGAAGCCATCGGGCGTGCCGCACATGGCATCGCTCTACGACCAACTGCCCAACTTCGACAAGGTGCTGGACGACGTCAAGCGTCATGTCGCACTCAGCCAGGACAGCCGCGATGGCTTGGAGGTGACGCCGATGTTGTTGCTCGGCCCACCGGGTATCGGCAAGACCCACTTCGCCAAAAAGCTGGCCGAGTTGCTGGGCACTGGCATGAGTCTGGTCCCCATGAGCTCCATGACGGCGGGCTGGCTGCTGTCGGGCTCATCGTCCCAATGGAAGGGCGCCAAGCCAGGCAAGGTGTTTGAAGCCCTGGTGGACGGCCAGTACGCCAATCCGGTGATCGTGGTCGATGAAATCGACAAGGCCAGCGCCGATGCCCAGTACGACCCGCTGGGCGCGCTTTACAGCCTGCTGGAACACGACACGGCGCAAAGCTTCATGGACGAGTTTGCCGAAGTGGCGATTGATGCAAGCCAAGTCATCTGGATCACCACCGCCAACGATGCGCGGTCGATTCCTGAGCCCATTCTCAACCGTATGAACGTCTTCGAGATCGAGGCGCCCACGCTGGACGCTGCGCGGCGAATTGCGCTGAACCTCTACACCTCGATCCGTGCAGAGCATGACTGGGGCCACCGCTTTGCGCCCGAGCCGCAGGACGATTTACTTGACCAGCTGGCCGAATTGGCGCCGCGCGAAATGCGCCGCGCGCTGATGACGGCGTTCGGCAATGCACGGCTGGCGGGACGTGATGATGTGGCGGTGGAGGATTTGCCCAAGCCGGGCACGGCCAAGGGGAGGATGGGCTTCGTGCAATAGCGGTTACGCACAAATAGCGCTTGCACCAACTCAGCGCGCGTCAAACTGCCACAGACGCGCGGCGCCCAGCACGGCATCGGGGTACGGCGCCTTGCCGCGGCTACCGTTGTAACGGCCGAGCGTCATGAAGAGATCGCCCCGCTCCCGGTCCAGGTAGTGCCGCAGGATCACGCAGCCAAAGCGCAGGTTTGTCTGCATGTGGAACAGTTTGCTTGCGTCGCCATCGCCGATCACGCGGGTCCAGAACGGCATCACCTGCATGTAGCCGCGCGCGCCGACCGGGCTGACGGCATACTTGCGGAAATTGCTTTCCACCTGGATCAGCCCAAGGACCAGACCCTTGTCCACGCCTGCCCGGCGGCTTTCATACCAGACGGTTTGCAAGAACTCCTTGCGCACCTGAAAGTCTGATTTCTTCTTTTTAAGCCGCTCGCTCATCGCGCCCAGCCAACGCAGATAGGCCAGTCGCGATTCGGTGTCAGTAAATTCAGGAACGGGGGGCGCGCTGTTCGCAATGGCCGAACTCAGCGCGGAGCGCACTGAGTCGACCAGCGGCTCTTCGAGCTGGCCGCCGGCACGGGCCGGCTGTGCCAGCCCCAGCAGCGCCATGCCGCCAGAAATTCCACCCAGGCAACTGCGGCGGTTGATCACCCTTGCAGCCGGCCTTTAAGGAACGCAAAAACTTCAGCGGCGGGCACTTTGGTTGCAGCGGCGTCACGCCGGTGCTGGTACTCAAGCTGGCCTTCTTTCAGACCCCGCTCGGAAATCACCACGCGATGCGGAATGCCGATGAGCTCCCAGTCTGCAAACATCGCACCGGGACGCTCACCCCGGTCGTCCAGCAATGCATCCACGCCGGCCGCGAGCAATTCATCATGCAGTTGATTGGCGGCAAGTTTGACGTCTTCGCTACGGTCCATGCCGATCGGGCAGATGACGACGGTGAACGGCGCAAGCGCGTCGGGCCAGATGATCCCGCGCTCGTCGTGGTTCTGTTCGATCGCAGCAGCGGGAAGGCGTGTGATGCCGATGCCGTAACAACCCATCTCCAGGAACTGGGGCTTGCCGTTCTCGTCCAGAAAGGTGGCTTTCATCGGCTTGCTGTACTTGGTGCCCAGGACAAAAACATGCCCGACTTCAATGCCACGTTCGATCGACAAGCTGCCTTTGCCGTCAGGCGAAGGGTCACCCTCGACGACGTTACGCAAGTCAGCCACCAAGGCGGGCTCGGGCAGGTCGCGACCCCAGTTGACGCCTGTCATGTGAAAGCCCGCCTCGTTGGCGCCGCAGATCCAGTCGGCCCTGACAGCTACTTCGCGATCCGCCACGATCTTCACCGGCTTGACCAGGCCCAGCGGGCCCAGGTAGCCGGGTTCGCTGCCGAAGTGGTCCACGATCTCCGGCACGCTCGCAAAGCGAAAGCCATTGTTGAGCCCGGGCACCTTGCTGGCCTTGATTTCATTCATGTCGTGGTCACCGCGCAGCAGCAGAAGCCACACCTGTGTTCTGGCCACTTCACCTCGTTCGTTCAACATGTCTGTGGCGAGGACCAGGGACTTGACTGTTTGAGCAAGCGGCACGCCCAGCAGTTCGGCCACGTCGGCGCAAGTGCTTTTTCCCGGCGTGGGGGTCTTGGTGAGAGACTGCGCCGCATCCGGGCGGCGACCTGCGGGCGCGAGCGCCTCTGCCTTCTCCATGTTGGCAGCGTAGTCACTGTCGGGGCAATAGACGATCGCGTCTTCCCCCGTTGCCGCAATCACCTGGAACTCCTGGCTCACGTCGCCGCCAATGGTGCCGCTGTCCGCAGCAACCGCACGGTAGCGCAGGCCGAAGCGGTCAAAGATGCGGCGGTAGGTCTGCGACATGGCCTGGTAGCTGGCTTTGGCGCTGTCCAGGTCGCGGTCAAAGCTGTAGGCGTCCTTCATGGTGAACTCGCGGCCACGCATCACACCAAAGCGCGGGCGGCGTTCATCGCGGAACTTGGTCTGTATCTGGTAAAAATTCCTGGGCAGCTGTTTGTAGCTGCGGATTTCCTGGCGGGCGATGTCGGTCACCACTTCTTCACTCGTGGGCTGAACTACAAAGTCGCGATCATGCCGGTCCTTGATACGCAAAAGCTCTTCGCCGTAGCCCTGGAACCGGCCACTCTCCTGCCACAACTCGGCGGGCTGCACGACGGGCATGGTGAGCTCCACAGCGCCCGCGCGGTTCATCTCTTCGCGCACGATGGCTTCGACCTTGCGAATGACGCGCAGGCCCATCGGCATGTAGCTGTATATGCCTGCGCCGAGCTTCTTGATCATGCCGGCGCGCATCATCAGTTTGTGGCTGGCCACTTCCGCATCGGCCGGCGCTTCTTTAAGGGTGGAGACGAAAAACTGGGAGGCTTTCATGGGGCTATTTGCCTGCTGCGGTAAGACCTGACCCCTTGCTGCACCCACGTTGCTGTGCATAATGGAATCAGTTCAAAATTTGGGGTTTGATTATGCTTGACCGGGATGGCTTTCGGCCTAACGTCGGCATCATCCTGCTCAACCAGAAAAACCAGGTGTTCTGGGGCAAGCGCATACGCACCCATTCCTGGCAGTTTCCGCAGGGTGGCATTGACCGGGGTGAAACACCCGAGCAAGCCATGCTGCGCGAGCTGCATGAAGAAGTGGGGTTAATGCCCGAGCATGTTCGCATGCTGGCCCGCACCCGAGACTGGTTGCGCTACGAGGTGCCTGACCGGTACATACGCCGGGACGCGCGAGGTCACTACAAGGGCCAGAAGCAGATCTGGTATCTGCTGCAACTAGTGGGTCACGACTGGGACCTGAACCTGCGCGCCACCAATCATCCGGAGTTCGACGCCTGGCGCTGGAACGACTATTGGGTGCCGCTGGACGTCGTAGTGGAGTTCAAGCGTGGTGTCTACGAAATGGCACTGACGGAGTTGGCTCGCTACTTGCCGCGCCATGACCACCGCAACCGTTACCTGCGCAGTGGCATGCGGCTGCGCGAACATGATGGCGACGCACCGGAAGGCGGCGCTGAGCACATGCTGGGTGCATCATTTGAACTGCCCCCAGGCGCGACCTTCGACCCTGATCCACAAGCCGGCCTGTCCCATCTGGCTGCAAAGGAAAACACGCATGCGGCTTCGTAGAATTTTGGCCGTCTTGTTGATGGCTTCGGCCTGTCCCGTGATTGCGCAAACACCCAGAGATGATCCCGATTACAAAGAAAGCGATGCGCCTGCGGCACCGGCTTTTGAAGCATCGCGCGTCATCCCCTTTGACGTAAGCGCAGCATCTGCGCTGCGGTTCGGTGTGGATCCCCAGACGATGAGCATCAGCAAGGACGGCATCGTCCGGTATGTCGTAGTGGCACGCAGCAGCAGCGGAACCATCAACGCGATGTTCGAAGGTATCCGGTGCTCAAGCGGCGAGTTCAAGACCTACGCCCGCTACAACCCGGGAAGCGGATGGAACCAGGTTGCTGATCCGCAATGGGTCGCCATGATCAGCAACCGGAATTCATCGCATGCCTATCAGCTTTCGCGGCAAGGGGCCTGCCCCGAAGGCGGCACGCCCAACCGGGTGGACGATGTGGTCCGGGAATTACTCCGGCCCAATTCGCGCGGTGGGGTCTACCCTTTTTGAGGTTCTGCGCGTGACCCGCGGCAGCGTCCAGCCGTGTTACTTCATCAGCACCATGTTGTCGCGGTGAACCATCTCCGGCTCCGCTGCGTAGCCCAGCAGCTTTTTAAATTCGCTTGAGGATTTGCGGCATAGCAGTCGGGCCTCAATGCTCGAATAGTTTGCGAGGCCGCGGGCCAGCTCAGTGCCAGTGGCATTGCGCACGGCAATCACATCGCCGCGCGAAAACTCACCTTCCACGGCAGTCATGCCGATCGGCAACAGGCTTTTGCCTTCATCGCACACCTTGGCTGCAGCGCCATCGTCAACTGACACGGCACCTCGCAGCTGGAGGTGATCGGCCATCCACTGTTTGCGTGCCTGCTTTTTCTGGGTCTGCGCCACCAGCAGCGTGCCGATCGCATCGCCTTTGATGAGCCTCACCAAGGCATCCGGCTCCCGCCCCCACGCGATGACGGTAGAGGCGCCTGAGCCCGCCGCGCGCCGGGCGGCCAGGATTTTGGTGATCATCCCGCCGCGCCCCAGGCTTGAACCAGCACCCCCGGCCATCGCCTCCAGTGCCGGATCGCCCGCTGACGCTTCACGCACAAAAACAGCAGCCGGATCCTTGCGAGGGTCGGCGGTGTACAGGCCTTTCTGGTCGGTGAGGATCACCAGTGCGTCAGCCTCGATGAGGTTGGCTACCAGCGCGCCCAAGGTGTCGTTGTCGCCGAACTTGATTTCGTCGTTGACCACCGTGTCGTTCTCGTTGATGACAGGCACCACGCCGAGCTTGAGCAAGGTGAGCAGGGTGGAGCGCGCGTTGAGATAGCGCTCCCGGTCCGCCAGGTCGGCATGTGTCAACAGGACCTGCGCCGAGCCCAGGTTGTTTTCGCGCAGCTTGGTTTCATACATCTGGGCCAGCCCCATCTGGCCCACCGCGGCAGCCGCCTGCAGTTCGTTGATTTCGTGGGGGCGCACTGTCCAACCCAGCCGCTTCATACCTTCAGCAATCGCGCCGCTGGAGACCATCACGACTTCACGCCCATCCTTGGCCAGGAAGGCGAGCTGGCGACACCATTCGCCGATGGCGGCTTCGTCCAGTCCGCGGCCCTCATTGGTCACGAGGCTGGAGCCAACCTTGACGACGATCCTGCGCGCGTCACGCAAGACGGTGGAAGCTGCTTGCTGGTTCATGAAATTTTTGTTGTGGCAGCGGGCGCCTGGCGGAAGTTGCCGGCGCCGCCATGGCTTACTCGGCAGGCTTGTCAGCCGCGGGCTCGCCGGCAAATCGCGGGTCGATGTAGATGGCCGGCTGCACAGCGACCTGCTGCGCCTTGACATGTTTGTAGATCGCCTGCACCAAAGGCTGGCAGCCCGCACGCGTCAATGCCGAAATCTCGAACACCGGCCCCTTGAACTTGAAGCGCTTGACGAAGTCCTTGACGCGGGCTTCGCGCTCGTCATCCGGCACCATGTCGAGCTTGTTGAGTACCAGCCAGCGCGGCTTTTCATAAAGCGCAGCGTCGTACTTTTTCAACTCGCCGATGATGGCTTTGGCTTGAGCCACGGGGTCTGCCCCGTCAAATGGCGCGAGGTCAATAATGTGAAGCAGCAGCCTCGTGCGCTGCAAGTGCCGCAGGAAAAGATGACCCAGTCCCGCACCTTCGGACGCGCCCTCGATCAACCCGGGAAGGTCTGCAACAACAAAGCTTTGCTCCAGGCCAACGCGCACCACGCCCAGGTTGGGATGCAAGGTGGTGAATGGGTAGTCGGCGATACGGGGGCGGGCGTTAGATACCGCCGTGATGAAGGTGGACTTGCCCGCATTGGGCATCCCCAGAAGGCCAACGTCGGCCAACACCTTCAGTTCCAGCTTGAGACTCTTTTTCTCGCCAGGCCAACCCGGCGTCTTTTGCCTTGGCGCACGATTGATGGCGCTCTTGAAACGCATGTTGCCAAAGCCGCCGTCGCCACCTTTGGCAATGGTGATGACCTCGCCAGGGACCAAAAGCTCGTAGAGAACCTCTCCGGTCTCGGCGTCACTGATGATGGTTCCCACAGGAACCTTCAAGGTGATGTCGTCAGCCGCTGCGCCGAACATGTCAGACCCTAACCCATGGCCGCCGCGTCTGGCTTCGTGGCGACGCGAATAGCGGAAATCAACCAGCGTATTGAGGTTGACGTCTGCCACTGCAAAAACATGCCCGCCGCGCCCGCCATCGCCACCATTGGGGCCACCAAATTCCTTGTACTTCTCATGGCGAAACGACACGCAACCATCCCCGCCGTCTCCAGCGATGACGTCGACATAGGCTTCGTCCACGAACTTCATAAGGAACCCAGTTTAAATAAAAAATTGCCGCCAAAAACAAAGCCCCGACAAGGCGGGGCTTCGATGGAGAGTCGAAGTGATCAGCTTGCGGCCGGAGTCACGCTCACCGTGTGCTTGTTCATCGAACCCTTGATGGCAAACGACACATGGCCGTCAATTAGCGCAAACAGGGTGTGGTCCGTGCCAATACCGACATTGGTGCCGGGATGGAAACGGGTGCCACGCTGGCGCACGATGATGGAGCCTGCGCTGATCAGTTCGCCGCCGAACCTTTTCACGCCAAGCATCTTGGGCTGGGAATCCCGGCCGTTTCGCGTAGAGCCGCCGCCTTTTTTCTGTGCCATGACTCTTGCTCCTTATGCAGCAATGACGCCGATTTGCAGTTCGGTGAACTGCTGGCGATGCCCTTGACGTTTCTGATAGTGCTTACGACGGCGCATCTTGAAGATGCGCACTTTGTCGTGCTTCCCGTGCGACAGTACTGTGACTGTGACGGTTGCGCCGGACACCAGGGGTGTGCCAACCTTGAGATCGCTGCCGATGCCGACAGCCAAAACCTGGTCGATCACGATTTCCTGGCCTACGTCCGCAGCAATCTGTTCTACTTTAATTTTTTCGCCGGAAGCAACACGATACTGTTTGCCACCGGTTTTTATGACCGCGTACATGGTTGAACCTCGTAATGGAGTTCTGCGGACGGATTTCCACAGAGCCCAAGAGT